>NZ_WOFU01000012.1 GCF_016879755.1 Bacillus sp. B15-48
CAAGATGAGATTTCCCATAGTTTATACTAGTAAGATCCCTGAAAGATGATCAGGTTGATAGGTCAGAGGTGGAAGCGCGGTGACGTGTGGAGCTGACTGATACTAATCGATCGAGGACTTAACCTAAAACGTTAAGGAAGATACTCCTTTTGCTTTTTCTTCTTACAAACATTATCTAGTTTTGAGGGAACAAACCTCATTTTAACAATTGTCTGGTGGCGATAGCGAGAAGGTCACACCCGTTCCCATGCCGAACACGGAAGTTAAGCTTCTAAAGCGCCGATGGTAGTTGGGGGCTTCCCCCTGTGAGAGTAGGACGTTGCCAGGCCACAAAAAAGAACAGTTTATGTGAGTAACAGGTTCCGTTAACAATCGTAAATATTAAAAATGTAATGAAAAAAGACCTTCAAATTGTATGGTAATTTGGAGGTCTTTTTTTGGCTAATATGAAAGTGTAAATTTAAAATTAATACTTTCCTAACGCATAAGGGCGACTACGCCTCTGTCTTCGCCCTTAGGGGCTCGCCAATCGGCGAGTCTTCTTTATTGATATAAAGGAATTTAGATCATTGTTTTGGGAGAACCTGCAATTGTTCTATTAAAATGTGGGGGTACAATCGCCAGTGTACCACAGCAAAATACACTATATTTTTTTTGAAAATGGTAACAAAGCCTAACCTTAAATAAAAACACAACAATATTTTTCTTTATACAACTGAATGTTGATTTCACTGCGTCTGAAAAATAAACGGAAAAAATCCGTCTAAACTGGGAAATACCGATATTTCCTTAAAAATAAGGGGAGTTTTTCCGTTTATACAATTCAAATCTTTGGATTTTGTCTTATTTAGAGCAGTTAACCGGAATTTCTCCACTTATATCTGCTTCTTCAGCTTCCCCTATCTACATTAGCAGGAAATTCTCCGCTTATTCATGCTCAAACCTACACACAACTCGATACGGAGACGGCGAAAATGGTTTGGAGTAAAACTCGTAATCCAAAGAATTAGAAATTAATAGCAAAATAGCAAGGGGACAAACCCTTGCTATTTCTAATGTTTTTTAATCTCTCTAACGTTACAAATGGCCCTACAATTTATAGTGCAAAAATCATTGGAAAATTTAAATATAGAAAATTAAAAAAGTTTAAAAAACGTTTTTTCTCCCCCTCTCTTCAATCTGAATTAATGGCCACGAATTAAAATCATACCTAAGCATTATTATAAAAATTAACTATTGATAAACTTTAAGTAGTAAAGGAATTTAATATTAACAAAATATAGAAAAATTAGAAAATTCAATTGACTTTTAATCTAGCTCTTTATATACTCAATTTATAAATATTGTTAACGGTGTTAACGAATCGTTAACAAATGCAAAATTAGACAATCCTGAGTTACAATTGACGCCAGCATCTGTCAAAAAATCCCTCCTGTAAATTCATGTAGCCGCTTTCATAGTGAAAGCGTAATGATTCTCATTTGCATGGGGCGTTGGTTTTTGGAAGGAATGCAAATGCGGTCAGTTGTTTTAAGGAAGATTTTAGAAACAGGTGAGCTGTTCTTCATTTTGTTGAAGAATTGCTACAACCTAAAAAGGGGGTACTTAAGGAAAGGAAAAAATGATTAAGAGTTAATTGATTTCAATTTTTAAAGGTTCAAAGGGGGCGTAAAAATCTACACGTGTTTATTCTTCATAAAATAAAAACATCTTTTACGTTGTCGCAAACGTGTTTCATAAAACTTTTAATTACATAAGCCAAAAAAAGATTACAGTTTATAAGTAAAAATAACTATGTAACGCAATAATTCAATTTTTCTCAACAACAAATTTTTGAGAAGTCTATAGAGATTTTCGAAAGCGCATACAACTTTATTATCTTATAGAAGGTAGGATAGGGATTATTAAAAGTAAGGGATAGAGGGGGATAAAAGTGACGCAAAAAACAAAGGTATTACTCGTAATTATTGGTTTTTCATTATTAACTTTATTTCATTTCGATTTTTGGTGGTTTCATTTAGTCGATCCAATTCTATTTGGGTTCATGCCATTTGCATTGTGGTTCCAAATTTTAACTGGAGGAATAGTAGCATCCATTTTCCTGTATTTTTCGTATAAAGTGATTTGGCCGGATGTTCCAGATGAATTTGATGAGGAAGTAGAGTAATAGCTTGGGGGGATTTTTTTATGAATAGTAGTGTAATGGTTGTTTTTATCGTTTCGCTTATTTATATGCTTTTTATTATAGCAATCGGATATGTATCGCAAAAAAGGACGCAGAATACAGGGGAAGATTACTTTTTAGCGAGTCGAAGTATTTCTGGATTTTATTTGTTTTGTGCCATTATTGGGACAAACCTATCTGCGTTTGTCATGCTAGGAATGCCAGGAGCTGCTTACCATAATGGCTTTGGGATGTATGGTTTAATAATGGGGGCCGGGGCCTTTTTGATTGCATTCACGACCTACTATTTTGGTTTAAGAATATGGATATTAGGGAAAAAGTTTAATTATGGGACTCCTAGTGAGTTTTATGGAGATCGGTTCAAGAGCAATGCAATATCAAATATTATGTTTCTTATTTTTGCTGTCTACACATTACCATATGTTGTATTAGGACAAATTGGTGCGGGAGCAGGATTTGAAACATTTACGAATGGTTTAGTTCCGTATTGGCTCGGATCGCTCATTATAACATTTGTTGTCGGTTATTATGTTTGGGGCGGGGGCATGCGAGGCACAGTGTTAACAAATACATTACAGGTTTTCATCTTTACAATCTTTCTCGTATTAGCCGTTTTTATGTTAGCAAATAATAGTGGTGGCTTTTCAGCACTTACAGAAAGAGTACTCCAAGAGAAACCACATTTAATGCAACGTGAAGGAATACCTGCCTTTTCATGGCAAATTTGGTTTAGTCAATGGCTTTTATTCGCTTTTGTTGTTTTAAGTTTCCCACATGTTTTTGTCCGATTATTAGCAGCAAAAGGAAGCAATGCCCTACGTCAAAATAGTGTTTATTATCCTTTGGGAATGGCGGTCATTTATTTACTAGCTGTAACTTTAGGTGTGTGGGGGGCAGTATTAATCCCAGGATTAGAAGGAAGCGCATCAGATAATATTGTTTTTATGCTTACATTCGAATACCTTCCAATTTGGATGAGTGGAATTGCCTTAGCTGGACTCTTTGCAATGGTCATGTCTACAATGGATGCCCAACTTTTAACAATGAGTAATCTATTTACGAATGACATTCTTAAAAAATACTTTAAAGTTGAAAGTGAAGCGAAAATGGTCTTCTATGGCCGTCTATTTGTTGTTGTGCTCTTAGCGATTTCCTATTTTGTTTCATTAATCAGACCGGCTAGTGTTTTTCAAATTGCTGAATTATCGTTTACTGGTACATCAGCGATGATTCCAGTCATCGTTGCAGCATTATATTGGAGACGATTAAATAGTTATGGTGCAATTGCAAGCTTGTTAACAGGCGCAGTGTTAGTACCCGTATACTTCTTTACAAACTGGCTGCCTAGTTTTGGCTTCTTACCGATTGTTCCCGTTTTTGTAGGATCATTCATTGTGATGGTCGTTGTTAGTTACCTTACAAAACCTCAGTATGAAAATGCAGACAGACATTTAAATGTATTAAATATTTATTTTAAAAAACGAAATAAGACAGTGGTGCATGAACATTCAGAATCTATTAAAGAAGCAAAATAATTCTTTACCAAAACCCGTACTCTAGTCGTGCGGGTTTTTATTTTTACTAGCGTAATAAGGATGAATGGAAACTGGAATGAATTGGAATTTGATATACAATTAGGAAAATTCTAAAAATATTTAGATTAGAAAGGGAAGGGTATGATGGAGGCTTTAGAACACGATTCGTTTACAGATAGAAAATATAAAGTTTTTACGACTATATTGTTTTGGACGGCATTAGTCGTTTTATGTTCTTTGTATATGACAATCCCGCTTTTACCCGTATTTGAGGCTGAATTTGCGGTGACGAGCAATCAAGCTGCGTGGGTGGGTAGTATATTTTCTTTATTCTTTGCATTGGGCTGTTTATTTTTTGGGATTGTTTCGGAAAAATACGGGTTAAAACGAGTGATGATTTTCGGCTTGTTTTTTATAAGTATGATGGCGATTTTAGTAGGTACAGCGAACAGTTTTCAGCAATTGCTGCTTTATCGAGCTTTACAAGGTCTCGTATGTGCGACTTTTTCACCTGTAGCCTTAACATATGTAGGGACGGTCTTTCCTATCCGGCACCGGGTTGGGACGATTGGTATGCTTAGCCTTGGATTTTTAATGGCTGGAATCATTGGTCAATTAATAAGTAGTTATTTTGAACCGATTTGGGGTTGGCGTGCGGTCTTTTATTTGCTCGGTGGGATTTATGGACTTACAACAGTTTTAATGATGTTCCTTCCTCGGGAAGAAACTGTGAACGATAACAGCATCATTATGGTTTTAAAAAAGATGATCCTTCCCTTTCAAAATAAACTGATCGTGTTAATTTATATGATTGCAATCACGATTTTATTGTCATTTGTCGGCATGTATACTGCTTTAGGGAATTACTTGGCAGAAGGTTTCGGATTCAGTGCGCAGCAAATCTTTTTAGTCAGGGCTATAGGGATCATCGGAATTGCTTTTTCTCCACTAGCTGGTTTATTCATTTATAAATTTGGAATATCACGTGTGTTGAATGCAGGTTTAATCGTATCTACCGTTGGTTTATTTTCGATGGGAATGAGTGGAAGCTTGGGATTGACGATTTTTATGAGTGTCGTATTTGTTGCTGGGATCGCGACAGTCGTTCCAACTTTAATTGCGTTTGTCGGGCAATTAGGGGGGAGCAATAAAGGAGTGGTGACGTCCATCTATGTGTTTATCCTTTTTGTAGGTGCAAGCTTGGGTCCTGTTCTCGCAACCTTCATATTACAAGTGACCGATTCAAGATGGTCGTTTTTCATTTTAGGAGTGCTTCTCACAGCCTCTTTGCTTTTATCGATGTTGATAGGAAAATTAAAAACAAAAACGCAAAAGGAACAAGTGGCTTGATGGGAGATAGGAAGGGAGGGTTTATATGAGAAAAATCATTTTAAAAGTTGTCATGTTGATTAGCGTTCTTGTGTTAACTGCTTGTGGATCTAATGCTACATCTCGTGACTTCGCTGATCGAGTGTATACACTAAATTATAATGTTATTACTCCAGATATTTCAGATAAAAGCAAAGCCCATTATTATGCGATGAAATGGTTTCCTGAAGAGCTTGAAGAAAGAAGTGAAGGTCGTATCTTGGTAAATGTCTATTTTAATGGTCAATTAGCTCAACTTCCAGAAATGCTTGATGCCGTCGCTACTGGATTAATTGATATGGGCTATGCAACAGCATCCTATTAAGGTGACTTGATTCCAGAGGCTTTTGTTACTAGTTTGCCCTATTTTGCTAAAGATGTTAAAAAAGCACATGAGCTATGGTATAACACAGAAATTGTATACTCTATGAAAAAACGCAACCAATGTTTGATAAGTTTGCTTCATTAAGTGAAAGGTGAGCGAGGATTTTGAGATTATTCGAGAAAATAGAGAATAAAACAAGATTAGAGGATGACGGTCGGAGGACCTCCACCCTGACTTATAAATGTACTTATTTTAGGTGGTGATTGTAGGTCAAATGTGCCTTTCCCTTAAGTGGTTTACATACAAGCTACACTATGGAGAGGCACCTGTTCCGCATTTTTTCAACGTTCGGTTTGAGTCAACTTAAATACATCAATGATCTTTCCATTGCGGTCATATACGTTGAAGAGCAACGTCTCATCATTTGTTTGAAGAACGGCACCGGTTTGCACCTTTCCATTAAACACGACATGATCCCATGGAAAACTTACATTATGGTAAAATTTTGGACCTGCAGAGCCTAGTGTAATGTAAGTAGTTCCACTGTTGATGGCGTTTTGGCTCGTGTTTTTCAGCCCATTAAGAATTGTCGTCCGTTTATAAACATGATCGTGGCCACCGATATAAAGGTGAACCCCAAGTTGTTGCATTTTCTTTGTGATTATTTCCCTGACCGGTCCCATCCCAGGGTCACTACTCTTACTATGCTTTCCTCCATAGTAAGAGTAGTCACCCATCACCACTTTCCATTTCTTGTCGGTTGAACGAAGGTCGTTTTCAAGCCAGGTTAGCTTCGTTGTTCATATACACTGTGTTCATCACAGCGATATGGACATCTCCGTAATCAAATGAATAGTTCGTTTCCTTGATTGTGCCTGTTCCATTTTTAGGAAGATTAAAGAAGTTGGTCAAGTGACTGGCGTGGATGTCCTTGTTCACTTCATGATTTCCTAGGAGATTCGCTAATAGCAAATCGAGGTCTTGATAAACATAGGTTAAAACATCATCCCAATGTTCGGTTTTCCCCCCGACATTGACAAGGTCTCCGATCTGAACCATCATCCGGCCATTTGGGTGATGCTTTTTCAGGACTTCAAGCATGTGAGTAAAAAGTTTAAAACTAGCAGGATTTCGATCTGGAACTTGTAAATCAGCTAATAAATAGATTGTGTTTTTCTCAGCTTGAACTGCAGTTTTAAAGGAATATTCTGGACTGCATGGCCTATTTTGGCGAAGACAAAAGCGATAGTCGTAAACCATCCCTTCTTGAAGCCCTGTTAAATGCACTTCATGAGAGGTGAAATGGCGTTGCTGAAAGCGCCAAAAATTTCCGCTGCTAAAAGAAGTCATTTTAGTTTTAACTGAGTCTGCATTTGCCCACGAATTTTCAACAGTTGGTTTAAATTGTAAATAAATGGACCCAAGTCTCTCATCAGTTACAAAGTTAATGCCAACTTCATCTTCGGTCACACCCGCATTCACAACAGGTGGAAACTCAGCTAAAACCATACCGACAGAACTCTTGCTGTTTAGCACAACATCAGTTTCATTTGGAACATGAAGTTCAGCCGTACCAACCCCAACAGGTAAAAAGAGAACAACGAATAGAACAAGATAAAGCTTTTTAAAAATAAAATCTTTTCTTTCCATCTCATCCTCCTTATCAATTAGTTTGCCCCAAATCATTCCAACTCGTTCAGCGGCATGCGGATTGAAGATATAGTTTTATAAGAAAGGTGTAAGAATGATGTTTTTACGTGGCTGGCTTATGTACAATAGAGGGAACAGAAAGAGAAGAAAAGAAGAGGAATCTTCTTTGCTAGAATTTAAAAAAGCGAATGTGAAACATATTAATGAGATTATAGAGTTTTGTTCACACGGTCAACGGGATACTTACAATGAAACCCATTGCAAAGACTACATAAAAGAACAAAAATACTTTTCAAATACAGAGGAAGGAAGTATAGATTTTTGAGATATTGCAGAGATGTTTGAGCAGTGTCAATTCATTGACCTTCGCAACCAACACTTTTGTACAAGGAGCTTTTACAAATGGGAAAAAAGAAACGTGGCCATTACTGCAAAGCATGTGGGAGAACTCGAGCGAACGAAAAGTTCAGTGGGAAGGGGCATCGGCTACATATATGTAAAGATTGCAAAAGGAATGGTAAAAAAGCACACGAGCCGTCAACTTCAAACATTGATCGAGAAGTACATAGGCTTAACAAGGCGATAAAGAATTGTCTGATCTTTTATACGCAAAGATTAAGTTTCTTTCTTTTTGAATATCATAGAGAAAGATATATAACAAGAGATGACTTCGAATCTGAGATTTTTCTCTATCAGAAACAGCCCAATCAAAATTTTATTGTTGTAGAATCTATGCAAATGACTTCACCTTTAATGGAAGTTCTATTTAAAAAGTATCATGAAACACTAGAAAATGGACTGGTTTTAGATTACGAAGAGATAGTAGAAAATGAATTTTTGGATTTATCAAAGAAGCGTAAACAACATCTGGAAGTGATTCTGTCGATGAATAATTTGATGTGACTTAAGCAAGAAAACCTCCATGGCCTTTGAGTGATTTTAATTTTGATTAACCATCTACTGGGTTATTTGTTGTGGAGTTTTTACTAATAAGCTCAAAAGGAGTATTTTTTTGGAAAGTGCCTTGTCTTAAGTGAAGTCACACCCCAGCACTACACTAGAGGATAGGTACCTATGCTGCATTTAGGTATGAGTCAATTTCTCCTATTAAGTGCAGTACATGGTTATTATATGGTGAGTGGTCAGGCTAAAGGGGGGTATTGTTCATTCCGATGTCGGTACTTAAAACTTAGGCAGAAGCATGCATAATGTTTTTGATCACGCGTTTCTGTCTGTATATGCTAGGTTGTTTATTTTGAATTTTATAATAATTATGTACAAAGTTTTTCAATATTGTTACAATTAGAATGTGCTTAATGTTTGTTTCGAAATTTTAGAATTATCTAATATGTTACTTTTTTAACAAAGGAGGATTATATGAAAATACATGAATATTCTAAGCGCGTTGAGTGGGGAGATACCGATGCAGCCGGGATCGTTTTCTCACCGAATTTTTATCGATGGTTAGATGAAGCGGTTCATTACTTTTTCGAAAGCGTTGGATACCCACTGACAAAGGTAATAAAAGAAGAACAGATTACAATACCTGTTGTAGAGTCTAAATGTTCATTTCAAAGACCGTTGAAATTTGCCGATCATTTTACAATCCAAACTACCATACTTGAAATTCGAGATAAAGTGATAAAATTTAATCATGATTTTATTAAAGATGGCGAAAAAATCGCAAGTGCATACCAAATTCGGGCAATCGTTGATATTACAGGAGAAAAGTTAAAGGCTGTTTCCATTCCACCTCATATTAGAAGAGCAATTAATGGGAGTCGGGTTGTTGTTGAATAAGGATAGGTTCAACTATATCAACAAATTATGTATCGAGGATTGCTCTCTAGAGCAATCCTTTTAGTTCATCCCACATTATTACTTTAAAGTTAATGCTGGTAATCGACCTTTTAATCCGAGTACTAAGTAAAAGTACAGCTAATATTGTATGTTTTTTCCAGAAAGGTCATTTGTGGGCATTTATGAACAATTGGCGGGAGTGAGCCGAAAGTTTTTTGAACGATATTGCTGGTAACGCGTTTTTTAATCCAAGTACTCGTATTAAAAATCCAATATTTCGTTGATATATTGCTAGTACTCGTAATAAGACGCTGTAAAATGAAGGTTTAAACCGAGTACTAGCAATAAAATGAGGTCAGAAGGCTGATATAATCCCTGTACTAGCAATAAAAAACGGCCAAAAATAGATTTAATCCAAGTACTAGTATTAAAACAGGCCCATAAAGAGTATTATTCCAAGTACTAGGAATAAACAAACAGCCTTATTATCACGGTTAATCCAAATACTAGGAATAAAACTTAGCCCCTTATAATCCACGTTAATCCAAGTACTAGCAATAAAACCTAGCCGATTTATCAACAATCCCCTTTATAAAAAAACATGTCACTTCTATCAATTGCTCCCATTTTTTCGATTAAAGCGAATGACAGGCATTGTTCTTATCCTAGTCACTCCTACTTCCTAAACTCCTTCTGTAAATTTTTAGGGGAAACATTGTATTCTTTTTTAAAAAGTCGATAGAAGCTCGAATAATCTTGAAAGCCGCACTTGGTGGCGATTTCCTCAATTGATAGCTCATTTTGCTTGATTAAAGGAACGGCCATTGCTAACCGTTTCAACAATACATATCGATAAAATGGCACCTTCATGTAGTTCTTAAAATAATGAGAAAAATAATATTTGTTTAAATGGAAATGATTTGAAACATTGTCCAAATTCATATCTGAGTCGGTTAAATGAGTTTCAATGTATTTTGTGATCGCATTAAAACGTTTATCGGCATCACTTCTTAAATTGTCCGTTGGCTTGCCATTTGTGGGATTAAAGATGATTTGCAGAGCCTGAAATAAGAGATAATGCAAGGCAAAGGAATGAGGCCCACTATTGTTCTTAATTCGGTGGGCGCTAATTTCTTTGAAGAGAGCGAGAATTTCCTTTAAGTTTTCCGAATGTAGATGAAAGACATATGATCCCTGTGTTTTATGATAAATTAAGCTATCATTCAAGGAAGGAGAGATCGATAGGAATTCTCCGAGTAATGATTTACTAATGGTCGTTACGATTCTCTCATAGTTGTCGAAATCGCTCACTTTTGCCCAATGGACCGCGTATGGGGGAATGATGACGACATCCCCTTTCGTTAGGGAATAGGTTTGTCCTTCACAAAAAAATTCACATTCTCCCCCTAAAAATACGAGAACTTCCATTGCGTCGTGACTGTGTAAGCGAAATAAATACTCAATTTTAGAATAATTTTCTAAAAATTCTTTAGGCATTCTACCCCAATCATGTGATTGATAATGTTTGCTCCAATAATAAATCTCAAAATCCTCATTCATTACGGGCATAAATGTCGATTCTCTCATAATAGTACTCCTTTTTTAAAAAGCAAGATATACAATATTTTTAGCAAAAACAACAATTTATTTCACACAATTCCTTGCTATTATATCACTGTAACGTAAATGAAATAATTCTTAGAGGAAATGAAAGCCTTGCCTTTTGGGGATTATAGAGATGTTAGTTAATCTCCAGTTTCGTTGGCATAATCATTTTGCTCTTTCTTCCTCTAAAATTTCTTAGTAAACAACAGTTGGACAGCAAAAGATATTACAACAAGGAGGATACAATCTTGGAAAACAATGCAACGACGACAAATCAGGCTGCAGAGAAAGAAACAGTCGTAAATAAAATTTTAGGGGCAATTAGCGGGAGTTTTGCGCCAATTTTAGGGGTGCTTGCCGGTTCAGGTTTAATTTCGGCATTATTATCGATTTTAATGTCATTAGGGTGGGTTTCTGCTGAAAGCGGTACCTACGCGATTCTGTCTGCTGCTGGACATGCTGTTTTTTACTTCTTCCCGATTTTCCTTGGCTATACGATGGCCAACAAGTTGGGAGCCAATGGTTTCGTTGGCGCAGCGATTGGGGCAGCGCTATTAGAGCCAAGTTATGTCAATTTAGTCACGAACCAGGCACAAGAGGTCGCGTTTTTAGGGATTCCGGTGATGTTGGCGAGTTATTCTTCAACCGTGTTTCCGATTTTAATCGCGGCATCGATCTACGCCTTATTAGATAAGTTTTTACGAAAAGTGATTTATAAAGAACTACAAATGTTTATCAACCCGATGATTTCATTGCTAATTATTGTGCCATTAACGATTCTCATTTTTGGTCCGTTTGGTACCTATGTCGGTCAAGGCTTAGCATTTGTTATTCAGTTTTTAATCAGCAATAGCGCTATCATTACTGGAGCAGTCATGGGAGCCGCATGGTCTTTCTTAACGATTTTAGGGCTGCATTGGGCGGTGATTCCAATTTTCATTGCTAATCTAGCCGCAACAGGTCTTGATCCAATTATGGCTATGATTGCCGCAGCTCCGTTTGCTCAAATCGGAATGGGACTTGGTGTCTTCTTGAAAACGAAAGATACGCAGTTAAAATTGCTTGCCGGATCAGGTTTATTGCCTAGTGCCTTAGCTGGGACAACCGAAATTATTACTTATGGGATTCTCGTCCGTTATAAACGAACGATGTTATACGTTGCGATTGCTGGAGCGATTGGTGGGGCAATTAATGGCGCATTAGGAGTATCCGGAACAGCGTTTGCACTCCCAAGTTTCTTGTCGATTCCAGTCTTTACACCGATCGGATTATATGTGTTAGGTGTCTTCAGTTCTTTACTTGTAGCCATGGTGCTTACGCTAGTATTCGGATATGAAGGCAAGCATGATCAAGCGGTGGTTGAAATAACAAACAAAGAATTTGGCTTAGGAAATGTAAAAAAAGAAACGATTGCGAGTCCATTAACTGGACGCGTGATTCCATTAAATAAATTAGCTGAGCCACTTTTTTCAACCGAAACGGTAGGGAAGGGTATTGCGATTGAACCGACAAAAGGGGAAATTATTTCTCCAGTCGATGGTGTCGTTACAACCTTATTCCCAAGTAAACATGCGATTGGAATTACCTCAAATGAGGGAGCGGAAATTTTAATCTATATTGGTGATAATACGGTTCATTTGCAAGGAAAATATTTTACCTCTCATGTCAAGCAATGGGATCCAGTAAAAAAAGGCGATTTGCTCATTGAATTTGACCTGGAAAACATAAAAGCTGCTGGTTATGATTTGAAATCTCCAATCATCATTACCAATACAGAACACTATTTAGATGTGAAACCAATGAAAGAAGGGGACGTTCAAGCAAGTGAGCCATTAATGAAACTGGATGCATAGGGCAAACAAACTTTTTTAAAAATAGAACTTATTAGGAGGAACTTACGTGCAAAAGCAACCAGAATTACAAGTGAGAACGAAGAAACTCATTGAACAAGATGGTCTGAAATTTAAAGATTTAAATAATAATGGCAAGCTCGACCCTTATGAAGATTGGCGGTTAAGCCCGAAAGAACGGGCGGAAAACCTTGTTTCCTTGATGAATATGGATGAAAAAATCGGAATGATGCTGATTAATTCAAGGAAAATGGGTCTTGCTCAGGAAGATAAAAGCAAGACAAGTCATGAAGGCGTATTAGATGAAAGTGTGATTGAAAAAGGCGAAACGATTTTCGCGATGAGCAAAGTATACGGAACGACGCATACAATTCTAAATAGAGACTTAAGACATTTTATTTTAAGAGACAATTTCAGCCCCGCGGAAATGGCGGAATGGGTCAACAAGATGAATGAAGTTTCCGAAGGATCACGCTTAGGAATTCCTGTGCTCGTGGCCTCAAATTCGAGAAATGAAAATGGTGAGGCCGTTTTCGGGATGAATGATGCAATTGGGATTTTCTCAACATGGCCAGGAACGCTAGGCCTTGCTGCAGCGGCAAAAGGGGATATTAAAAATGGTGGTGATGCCTCCCTTATTAGTGAATTTGCCAGCATTGCCCGAAAAGAATGGAATGCAACTGGTTTAAGAAAAGGCTATATGTATATGGCGGATGTAGTGACCGACCCAAGATGGCAACGGACATATGGTACATTTGGCGAAGATCCAGAGTTTATTGCCGATGTGATTGGCCGGATCCTTGATGAATTCCAAGGAGAAACATTAAGTAGTGATAGTATTGCAATGACAACGAAGCATTTCCCTGGTGGGGGAGCGCGAGAAAATGGCTTTGATCCTCACTATGAAGAAGGAAAGTGGAATCTTTATCCAACGCCAGGCAGCTTAGAAAAATACCATATGCCGCCATTTAAAGCTGCTGCCGAACATGGCACGTCTTCGATCATGCCATACTACTCGATTCCAAGCATTAAAAAGGGAGTCGTTCAGGAATTTGAAGGCGAAGAGATTCCATTTGAGGAAGTGGGCTTTGCGTTTAATCATTACTTCCTAAACCATATCCTTCGTGGCAAGCTTGGCTTCAAAGGCTATATAAATAGTGATAGTGGAATTGTCAATAATATGTGCTGGGGCGTGGAAAAGAGCAGTATTGCCGAACGTTTTGCAAAAGCAATTAATGCTGGTACCGATTTGATTGCCGACAGTAACGATATAGAAAATCTCAAATTAGCAATCAGTAAAGGCTGGATCAGTGAAAAACGAATCAATGAAGCAAATGTGCGACTGCTTACAGAAATGTTCGCATTAGGTTTATTTGATGAGCGCACGTACAATGACCCAGCAAAAGCGACAGAAGTTATTAGTACAAAGGCGCATTGGGATGCCGCATACGAAGCACATAAAAAATCAGTGACTGTATTAAAAAATTCAAACGAAACTCTGCCACTGACAGCGGACAAGCTAGATGGGAAAAAGGTTTATGTAGAAGTTTTCCATAAGGACCAGGAAAGAGCTGCTTCTTATAGTGAAAAAGCAAGAAATGAAGCAAAAGAACTCGGACTATTTACGTTAACAGAGAACTATGAAGAAGCCGATACAGCAATTCTGTTCCTTCAGCCAAAATCTGGTTCTTACTTTAATGCGACACCAGGTTTGCTTGAGCTGGAAATCTGTGAGGACAAAGTAAATGCGGCAATCGATGGTTCATTGTATCAGGAGACCACTATAAGCGGGATGGACCATTTAAAAGCAGTCGTTGACAGCGTTCATAGTCGCGGTGGCAAAGTCGTGATGAGTGTGAACGTTATCCTGCCATGGATACTAGGAAATGTTGAACCAATGGCCGATGCCTTGATTGCGGGTTATGATACGTTCTACAATGCCCAGCTTGAAGTGATAGCAGGGAAACATCAACCATCAGGTGTCTTGCCAATCACCCTACCAGCAAATGAAGAAGTCATTGCTGTGTACCAAGATGGCCGATGTGTCTCACCAAATGATGTACCAGGATACGACAAAGACAAATACATGCCAGCAGGAATGAGCTATGCTTATAAAGATTCAGACGGAAATGTCTATAAACTCGGACATGGATTGAGCTGGTAACATGGAAACAAAGCGGAACACCGTGGAACACCGTGGAACACCGGGACGGTTCTGGTGTTCCATTTCCCCTGGTGTTTCGAACGGTGCTGTTATGAAAATAGAATGAAACGAACCCTTTCAGGTGGTGGGTTCGTTTTTTTTTATGCTTTTTTAAGAATGCAACTCATTATTAATATGGATTTGCCCTATGTTCTTTTGGGACAGGCTATAGAAGAAGTTTGCGAGTTTGTCCATTTACTTATATATGAAACTAATGTACTATTTTGATTGAGGGAATC
This sequence comes from Bacillus sp. B15-48, assembly GCF_016879755.1. Classification (GTDB taxonomy): domain Bacteria; phylum Bacillota; class Bacilli; order Bacillales; family Cytobacillaceae; genus Mesobacillus_B. Next base: position 14,761 of record NZ_WOFU01000012.1, read on the forward strand.
TAGTAAAAAAGAACCATAAAAACGCATAAAAAAGGGGGTCCTATGGATAAAAATCGATTCATTACTATAGGTTTAACGCTGGCTGGAATTATTGGCGGTTCTCAAATAGGTAGGGCAACAAGAAGTGTTAAAAAGGATGAAACACCGGGACGGTTCTGGTGTTCCATTTCGAACCCTTTCAGGTGGTGGGTTCGTTTTTTTTATGCTTTTTTAAGAATGCAACTCATTATTTGTTCATTATTTGAGTCGTTTCTTTTAATATGGATTTGCCCTATGTTCTTTTGGGACAGGCTATAGAAGAAGTTTGCGAGTTTGTCCATTTACTTATATATGAAACTAATGTACTATTTTGATTGAAGGAATCTAGTAAAAAAGAATCATAAAGACGCATAAAAAAGGGGGGACCTATGGATAAGAATCGATTCATTACTATAGGTTTAACGCTGGCTGGAATTATTGGCGGTTCTCAAATAGGTAGGGCAACAAGAAGTGTTAAAAAGGATCATAGTATGATTGAAGCGATTTCAGATCCTTATTTTTTATTAGATCGAAAATGGAAGTTTGTTTACATAAATAACGAGGCAGCCAAGCACTTACAAAAAGCAAAAAAGGAAATTATCGGAAAAAAGTTATGGGAAATCTATCCTCAATCGATTGGTTTATACCTTCATGAACAGTACCTTCAAGCAATTGATTCAGGAAAAGAAACGAAATTTGAAACCTATTTTGACACCATTGAGAGATGGTACAGTGTAAAAGTGAATCCAAGTAGAGAAGGGTTATCCATTTTATTTATCGATATTACTGAACATAAAAATACAAATGAAGAATTAAAAAGGAAAGAGGAATTTTATCGTTTTATCGCGGAAAATTCTTCTGATATTATCATGAGATTAAATAAAAAAGGGGCACTGTCATTTATCTCGCCAGCATGTTATTCTGTTTTAGGCTATCGAGACGAGGAAATGATGTCTCAAGATTTTATCGACTTGGTCCACCCAGATGATCAAGAATATTTTAGGACATCGATATTAACTTCAGATGTTGACTGGGAGTTAATGACGTTCATTTATCGCATGCGCAAACAGGATGGTACTTATATTTGGATGGAAGCAACAGCAAGGAGAATCCTTGATGAACTAGAAAAGCTTGATGAAATTCTCACCGTTTCACGAGATATTACAAAACGAAAAAACAAAGAACAAGAGTTACAACTTCAAAATGAACAACTTCTAAAACTTTCGAACACGGATGCGTTAACGGAAGTTGGCAACCGAAGAGCTCTTGAGCTAACATTTAATGAGGAATGGAAAAGGGCACTAAGAAGCAAAACACCAATTAGTGTGATTTTATTAGATATTGATCATTTTAAAATTTTCAATGATTCCTATGGGCACCAAAATGGGGATCAATGTCTTTATACCATCGCGAAAACAATCAAAGAGACGCTTAAACGTTCTACAGATTTCGTTGCTAGATATGGGGGAGAAGAATTTATTATCCTTCTGCCTTCGACGAATATCAAAGGAGCACGTTCGGTCGCTGAATCAATCCGGAAAAATATTCAAAAGTTAAAAATCCCACATGAGTATTCACCAACAAAAAAGCTTGTGACTGTTTCGATTGGAATAGCATCGATTCACCCTCGTAAAAATGATAATCCCAAAAGCTTAATTTTTCGTGCTGATAACGCACTTTACAAAGCGAAGTCTAATGGACGGAACAAAATCGCAGTAAATAAAGCCAAGAAACACCGGGACGGTTCTGGTGTTCCGCCACAAGCAAAAAGCGGATTGGAGTAACCGATGTATTTCCTTTGGAATACAGTAGTAAAAAATGGATGAGTCGTAGGTGATTATAGGTGGACCTTCGGTTTGACATGTATATTAGGCCAGATGCCATCATTCTAATACCAGTCCTTTATTTTATCGGTTTATTCCTTAGAAAAACACCTTATATTCCTGAGTGGAGTCATGTTTGGATACAATTAATGTTTGCGGTGATCGCTTGTAACCTATACTACGGGTGGGAAATACAATCAGTTGTGCAAGGAATACTCGTAACAGGGGCTGCGGAAGTATCAAGAGGTTTAATTCATCAAACGATAAACGGAATGAGTGGGGTTAAAGAGAATTCTGATAAAGGAAAAGAGAAAGAGAAAGAAAGAGATCGGCCCGATTAAGTTTTTATTCCCCTTTCTATAATATTTTAGGAATTATTTTAAATTAGTATGAAGGAATTTAAAAGAAATGGATGACTAACCGTAAAAAAATGCCTGTTACCCGTCGAAAATTCGACAGGTAACAGGCATTTTTTTCGGATGATCGAGTAAAAGTATTTGCCATCGTTGCTTAATCATTTATTGGTAAATTGGGATGAATAACAGAGCCACTAATCTTGGTTTGGCGATTAAACAATACCACAAGAAAATACACATTTTTGTTTTTTAACTAATGTTTAGGATTCAAAGCCATCGCGTTTGAGTTTTCGTTCTTCTCCCGTTTTTTGCTGTGGATTGGGGTTGTTTTCTTCCTTAAGAATCACAATTTATAATCCTGATATTGCTGAAAATCATTAAACTGCTCCTATTGAAGAGAATTTCTTTGAGAAAAATGAACAACTGTAAACATTAACAATTGTTCATTTTTGGACGATTGTTAACTGAAAATAATAAATATTCTAAACTGTTTTTATTGTTAAAACAACATTTTGGTTAATTTAAATATCTTGGCACGTATTTTGCATTATATAAAAATGAAAACCAAAATTTACAATGATAATCGTTGTAAGGTATTTCAAAAAAGGGAGGGCATAGAAAATGAAAAATGAGTATTTAATTTCACAGTTAGCTCATGTTGAGTTAATTTCACCGAAGCTAGAAGAGACGGTCAAATTCATGAAGGAGATGATTGGCTTAGAAGTAACGGAAAGAGTTGGACAATCCGTATATATGCGTGCCTGGAATGATTATTTTCATCATTCACTAAAAATAACGGAAGGTGAGCAGGCAGGTTTAGGACATATCGGTTTTCGTGCAACAGGACCAGAAGGACTTGAGCGGGCGGTAAAAATAATTGAAAGCACAGGCCTTGGGGAGGGTTGGATTGATGGCGAACAGGGACATGGTGCTGCTTATCGTTTCAAAACGCCAGGTGGTCATACAGCAGAGGTGTTTTGGGATGTAGAGTGGTATCAAGCTCCAGAAGAAATGCGCAGTAAGTGGAAAAATCGTGCCCAAAAAATTGTTCGTCGCGGGGTTGGGGCGAAACGAATTGACCATGTTACTTGCGCATCACCTGATACACCAGCTGATCGTGAGTTTTTCCAATATATCGGTTTTCGCTTTCATGAAGGAATCTATACTTCGGTGACAGAACGAGAATTAGGCGCATGGTTGGCAGTCAGCAACTTGTCTCATGAAATTGCTTTCCTAAACCCAGATCCAAATATTCCACGTGGGACGATGCATCATTTAGCCTATGCAGTGGATAGCAGAGAAGAAATCCTTATGGCAGCCGATACATTAATTGATTATGGGTATAAATTGGAAGGTGGTCCAGACCGACACGCTTTGGCTGAAGGATTTTATCTATATGTAAGAGAGCCAGGCGGCAACCTTATAGAACTATATGCATTATCACACCTGATTTTTGCGCCTGATTGGGGACCATTCAAGTGGAAAATTGAGGAAAACCCAAACAGTGCTTGGAGCGATGCAAATATTATGATTCCGTTAGACGACAAACATGTAAAAACTAAATAATATAATCTTTGATCGAAATACAATCTCATGTGAAAAAACGACAAAATGGAGGAACAAACTAATGTGGTATTTTTGGCCAGAAAACTATATGTGGTCTTATCAGGTTTCAAGAATTCTAGGACATAGCAGCGTATATGGGGGAAGTCAGTTCGCAGAGTGCCTTCAAGTTGCACAGCGAATTAAGCTTGGGGATTATGATAGTTGGTTTACAGAATGGAACAGAATTGGCGATAAAGTTTTAGCAGAGGCAAATGAAGCGATGGAGAATGAAAACGTAGAGACTGCACGTGTGCATTATTTACGAGCAGCCGATTATATCCGATTAGGAGAATTTTTTCTTCAGCCGGAAGACCCAAGAAAAATTGAAACGTATTTAAAAGGAATTGATGCATTTCGCAAAGGGGCAGCCTTGCTAGATAATCCTCCTGAAATCATTCAAATTCCTTACGAAGATTCTTTCTTGCCTGGCTATTTCTATAAAAGTCCAATAGGCGATGATGCTCCTGTCATCATCATGTTTGGTGGGCTAGACTCGACGGCTGAAGAAATGTACTATGCATTGGCACCGTACTTACTTGAGAGGGGAATAGGTCTGATTGCAGTTGATGGACCGGGCCAAGGTGGCGCTCTTCGGTTGAATAATATTCCTTCAAGATACGACTATGAAAAAGCTGGAACAGCTGCACTAGAATGGGCAATCCAGCAACCAGGTGTTGACCCTAATCGCATAGGAATTATGGCCTGGTCGATGGGGGGGTATATGGCTGCACGAATTGCCGCCTTTGAACCTAGATACAAAGTTTGCGGGATTTTTAGCGCAGTCTATGATTATAGCGAAATGTGGGAAAGCAGACCAGATGATCATCCATTATCGAATATTCTCAAACATGTAGTTGGGGTTGAGACGATGCCCGAAGCTAGGGGAAAACTCAAAAACTATCACTTGCGCGGGATCGCAGAGAAGATTACATGTCCAACTTATATTTTACATGGCGAAGAAGATCGTCAGGCGAATGTTGATCATGCTTACCGTGTGTATAACGCCTTGACATGTCCAAAATGGTTAAAAATCGTTCCATCGGACAAAACAGGGGATGTACATTGCCAAGCAGACAATCATACCCAATCTTATTCTCTGTTTGATTGGCTTAAGAATCAACTATAAATCTATTATTTTAAAGAGAAGTTTTCTCATTCTATCTGGGAATTTTCCTATTAGTTGAACAAGTGTTAACTTTGATAAAATAAGAGGGGGGCTATAGGAACTAGTCCTCTCTCGTAAAATGGTGGTGGTTATGAGATAAGAAGAGGAGGAGGAAGTGTAATATGAAAGACGATAATCAAATCATATATGCACTTAATCGATTAATCAGTGAAAATCTATTTCAGTATAACGACTTTGTTCATACATTATATATTTTAAATAACAAAGGAGAGTTGATTGGTGATTTTCAATTAAACGATAAAGATCAACCGCAACATTTGACTTTCGGTGAAATATCCCCACTATTCAGAATGGTAAAATCTAATGAAAAGAAGGTACAATTTTTTCAGGTGGAATCGGGATGGACTTACTTTACTCCCGTGCAAGTAGGTGGAGTGGTTGAACATTATCTTGTCTGTTGTTATCCAGAGCCTGGCCATCGTCAGCTGATTCAATTTCTCATCATGCTTGGAGATCTTTTGAGCACAAAATTGCAGACCTATCGAAGTGTGGCATCAGACTTTTTGGCAAGTACGTATCAACGTCAGCTTTGTGAGAAATTCTCTGAAGGGTATATGACCATCAATCGAGATGGATTGATTATGTACTTGAATCAATCAGGGGCTAATATTTTGGGACTACCAGTAGACGTGTTAGTCGGATCAAAAATTGGTGATCACATTGAAGTTTCAGTTGATATGTTAGAAGCCTTAAGAACAAGAAAAGGATGGCAGGACAAGGAAGTATTCGTAAAGTTGAAGAAGGGGAAGCTTCATCTCATCGAAACCGTCATCCCTTTAATTAGTGAATATGATGAGGAACTTGGTTTGCTCATTATTTTTAAAGAAATGAAAAGTATGAGGAAAATGGTTAACGATATGGTTGGCTCTAAAGCAACTTTTACGTTTGAACATATTTTGCACGAAAGCAAGGAAATGGGTCAAATGATTGAAATGGCGAAAATGGCAGCACAAAATGATTCAAGCATCATGATTGAAGGGGAGAGCGGAACGGGAAAGGAGTTGCTTGTTCAGGCGATTCATAATTACTCTAGTCGTCGGAACGGCCCATTTGTGGCGATCGATTGTTCTTCGATTCCTCGGGAATTGGTTGAAAGTGAATTATTTGGCTACGTAGACGGAGCCTTTACAGGTGCTAGGAAAGGTGGAAGAATGGGGAAATTTGAACTCGCGAATGGAGGAACGGTTTTCTTAGATGAAATCGGTGAGATGCCACTGGAAATGCAAGCTCGATTACTACGTGTTCTTCAAAACAGATCTGTCGTCCGTGTGGGTGGGCATGAACCAATTCCCATTGATATTCGAGTCGTTGCCGCAACAAATCGGGATTTGGAAGAAGAGGTCAAAAATAACAACTTTCGACTGGATCTATATTTCCGTTTAAACGTGATTCATTTAACTGTACCTTCACTTAGGAAAAGGCATCAGGATATCCCGCTATTGATTCATTCCTTTTTGGAAAAAGCGGCAAAAAGGGAAAGGATAGAGGTGCCTATAATTAGGCCAGAAGCGATGAGAATCCTTGAACAATATTCTTGGCCAGGGAACGTCAGAGAGCTCGAAAATGTCATGGAACGAGCAGTTGTTTTGAGCAATGGTGTTATTGGGCTCGAACATTTACCAGAACGTTTACTTCGCGGAAATGGCTTGATGGGGAAAAAAGGGACAGAAGAGACGGTATCTAATATAGGGACACCCGGAGGAAACGATATAAAAAACCAAGAAAGTTTTGCCACGATTCAAGCCGTTCGTGAATGTAACGGGAATATCACCCTTGCTGCCAAGAAACTAGGAATTTCAAGGACGACTTTATATAAAAGATTAAGAAAGGCGAATTTCGATACAAAGCCTGATTTAAGATTTGTCCCAATCAGTTCTAAAGAATAGCATTTTTATAAGACTTGAGAAAAGAAAGCACTTTTCGGATGAGGAGGAGCCATGAATAAGCTTGATTTAACAGGGAAGATTGCGATTGTTACAGGTGCAGGAAACGGATTGGGGAAATGCACAGCCCTTACCTTTGCAGAAATAGGTGCAAGAGTTATGGTATCTGATATCAACGAGGAAAGCGCTTTCGAAGTGAAAGAGGAAATCGAGAGAAAGGGCTATCCAGTCGAGGCCATTAGGACAGATGTAACGAGGGAAGAGGATATTCGGTTAATGGTCGAAAAGACGATTGATCGTTTTGGCAGAGTGGATATTCTCGTGAATTGTGCAGGGGTTAGTAATAATAAACCATTGATTGAAACGACCGAAGCCGAGTGGAATCGCATTTTTAATATAAATGTGAAAGGAGTCTTCTTGGCGACTCGGGCCATTCTCCCCCATATGATTAAACAGCAATCTGGGAAAATTGTGAATTTTTCATCGATGGTTGGAAAAGAAGCGTATGCGAATAATGTTCCTTATTCTGCAAGCAAATTTGCCGTTCTAGGGATGACCCAAGGGGTGGCGAAAGAAGTAGCCAAACACAATATTAATGTGAACGCCGTTTGTCCAGGGGTGATTATGACGGAACTAATGGATCGAGAAGCTGAGAATATGGCTAAGCTTGAAGGCATTTCGAAGGATAAGGTCATTCAAAGGTTTTGTGAAGAGATTCCATTAAACAGATTGCAAACGCCAGAGGATGTAGCGGGAGTCGTTGCTTTCTTATGCTCAGATTTGGCGAAGAATATGACCGGGCAGGGGATTAATGTGACTGGTGGGTTAATGCTTCACTAGATTTAATTGATTGAAAACTTAAATGAAATAAGGGGGGTATTGCGAGTGGAAACAGTGAACAAATCAAAAGTGGATTCAATTTTAGAGAGATTAAGAGAGGGTTTAAAAAGGGGGGAAGTACCTGTAGAGCTCTATGGGGATAAAGAGGTATACGAAGCCGAGCTGGACAGAATCATGGGAAGTTCCTGGTTAATCTTAGGTCTAGAAGCTGAGATTCCGAATAAAGGAGATTACATGCTTCGCTATATGGGCCAGGATGAGGTGATTGTCACCCGAGATGAAACGGGTCAAATCCGAGTCATGTTAAATCATTGCCGTCACCGTGGTACGGCAGTATGTCGTGACATGAAAGGAAACTCTTCTCACTTTGTATGCGGCTATCATGGCTGGACGTTTAAAAATACCGGGAAATGGATTGCGGCTCCGCATAAAAATGTGAGCTATAAACATCTTGATGGCGATAAATGGGGGCTCTTACAAGCACGAGTAGAAGTAAGGTGGGGCTTGATTTTTGCGAATATTGACCCAAATGCACCATCTTTAGATGATGATCTTGGCGATGCTTCTTTTTTATTTGACTTGTTTTTAGGTCTGGATTCTAGGGGGTTAAGAGTTCTTGGGGAACCTAGTAATTATGTAATGAAGAAGAACTGGAAAATGGGTTTAGAGAATGCTGTCGGTGATTGTTTTCATATCTTTTTTGGTCATACATCAATGGTTGATGTCCAGATGCTCCCGCCGGTTCATAAACTTTCAGATAATTATACAACCTGGCATACGGCAAGCAATGGAACAGGAATTATGTGTAAAGAATTAGACAGCGTTCCGAACTTTAAACCAGAAGGAACGAAGTTTAATGGTTATACTCCAGAAATATTGGATTTGTTTGATAAAAACGGAATAGACGAAAGACATTGGAAGTTTCTAAATGATTATCATCCGTTTATAATTGGTCACTTTCCAAATGCCTACATTTTTAGATGGTATTCGCCTGATCCTGTAACAGGGAATATAGCTACTTTCTATCAACTAAGGATCATGCAGCCACGTGGAGTAGATGAAACAGAAGTTTGTAACATAATGTTTAATTATGCGATTGAGCCCGAAGAAAATGCTGAACTAGCGTATCAAGGAGCACTGCTCATGATGGGAGCGGGTGGATTCTTGGATATGGATGATGGTGCGAACTGGGAAGGATCTGCTGTTGCTGGTAAAACGCTCTTTGCTAAGAAACATCAGATGAATTTGAACTATCAAATGGGGCTGGATGGAATCGGTACCGATAAACCAGTGCAATTTGATCCTTCTGTTGGACTCATTGGACAGAGGGCGACAACGAATGATGCAAACCTGCGCAATTTTCAGCAGCATTATTTAAAAGTGATGAGTAAGAAGGAGGCTGAGTAACGTATGAAAAAATTGAAAATTAAGAATAGTACATCAATTAAAACCTTTCTTCCTGGTCAAGTAGAGAGAGCTGTTGTGGATGAAATAAAAGATTTCCTTCATTATGAGGCCATGCTTCTGGATGATTATCATTTGCTTTGGGACTGGTTCCAATTATTAACAGATGACTTTTTATATCAAATTCCCGTTCGGGTTTCCCGTGAAAGGCATTCCGGTCAGTCTTTGTATCCAGAAGGTTCTTTTCACCAAAATGATAATAAGTTTTTTATCTTAAAACGCCTAGAGCGCTTGGAAACGGAAAAGGCATGGGCGGAGGAATCACCATCACGTGTCCGTCGTGTGATTTCAGGTGTGATGGTCATGCCTGGTGAAGACGAGAACCATTATCACGTTCGCAGTTCGTTTGTTCTTTATCGCGGGAGGGACCGGATCGAAGGAGATGTTCTATTTGGCCAGCGTCATGATCTCCTTAGGAGGGACACAGATGGGTTGAAATTGGCACACAGAGTTGTGTACCTAGACCATACTACACTTCCGACAAGAAACTTGTCATTCTTCTTTTAAAAGTAACGTCTTTAGGTTGGAGGGGTTTAGATGGAAAAGCAAATAAATACGGATACTACAAATCTACAAAAGCTATCAAACGAATTTGCGATGGTGCGGTTCGGTAAAGTGACCATGCAGAATGGGGAGCGCTTACTGATTCAGTCTTCTGGTGGCGATCAAGTACTTCTAGATCCGATTTTATTAGAGGCGATTGCTTCGTTAGGGCATGAAGATTTGTCTCGTATTCTAGTGGTGGCGAATGAGGTACGAGATTAGCGTCTTTAACTACGGTTCATAAGATAAAGATTGTTCGTGATTGGCAGTATAAAACAATATTGCTCAGTTCCGCCAAAAAATAATTCAGGGTATTCGGATAGAATTATTCAACTAAGGTTTATATTTTACTAGAAAAGGAGTGGGCCGAAATGATTACCAATCAATTTCGCATCCAATTTGTTGATACAGACTTAACGCAAAGAATCCATTACAGTTCGATTTTTCGCTATTTTGAAAGATTAGACCATGATTTTTTTCGAAAAATCGGTTACTCCTATCATGATTTATTTGAACAAGGCTTTGAAATGCCACGGGTTCATGTCGAATGCAATTATTTAGGAGAAATCCAATACGATGATCTTCTGGAGGCACAGGTGACAGTGGCGAAGATTGGGAATTCCTCTTTTACCTATTTATTTCAATTCATGAAAGAGGGACAAATTGTCATTAAAGGGACGATGTCGATTGTGTTTATCAGTCGCTCAACCGGTAAGAAGGTGCCAATCCCTGATTTTATAAAGTCTCAATTGGAAAAGCATCTAGAACCAGCCGTACTGAAAAACTAGCGCGTTCACTCAAATAATTATAATTTCATTTTTCTATAAAGAGGGGGACATAGTATGAAAGCTTTGAAGATAAGCCTTCGATTAGCAATGATTGTTTGTTTGGTTCTTCTAGCGGCCTGCTCGGGTTCGCAAACAAGCAACGTGGAGGAGGGGCATGCAGAAAATAATGATTCGCCGATTGTATTAAAAACAACCATTCAGACACCGCCAGTAGCGCTGTTATCAAAGGGATTTGACGCTTATTTGGATGCTATTGAAGAAAAGAGTGAAGGAAGAATTAAGTTTGAACGGTATTATTCTGAATCACTTGTTAAGTCTCCGGATGTATTAGATGCTTTATCTTCAGGGATAGCGGATGTAGGAATTATTATTCCGCCGTTGATGGCCAGCAAGATTCCATTAAATACGATTGGACATAATCCGGCTGTATACGAGAACTCTTGGGCTGGTGCACGAGCCACTTTTGATCTTTATCAGCAAGTACCTGACTTAAATGAAGAGCTTGAAAAGCATGGAGTCACCTTTGCAGGATCGTTAGCCGTTCCATCCACTTATATTTTTACGAAAAAGCAGGTGGACGGGATTGATGATTTGAAAGGCTTAAAATTAATCTCTCAAGGTGACCATGGCATCATGGCTCAGGAGCTTGGCGCTGTGCCCGTTGCGATTCCATCGACGGAATCCTTTGAAGCCCTGCAGCGTGGAACAGCTGATGGAATTTTATTCAATTTAACAACGGTCACCACTTATAACATTGAACAAGTGGCGGGTCATGCGTATAAACTCCCGATTGGTGGAGTGGATCTATTAATTGGGATGAATGTAAATAAGTTCAATGCTCTTCCGGATGATCTAAAAGAAATCATGAAAGAAGTGGCACAAAATCATGCGGATGACTTCCATCAAATTTATCAAACAGAAGGCGACAAAATGGCCCTAGAAAAAATTGAACAGGCAAACGGAACGATTACAGAGCCGTTACCTGAAGAGGTTGAAAAGTTAAAAGGAATTGCTCAAAAGGTGATTTGGAACAATTGGGTGGAGAAAAATGGTCCGGCTTCACAAAAAACACTTGATAAATATATTAAGTTAGCGGATCAGTACGAACAGGAAAATCCATTTAAGGAGGAGTGAGGATGATTGATGGTTCAATGGCTGAAAAAGCTTGAGCGATTTCAACATAAAGTCGAAATGGTCCTTATGTACCTTAGTGGAGGGCTCATCCTTACTCTAATGTTTCTTATCACAGCGGATGTAATCATGCGGAAATTGGGAAGTCCAATTTTAGGGGCCTTTGAGTTGGTACAGATTCTTACGGTTTCGATTATTTTCCTTGGTATCGCTTTTGTTCAACGGGTTAAGGGCCATATTTTTATCGAAGTTGCCACAGACAAGCTGCCTGAAGTGATGAAGCGGGGACTAGACTTTTTTGGATATGTGGTTGGTTTCTTCATTTGTTCCGTCATTACGTGGCAATGCGGCTTAGCCGCTTGGGAATCATTGGCGATAATGGAGTATTCATCAGGAATTGTTCCGATTCCACTCTGGCAAGCAAAGTGGATCGTTGCGATAGGAATGGCCTTGCTGACGACACGTATTGGTTGGGATATCCTTTATTTTCTCTTTCCGGTTTTGAGAGTAAAGAGCGAACAACACAGACATATTGAAGAAGGTGAAAAAGTATGGCTCTAAATCCGGAAATGATTGGTTGGATCGGCATCGTCGTCCTTTTAGTTCTATTATTGCTTAGGATTCCAGTGGCTTTCGTTCTTGCCTTTGTAGGTTTTACCGGTTATTGGCTGATTGCTGGTCCCCAAGCAGCATTCAAAATTGCAGGAATCGTCCCTTATTCAACGATGGCCAATTATTCCTTTAGTGTCGTGCCGCTTTTCTTGCTAATGGGATATTTTGCCTTCCACGCGGGCTTTGCCACTGATATGTTCAAAACAGGGAAAATTTGGTTAGGGCATATTCCTGGGGGCCTTGGACACGCCACTATCTTGGGAGGAGCTGCTTTTGGGGCGGTAAGCGGTTCGGGAATTGCCTCCACGGCAACGATCGCAAGGATTACGACTCCTGAGATGGTCAATAATGGCGTCAATAAGAGTCTTGCCTATGGCATCGTTGCCTCTGCAGGACCGCTCGCATCGATGATTCCACCTAGTATGATTATGGTCATCTATGCAATTATAACCGAAAGTTCGATCGCCAAATTGTTCGTTGCTGGTATTCTTCCTGGGCTCTTGATTGCATTATTGTACATTTTAATGGTTTGGATTCGGGTAAAAATCAATCCGGACCTTGCACCGCCGGTTCAAAAGACACCCTTCAAAGAGCGGATTATTTCATTGAAGTATACTTGGGGGCTGCTCGTTCTTGGTTTCATCATTATCGGAGGCATTTACACAGGGTTATTTACCCCAACAGAAGCAGGGGGAATTGGAGCATTCGCCGCCTTTATCATGGCATTACTTTTAAAGCGTATTAATCGAAAGGTAATGAAAGAGTCACTTATTGAAACAATCAAAACGACTAGTATGGTGTTTCTTATCGTGGTAGGATCGATGATCTTTGGATACTTTTTAGGAATTACGAGAATTCCGACAATGCTTTCAGATTTGTTAACGACTCTGCCAGTTGCTCCTATTGTGATTATTATCGGTGTGGTCATTCTCTATTTAATACTCGGAATGTTCATTGATATGATTTCAGCGATGTTTTTAACACTGCCGATCATCTTTCCGACGATTATCAATTTAGGATATGACCCGATTTGGTTTGGCATCGTGATCGTCTTTTTGACGGAAGTCGCACTAGTTACGCCACCACTTGGATTAAGCTTGTTTGTCATTAAAGGGGCCGTTCCGGATAGTGATATTAAGGAAATCATTAGGGGGAGTATTCCATTTATCGCCATTGATATCGTGATTCTTGTGTTGTTAATTGCCTTTCCAGAAATCACGCTTTTTCTCCCAAATAAGATGGAATAGATAACTAGAGTTCTATCTTGAAAGGGGGTGGTTAGAAACTGAAAATGAGAGGATTTCCCGGTTGTTCATTCGAATTATTTTTAAAATTAACTTATAAACCAATATGAGGAGGATGTTTTATTATGGCAAAAAGAAAAATTATTGTAACTGTAGCACCGACAAGTAATTTTCACGGAAAGGAAGCAAACCCTGCACTTCCAGAACAACCAAAGGAAATTGCCGAAGACGTTTATCGCTGTCTAAATGCGGGGGCATCGATTGCCCATATCCATGCTCGGGATAAAAATGGTGTGCCAACAAATGATGTAAATGTTTTTAAAGAACTTAAAGCTGAAGTCAGTGCGAAATGTAATATTGTGCAACAATTTAGTACAGCCCCAGCGATGACACCCGAAAGTCATATTGATGACGGGTTGCAGGTATTGGATGCGGGTCCAGAAATGGCTTCGCTTGATTGCGGATTAATGCAAGCTCAGTTTGGAAGTTTAAAGAAACCGACTTTATGGGATCGCGACTGGTTGCGCAATGCAGCTACGAAGATGAAAGAAAAAAATATTAAACCAGAATTAGAAATCTTCAACCATGCTCAACTGGAGGATGTTGTGAATATTTTCATTCCTGAAGGGCTCATTGAAGCTCCACCATCCTTTAACTTTGTCTTTGGAATGTTGAAGATCAATCAAGGCGCGATTCAGTTTAGCATGGAAAATCTGACACATATGGTTAGAAAACTGCCGCAAAATGCACTTTTTGGAGCAATGGGAGTTGGACCACAACAACATCAAGCGACAATCTCGTCTTTATTACTTGGCGGAAATGTTCGTGTCGGTTTTGAGGATAATATTTACTTCCGTAAAGGCGAACTTGCGACAAGCAATGCCCAGCTCGTTGAGCGTATCGTCGGCATTGCCACAGACTTAGGGTATGAAATTGCTAGCCCTGATGAAGCAAGAGAAATTCTTGGAATCAAAAAAGTAGAAGCGACGAAAAGTTTGTAATCTTATTTAAAAGGAAAAACAAAAAAGTAGTCTGAAAGTTTTATACCATCTCATTATAGATTCACATGTTCAATTGTGGGAGTATGCCACATCTAGCATTCAATCATCTATGAAAATTGAGCATACTCCCACTTTATCTTTTTCGTAAAGTGGAGGAATGAATAAAATGAAAATATATGATCTAAGTTCATACTGGGAAGCAAACCCAATGGCGGAACCTTGGCGGCTAGAGGTGGAGTTTTCAAGCAGCAGTGAACAGGCGGAAATCATGGCTGAAAAGCTTGGCATAAGTACAGATGCTTTCGAAGATCGGATGGCGATGTCAGGAGAGCATGTGAGTGGGGAATTTCTTTTCCATATTGGGACTCACTGTGATGCCCCATTTCACTTTGGCCCAACTTGTGAGGGGAAGCGGGCTCGAACGATTGATGAACTGCCGCTCGAGGATTTTTACGGTGATGGAGTGATTCTCGACATGCGCCATAAAGAACCGAGAAGTGGAATTACAGTTGAAGATACCCAAAATGCGCTTAAAGAGATGAATTATACGATTAAACCGAAAGATATTGTTCTGATTATGACTGGATTTGACAAACATATTTATAGCGAAAAATACCTTCGTGATCAACCTGGTATGACTGGGGAAGCTACCGAGTGGCTAATAGACCAAGGAGTCAAACTCATGGGTATCGATGCCTACACGTTTGACCGTCCTTTTGGAGCCATGGTAGAGGATGTAAATGCAGGGAATCATAAGGCCCTTTTTCCTGCCCATTTTATGGGACGTAAAAAAGAATATTATCATATCGAGAAATTAGCCAACCTCGACCAAGTTCCGGTCCGACACGGTTTTAAGTTTAGTGCGTTTCCTATAAAAGTAAAAAACGGAACAGCTGGCTCCGTTCGTGCCGTAGCGATGCTTGACTGAAACACCGGTGAAACACCGGGACGGTTCCGGTGTTCCGCCTATTGTTCCGCCTGTCACCTGTCGAATTCGACGGGTAACAGGCACTTTTTTGATTGTGCTTTGGTCACTCGTTTTTGTATTTCTTTTGATTGCCATTTATAAAGTTTTGAATAAATTCCAGTTGCTCTTCATTGGGTTTTGTCTTTTGTTGCTCGTTAAACCTAGTAACAGCGTTATCAAGAGAAACCTCTTCACCGACGATTTCTCCAATCCTCGTTAGTTCATTTAAAAAAGTCCACATCTCATCGTGTGTTTTCGGATCTTGATGCCCGAGGACATACGATTTTACATCATATTTTTTAATTTTGTCTAAAAGCAGAATCAATTCATTTAAATCATAGCTCCATTCGCCACTATAAAAATCTTGGTATAGGCAATCTCCGAGAAATAGTACTTTTTCATCGGGAATATAAATAATCGAGGAATCCTGTGCATGCTCTCCGCCAACATGCTCGATCACACAGGTCACGCCGCCCAAGTCCATTTCCATCTTATCGTTAAAGCTTATGTTTGGTACGGTCAAATCCAGATGATCTCGTGAGGGCATTTCTCTTTTAATCATATCTCGGCAAAACTCAATTTCTTCACCAGTCGCAACTCGTGCATCTAGTGAAGCATCATCCCACTTTAATGTTTTCAAATATTCCAGTTTCTTCTTTGTTTCCTCATGACTAATTGTTAACAAGTCCATCGTTTTCATCCCAAAGATATGGTCCCAATGCCAATGTGTCAGCACAACAAACTTCACCGGTGAGATATCCATTTTTTCGACTAGATTAAGAAAATCCGTTGCGTGTGAAGGCGAATTCCCGGAATCAACGATTAGGCTATAAGAATCCCCGCAAATTAATCCTAATGCCGGACGATCCGTTTCTGAATAATGCGGCAGGTAATACACTCTAGATGCTAGTTTTTTCAACACATAAATACCTTCTCTCATTTTTTAAAAATAATTATACACTAATAATATATTTCTTTATTTGTGATGCTTGAAATACGCGGTAAATATTCCTCTTCAACCGTCACTTTGCTTGAGGTATTTTTTAAAAAACTCTATTATAATTGATTGTTGATTTTACTATGTTTAAAAAATAAGCGTAAAATTCCGCTTAAATTTGAAAATACCGATATTTCCCTAAAAATAAAGGAGGTTTTTCCGCTTATATGATCCAAACCTTTGGTTTTTGGCTTATTTAGAACAGTTAATGGGAATCTCTCCGCTTATATCTGCTTTTTAAGCTTCCCCTATATACATTAGCCGGAAATTCTCTGCCTATTAAAAAGAAGCCTCTGTCCCTTAAACTATGTGATATGGTCGGGTACCTCTATGTCATTTATGATCACCCTAAGAGGGGCGTTCTCGTACCTCTTCAATAGCTGATCCAAGGCATGATTCAGTTTTTCGATGTTCTCATTTTTAATCCACGTTTGTGGAATAGCGATATAAGTGGTTTGGCTGTCTTTTAAATAGCTGTAAATGATTTGCGCTTCATCAATTTCCTCCTGTTGAATCAGGGAAACCTTGTTAGTCTCTTTTTTAAAATAGGCAAGGATATTGCGTTGAAGTTGGGATTTTAGTTCATTATGACTTAACAGCTTAAGATCATACTTCTCTTTGAAAAGAATGTTGTTGCCTTTTAAGAGGAAAAATTTAAGGTGATCATCATCAAGAACTTCAATCACTGCGATATTTTTTGGTTTCTTCGTAAATGTTAAAACTTTTTTTCGATGAGTTAAAACATGAAGGGCACTTACATAGTTACGAAACTTAGCTGCTTTTTCAAAATCATTCCTTTCAGCAGCAAGGTTCATCTTCTGTTCCATGTCTTTAACGATGCTGTCATCCTTTTCGCTAAGGAAGGAAATCAATTTATTTATGACAGACTCATAGTATTCAAGAGTAGCTTCCCCTAAAAAGCAGACGCCATTGCAAGTGCCTAAGGAATAATTAAGGCAAGGTGAATTCCGCTTTCCGAGGTTGCAACAGTTAATTTGGTAGCATTCTTTTATCGCGGAAATCGCTGTTTCCAAAATGGTTTTGCTTGAGTATGGACCAAAAACGAGAGCGTTTGTATTTTTATATAGGTGAGGATTAGTAGAAATATCTACTTGCCGTAGTCCATTAACATAATCAATAACGATATAAGGATAGGTTTGTGGCCTTTTCATACGTGAATTGTAAAATGGCTGGATATCCTTAATAGATTGGCATTCTAATAGAAACGCTTCAAATTCGGTATCTGTATGAATGACTGTGAAGTCTTTGATTTGTTTCACAAGCTTTTTCACCTTTGGAGAATGATGTTTAGACTCCTGAAAGTATGATTGCACACGGTTTCTAAGTTTTTTGGCTTTGCCCACGTAAATAATATTTTCATAGGCGTCTTTCATAAAGTACACACCAGGAGATAAAGGAAGTTTTTTGGCTTTTTCTTTTAAGTCCATGAAATGAACCTCCTTGTTTACACCATTCATAGCTTTTATTTTACCATGATAGTATTGCGAACTCTATATTTGAAAAACTTTCGCCTTAAATATTTTTACCAACTTACTTTTACACGATCATAAAGACATCCTGAAGCTCTTAAACAATGTTGGATATTTTAGTAAAAAACAGGTTCTGTTAATAGGTTTGGATCTATATATCATTTATCAAAAAAATATTGTGAACTTACTAAATGCGATAAAATTCTTGTGAAATTGGTAATATTATTTTTACTGTGAATGAAATTTAAAACGCCAATCTTGTACCATTTTGTCGAAAAACATGTTATTATTCCAATAATATAGCCAATATAAATCCGATAGCAAATCGGTAGAGGTTCTAGCACCCCTCTTTAAAAAAACTAAGGTGAAGCGGTACTTCTATCTTGGGGTACGCTTTTTCTTTTTGAAGGGAGTATTTTACAAGTGTTACGTGATGAGAAAGCAATTGTAGTATTCAGTGGTGGACAAGACAGTACAACTTGTTTATTTTGGGCATTAAAACAGTTTAAAGAAGTAGAGGCAGTAACGTTTGATTATAATCAAAAAAATCGTTTAGAAATAGAGTGTGCAAAAAATATAGCTAAAGAACTTAGGGTAAAGCATCATATTTTAGATATGTCCTTACTAAATCAATTAGCACCGAACGCTTTAACACGATCGGACATTGAGGTAACGGACGGGGAAGACGGTGAACTTCCTTCAACGTTTGTTCCAGGGAGAAATCTCTTGTTTCTAACATTTGCTGGTGTTCTGGCATACCAGGTAGGAGCGAAGCATTTGGTTACTGGTGTTTGTGAAACAGACTTTAGTGGATATCCTGACTGTCGTGATGTGTTTATAAAATCTCTTAATGCCACATTAAATCTTTCAATGGAATACCCATTTGTTATTCATACGCCTTTAATGTGGTTAAATAAAGCAGAAACATGGAAGTTAGCCGACGAATTAGGCGGATTTGAGTTTGTACGGGAACAGACATTGACTTGTTACAATGGAATAATTTCAGATGGTTGTGGAGAATGTCCCGCTTGTAAACTTAGAATAAAGGGACTTGAGGACTACTTATCCGAAAAAGGGAGTGCAGCAAATGACTGAGTTTCGGATTGTCGATAACCTACAAAAAATGGACGTAGATATTAAGAGCCATCAACTAAAATATCATTCAAAACGTGTCCTCGTTAGTAAAGAATTTACGTTTGATGCTGCTCATCATCTACACAATTATGAGGGAAAGTGTAAAAACTTACATGGTCACACGTATAAAGTTATTTTTGGAATTAGTGGCTACGTAGATGACCGGGGATTAATGATTGATTTTGGAGATATAAAAGAAATTTGGAAAACTAAAATTGAGATATTCTTGGATCACAGATATTTAAATGAGACATTGCCGCCGATGAATACAACGGCTGAAAATATGGTCGTTTGGATATACGAAAAGATGAAAGACAGTCTTCTAGATGAAGATCGAATAAGTAAATACGATGGAGCAAGGGTTGAGTTTGTTCGTTTGTATGAAACGCCAACTAGCTATGCAGAAGCAAGACGGGAGTGGATGGAGCTTGAATAAAATTCCTGTCATGGAAATATTCGGTCCAACGATTCAAGGTGAAGGCATGGTTATTGGCCAAAAAACGATGTTTGTTCGAACAGCAGGTTGTGATTATTCCTGTTCATGGTGTGATTCAGCGTTCACTTGGGATGGATCTGGAAAACATCTTGTTAAGATGATGACCGCTGAGCAAATATGGGATGAACTGAAAGCGATAGGTGGAAATAATTTTTCTTTTGTGACGATTTCTGGTGGAAATCCCGCTTTATTGCAGAGTCTCGATTCCTTAATTAAATTACTAAAAATAAATAATATTAAAAGTGGTTTAGAGACTCAAGGAAGTAAATGGCAAGATTGGTTTTATGATATTGACCAGCTGACGATTTCACCGAAGCCGCCGAGTTCATTAATGAAAACGGACATGGATGTTTTGGAAAATATCGTCTTTCGATTAGCAAACACGAATAGTGATTTCAGTATGAAAGTCGTTGTCTTCGATGATGAAGATTTAGCCTATGCGAAGGGGATTCATAAAAGATTTCCCGACGTTCCGTTTTATTTACAAGTAGGCAATGAAGACAGTAATACAGATAATAATGTTAAATTAGTTTCAGATTTGCTATCTAAATATGAATGGTTGATCAATAAGGTGATAGAAACCTCTGAGCTTAATAATGTAAAAGTTCTTCCCCAGCTGCATACATTGGTTTGGGGGAATAGAAGGGGAGTATAAAAAATGTTTGATTATATGAGGCAGCAAAATGACTATACGAACAAATAGGGTAGCCGCAGAAGGCTGCCTTGTTTGTTTATCAATTTGATGCGAGATCAACTTAGCCTCTTCCAAAATAATAAATTATGAGATAACGAACTTTGGAAGATTCGAGACCTGGTTACATGGAAAAGAAAAGATGTGCACCTTAGTCATCATAATAATATTATGTCTTTTGATTTTTTTAGATGCTCACCTCGTTTCATTAACATTATGCTACATCTAATCAATACCTTGTGACAATTTATAAAAAGGGCGAAGCTAAAAATCATGAAAAAAATCAATAACCGTTTTTAAGTCATCGATATATTGTTGCAGGACTTCAGAGTATTCTTTTAATTTATGTGGATTTTTTTCATAGCTTTGCAGCAGTATATACTGCCGCTCATAATATACCTTTAATTTTTCAAAATAAGATGTATACATGCTAAAATCCAGAGCTTGATAATTAACCATATTTGCTTCAATTTGTTTTATTTTTTCTAAAAACTGATCTGCTGAATGTCCCACTGTTTTCTTGAAATCTCGAAGTACCCATTGTCGTTCAAAAATATTTCTTGCCTTCCAGCCAGAATATTGTTCCTTAAAATTTTTAATAATCTTCTGTACAACTGGAATAATCTCATCATAATCTATCTCGATGCTGTTTCTCTTATCGGATGTTGTCAGCAAACCAAAATCCATTAAAACTTGTATCGACCCAATTTCCTGTCCATTATAGCGATCAGCTCCTAAAATCGATAGGGCAAATCCTGTCCCGGCTTCTTCAACTCCGAGGATGTGATTCTCATTCATTTGAAAAAATTCTTCCATCGTAATTCCCATGTAAGAGGAAACGGCCTCTATTCCTTTTATGGCCGTTTCTGTTTTAACAAGTCCCGGGCCGATTGTGTATACTTTTATGTTCGTATTTTCCAATTCACCAGCTAACGTATTGCATAATTCAACTTGGGTTGTTTTGAATACTTCATAGGCACCCATGAAGGGAGCATCCCCCGATGATGACACAAACACAATTGTTCCTTTATTATTCTGTTTCATTAATGGCAACAATAACTGCGATAATAATAAAGGAGCCTTGAAATTAACTGCGTAACTTTTTTCCCATATAGCAATAGGGATAGCTTCTACAGCTCCGATAGCGATCATTGTTGCATTATGAAAGACGACATCCGGGCACCCATAGTTTGCTATTACATAGGAAACGAGAGTATAAATTTGTTTTTCATCGGAAAGATCAATTTCATACAGCTCGACACAGTTACTGCTAAACCTACTCGTTAAAAGGTTTTCTGCATCGATCAATTTTTGCTTATCCACATCAAGGATAATAACCTTTGCCCCCATATAAACAAGCGATTTTGCCGTTTCCAGACCAATTCCTCCACCACCACCAGTTAACAGAACAACCTTATCCTGCAGCTTGTTTTTAAAAGACAGATCTTTCGCGATGAACATTGCAATCCCTCCTTTTTGTGAATAGGAAGTACAAAACCAAACCGATTTTATAAATGCATGTTTAAGAAACTTCAGCCTTAAATATCTTTAATCCCTTACTTTGACACTATCATAGATACAACCTTAAGTTTTGAAACAATTTTGGATATTTTAGTAAAAATCATTTCCGTTATTTTGTTTAGAATAAATTGGAGGAATGAAAAGTGAAAAAATGATGATTGCCGGTCTAGCCATTGCTTTAGTGAGTGTACCTTTGTACAGGATGCCGTTGTATCTACTAAAAATCGGTCCGAAAAATCGATCAAATGGAAAAGTCAATAGAGGAATTAAACGAAAATAAGGCGATTCAATTGGCGTCTGAATTAGGCTCACTCTGTGAATATATCCAACGAGGCGGGGTTACAAAGAGGGAGAGTATAAAACGTTTGAATATAAAGGGCAAATTTATCGTTATCTTGCCTCAGACATTGATACAAAAAAAAAATATATGACTTTTCTTAATCAGGCGATATTAGAAAATTTGGATAAAATTAGGGAAACAGGAGAACCGTCCCGGCGTTTCGGTAACAGTTTATCGCAGATTAACTGGCAGTAATACCCCCACATCTAGACTTGGTTCAACTAGTAAGGATAAGTGGGGGTAAACTGATTCGGTCGACTGCACCGCTCAAGAACCTTTCAGTATTCCCCGCTGAAATAGGATGGCGATCGCATGGGCGCGGTTCTCGGCGTCAAGTTTTTTGATCGCGAATTTTACATATTGTTTGACAGTGACTTCGCTAATTCCCATATAATCGGCCATTTCTTTTGTGCTCTCGCCTTTAGCGATTCGCATCATGACCTCTAGCTCACGGTTGCTTAAAATCGTCAATTCTTTTTCAACAACAAGTGTTTCATCTAAAACTTTACCTGCCAGTTTTCCATACTGTGTGAGGCTGGCGATTATTTTCTCATCGATGACTGCATCGTTTGCAAACTGTGTACTACAAATATAACCGATCACTACTCGTCCAAACGAAATTGGAACGACTCCTAAACTGTCCATCGAATAACGGGTCGAATATTTGCAGCTCGCATGCAACAAAAAGTATTCTTTGCCTGTACTGTATTTTGCCTCCCGCTCACGAATCGCAGCGTAAATGAGCGGCAGTGTACGGATATCATCCCGTATATTCCCAATATTGGAAAATCCGCCTAATGTAACCGCTATCATTCCTTCGCCAAGATATTCTAATGGAGAGTACCTAAACAGGTAGGCATCCAAGGCAGGAAAGACATCCAAGTAAATTTGCAACAACTGGTACAGCTTTTCTTTTTGGCTGGATAACGACTCTAGTTGACGAACCTTTTCTTCAAAAGGATAGACCGTATGAATGAAGACCATCTCCTTTCTAGGGATTGTTATATATATTTTTAGGAATATTCATATTATACAGAAAATTATAAAATATAGGTAGTTACTTTAGCAAACTTGAATCTAAATGATCATAAAAAGCGAAATGAGAGGGAGATGTATTTTGGTAAATTTAATTCCAGAGACTAAAGCTTATTAAGAACAATTCTATCAACTACCACTGCTCCAAACATTAAAACCTCAAGAAGTAAGAGATATGTTTGCTCAATTTCCATCTGTAGAGGTAGAGTTAGCCCTACTTGCAAAAATTGAATACCGACAAATCTCTGTCAGCGATGGTGCTTAAATTAATGTCAGAATTTATACTCCTGAAGGGGAAGGACCATTTCAGCTATTTGTTTATTACCATGGCGGCGGATGGGTATTCGGTGATTTAGAAACAGCCGATGCCAGCTGTTGAATGATCGCAAATAAAACGGGGAGAATCATTGTCTCTGTGGATTATCGCCTTGCCCCTGAATACACATTCCCAACTCCAGTTCAAGACGCTTATGATGCATTAGTTTGGGTGAGCGAAAATGCCGCGCACTTTAATGGCACCGCTTCCAATTTTGGAGTCGGCGGCTATGGACCATACAACCAAATCTGTATTGATATAGCAGGCAAAGGGTATGAAGGTTTCTCATTAATGTCCAATTCAAATTGTTAATAATTAGGGAACTTAGTAACAAAATCACAAATAGAACTAGATGCATGTTTGATCAAATTAATTTTTAGGGAGGAATATTAGTATGAAAGCACTCGTAATAGAAGATGTAAAAACGATGGGAGTGAAAGAAATTTCCGATCCAACCATTGATGAAAACGGAATACTAGTAAATGTAAAAGCAAATGGAGTGTGCCGCAGCGATTGGCACGTATGGGCCGGTGATCATCCAATTAGTCAACCAGTTATGGGGCATGAATTTAGTGGGGTTGTCGCTGAAGTAGGGAAAAATGTGAAGAATTTCAAAAAAGGAGATCGAGTGATTGTACCGTTTTCTGGAAGTGACGGTACGTGCCCTCATTGTCAAAAAGGAAATACCCATTTATGCGATTCATTTTTTGTTCCTGGTCTTGCTTATACAGGCGGTTATGCTGAATATGTTGGAGTTCCAATAGGAGATCGCAATGTGATTCATCTGCCCGAAGAGATCAGTTTTACCGATGGTGCAGCATTAGGCTGCCGCTTTATGACTGCATTTGAGGGAATCATCGGAAAAATAAAAGTTCAACCTGGGGAATGGGTTGCCGTATATGGATGTGGGGGTGTAGGACTATCTGCAATCAATATCGCCACAGCTGTCGGGGCGAATGTTATCGCAGTGGATATTAATGAGAACAATCTTAATCTAGCTAAAAGAATGGGTGCTGTTTACACGATTAATAGTAGAGAGACAGCCCCAGTAGAAGCAATAAAAGAACTTACAAAAGGTGGGGCAGATGTCTCGATTGATGCACTTGGAATTGCCGAAACTTGTGTTAATGCCATAAATAGTTTAAGGAAAAAAGGACGTCACTTACAAATTGGAGTAACAACGAAACAGGAAGCAGGATTTATATCGCTTCCAATTGATCACATGGTAGTGAATGAAATCAAGTTTGAGACCACACTTGGTATGCCAGCACATCGTTTTAATCATATGCTTCCATTAGTTGCCAATGGACGATTGAATCCTGGAAAAATGGTTACTAGAGAAATCTCCCTATCTGAAGTTAATCGGATCTTTGAAGATATGAGTAACTTCGCAACAACAGGTACATTTGTAGTAACGGAATTTGCTTGATCGCTTTTAGGAGAAAAGTAGAATAGTTAATTTATAGTCAAACTTAAGTTTTGGTTCGAGAGGTGGGATTAACTCCCGGCGGAAAAAAAGATATAAAATTTAATAAAGATTAGTTACTCAGAAATGTTGTTAAATCAACGTCTCTGAGTTTTTTTGTTTTTTTAGAAAAGGATAGAAAAACTTTTTCGTTATGCCAGACATGATATCTTGGTTATTTATCGGTTCCGGTCTCCCGATATTCGACCATTTCCTTGTCCTCGGTTGACTTGTGGCCATAAGCGGAGGTCATGATAATAGGTGAGCCAGCTGCTGTGAATGGTGCTTTGCTGTTTTTGTTTTGCCATATATATTTCGCCATTCCAGCCATAACCCGTTCCCATCCTCTAAAAGGAAATGATGTCCAATTTTGGTGTTATCGTTTTATAACATCAAAATTCTCGGCAATTAATAACCAATTTTGTGGAAAGGCTAAGCCTAGTTTCCAGTAGCTTACACCGCGTAATCCTAATCGTTTTACAAGGTCAAACTTCGCCTGAATCGAACGAGCATCTTCAAACCAGACTTTGTGAGATCGACCCTGTTCATCTACGTAATCAAAGTGTGGAGCTTGTGCTTGGTCGTCATACCGAATCGAAACACCAGATTCTTTAGCAATCTCAATGGCTCTTTGTGGACTAACGGCACGCGCATAGGGGCCTCCTTGGACATAAGGTAAGGTCCAGTCATATCCATATAAATTTTGTCCCATCATAATTTTTGAGGCGGGCATCTCTGTTAATGCATACTGTAGGACCCTTTCGACTGGGCCAATTGGTGACACAGGCATTGGTGGACCACCAGAATATCCCCATTCATAGGTCATCAGAACAACGAAATCTACAATCTCTCCATGTGCCCGATAATCATGTGCTTCATACCACTGACCAGGCTGATCTGCTCTTGTTTTTGGAGCTAAAGCACTTGAAATTAACAAACCTTCGCTACGTAACCTTGCTGCGGCTCTCCGTAAAAAGGTATTGTAGGCTTCGCGTTGATTTCCTGGTAAAAATTCAAAATCAAAGTGTACATCGGTATATTTGCCAACACGCCTCGTTTCTGCAATGATATTATCTATTAGTAAATCTTGAACACCACGGCTTTGTAAGATATCTCTCCCTAGTTCTCCACTAAATTGTCCACCCTCTAGATTGGTCACAACCATCATCAATGAGGCTCCCGTTTCTTGGGCAATCTCAGGTATACCTTGTAATGGCATAGCCCGCAAGCTTCCGTCTCTTCTCGCCTCATAGCTAAAAGGAGCAAGGTACGTAAGATAAGGGCCACTTGAACGCGCATCGCTAAGTAAAGCTGGGCTCACGGAGGTTCCTCTAGGTTCTATATAAGCATTCATTTCCGCTCTTCTTTTTGGAATGGGTGGGATAAAAAGTCGAAGTCCAATTGATAATGGAGTTGCAAGGCTGATTCGGTTCATTTGAGCAATTGTAGTATAAGGAATTCCGAACCTTTGCCCAATGGACCATAGCGTATCACCAGGTTGAACCCAATAAAAACTTCCCCATATCGGGATCACCAATGACTGGCCAACGACAAGTTGATTCGGATCTGCTATTTGATTTGCTTGAACAATTGAAGGAATGGACGACTGATACCTCTGAGCGATTCTCCAAAGACTCTCACCACGTTGTACAACATGAATCTGCATAATTATCCTCCCTTCATAAGAGGTTATGAAGAAAGGCCAGTACACTTAACCAGAAAATAGATCACAGGAAACTGATTATACTGTAAGTCAGTTCCTGAGTAAACCTCTATTTTGGTTAAATTTTTTAATTTAATCGAAAATTAAAAATTGTTTGACATTTAAAAATAAAATTAGTATATTAATTTTAGTTCAACTGAGAAAAATTTCACCTTGGGAAATTAACAAACAAAGAAGTACTAAAACTCAGAAAAAGTTAATACCAGATAACTGTTTGTTCACTGTGACTCTATTTGCGTAGAGCAGTAAAGTGAATATAAGCCAGTTGTACAGATCTCCCTTAATATTTGTGGGGACTTCGTGCATCTGGCTTTTTCACTTTTCCTGTTTACGTGCTTCGTATATTATTTCAAAAAAAAACAGGAGGGATGAACAAGAAGTAAAATACGATTGAATCAAAAAAACATTGGAGACGAGTTATTAGTGAAATGCCTCAGGACTTGCGCATGAACAAACTGTGAATAAGTAATCACGCATCTGAGCGCATTTTTACGCGCATCTCAAAATTTGCAGGAAGCAATGATCTACCGTTTTCATTTGAAAAGGTGCAATTTTTATTTTATGTAGATTTGTAAGCACACTATTGAAACTAATAAATGTTGTGGGAGGAGAAAGATGCGTTCTATTAATATTACCCGTATCGTTGATGAATCAAAATTTAACCGCTTTCATAGTCTTGTTGTAGCTTTATGTGCCTTTATTATTATTTGTGATGGTTTTGATCTCGTCATTTATGGATCTGTCGTATCTGTACTGATGGAAGAGTGGCAATTAACAGCAGTTCAAGCAGGTACCTTAGGGAGCTATGCGCTTATAGGCATGATGTTCGGTGCTTTTATTTTCGCACCACTGGCGGATAAGATTGGGCGTAAAAATGTTATTATCCTATGTGTCTTCCTTTTTAGCTTATTCACTGGTTTAATCGGGTTAGCCAAAACTCCTACTGAATTTGGTATCTATCGTTTTATATCAGGTTTAGGTTTAGGGGGAGTTCTCCCAATTACAGTAGCCTTAATGACCGAATATGCCCCGATACATCTCAAAAACCGTTTAGTTACAATTATGATGTGCGGTTATTCTGTAGGCGGAATTTTAGCGGCAGCGCTTGGGATCTTCCTCATCCCTAAATTTGGTTGGGAGTCTGTTTTCTTTGTTGGTGCTCTTCCGTTACTCGCTTTACCAATTATTATCAAATTTCTTCCGGAGTCTTTAGGGTTTCTTTTAGCTAGAAATAAAAAGAAGGAAATTGGTCAATTGTTATCGAAAATAGATCCATCTTACACACCTGATAACAACGATCATTATGAAGTGGTGATTCCTAAAAAAACGGGGATTGTCGGAGCCAATTTATTTAAAGATGGACGAGCTTTAAGCACTCTCTTGTTTTGGGTATCCTTTTTCATGTGTTTATTAATGATTTATGGATTGAATACATGGTTGCCGAAAATAATGGTTCAAGCAGGCTATGCCCTCGGTTCTAGTTTAATGTTCTTATTAGTGTTAAATGCTGGGGCCATCTTAGGATCGTTGTTTGGAGGATGGGCTGCTGACCGTTGGAATACGAAAAAAGTTTTAATCTCCTACTTTATTGCAGGTGTAATCGCTTTATCTTTACTCGGAACGCATCCAAATATGTTTGTTCTTTATACACTTGTTGCCATTGCAGGCGCAACAACGATTGGAACACAAATTATTCTCTATTCGTACGTTTCCCAATATTATCCAATATCAATGCGTTCTACGGGACTCGGCTGGGCTTCTGGTGTTGGTCGAGTAGGTGGTATTGTAGGTCCAATTATGGGTGGATTTCTAATAAGCGCACAACTGCCATTACATCTTAATTTTATGGCTTTCGCTATTCCAGGAATTATTGCGACTATCGCTGTTGCTATTGTACGAGAAAAAGATCCTTTGTCTGTTCCAATGACAGAAACTTCACTAAAGAAAGTCCAATGAATCTAGTAACGGGGTTCTGGTGCGAAAAGTACTCACTAGAAACATCGATTCCCATTTCCTTTAACTTGCTTCCATATTAAGTTAAGAAAAAGGTGACAGGCACCATCCGGAAATGGATGGTACCTGTCACTTTTTTTCAGTTCACGAACTTTCATATTAGTATGAGAAACAGCAGAACCGTCCCGGTGTTTCAATCTAAGTCGAAATAATAGAACAAATAGCCGATAAAGAAGCCTATGAAGTGATGGAAATTAAGCAAAAGGAAACGGTGTTGGCTTAGAGTTTTTTGCTGCAAAGGTGTCGGTTCCCGGGTGAAGTTGCAGCAGTAATTTTGTAAGGTTTAAGGGTCACCCGGTACAGAAAAGCTTTACTTATGCTGATCCCTTTGTCCCTAATCTAAAATCAGAGGACTTCCAAAAACCCGGTCATGTTTTTCCTTAAGTTGGGAAGGAGAAAGGTCTTTTACAACGAATTGATGTGGTTGAAGCGGCAATAGATTTAGCCAAACTTTGTACAGAGAATCCGATTTCTTATCAGTGAAATCTTAAATGATACAGGTGAAGTTGCTAAAATTTCAGAAGTCTATTGTATAGCAAAAGCCCATGGTTTCGATGTGGTGAAACTAAGTGATATTCTTAAAATAACAAACAATGGAACCATTCAGTCTTTTTCCGGAACAGTTATTAAAGGACAACAGATTGGTCGGGAGATAGGTTTCCCAACTGCTAATTTAGACATTTCTGACCAGGATGTTCAACTTAATCGAGGGGTTTATGGGGTTAAAGTTCTTCATGATAATTTTGAATATTATGGGATTATGAACGTAGGGACGAACCCAACATTTAACTCAGATAATTCTGCGTACCACTATGAAGTTCATATTTTTGATTTTAACAAAAATATCTATGGGGATATAGTGAAAATTGACGCTTGTTTCTATATGAGAATGGAAATTTCTTTTGAAAATATTAATTAATTGAATCAATTTCATAAATGCCTTTTTTAAAAAAAACACAAACCAACAGAATTATTAGTTACCCAAATTTTTAAATTTACATCTGCTGAATTAGATGTTGATTTCCGTTGCAGGCGGCGCTTTCCGCGGGCGGACCGTGAGCCTCCTCGTCGCTTTGCTCCTGCGGGGTCTCACCTGGTCACGCTTCTCCCACAGGAGTCGCCGCCTTCCACTCCAATCAACAGGTTCTTTATTTAGAGTTGCTAATACCACAGTTACTAATTTAGGCAACTTGTTTTTTATTTAATAAGGTATCGATGCGATTAGCAGCTAACCTTGATGCATTATAAACTAACGTTACTAAATCAAAGTGAACTTTTGCGCGTTTCCCTGTACGATAAGGAACATTGTTTAGTTGAAAGTACAATTTGAGATATGCATTCACTCTTTCTACAGCTGTGCGGCTTTTAAAGATTGTTTTCCAAGCCCTCGAACCTCTTGCAGGTGCAGT
This sequence comes from Bacillus sp. B15-48, assembly GCF_016879755.1. Taxonomy (GTDB): domain Bacteria; phylum Bacillota; class Bacilli; order Bacillales; family Cytobacillaceae; genus Mesobacillus_B. Next base: position 44,852 of record NZ_WOFU01000012.1, read on the forward strand.
ATATCTCCTTAGATCTGTAGTGATTTTTACTTTATAAATCTTTTGACATATCCCTTCGTTAGCTAAAGGGCAGTCTTTGCATTCCTTTGGCCTTGTGTATTTGAGTGTTTCGTATTTTGGATCGAAACTATCATAGCGATACGAATGCTCTCGGAAACAAGTGGGAGCGAAATGTTTATCGAACCCTTCGGGCTCAGGTTCATTACGTTTGTTATAGGCAATAACGGACTGTTGGCCCATACGGTGAATTTGTTCATAAATCGGTTCGTAATCATAGCCTGCATCCATCGTTCCATATTTTATAGTAAGGGGGAGTTTTTCAATCCCTTTCAATAATGGAATGGCTGCTTTACCATCATTTAGGTTGCCTGAACTCATGATGGATTGAAGGATATACTGACTTTTTGTACCAACCGCAAGATGAGCTTTAAAACCATACCAGAATTCATTTTTTCCTTCGCTGTTTTTCTTAACACCCCATTCTGGATTTTGGGGAATTTCGGTACGAAGTTGTTCCAAAGAAACGTCCAACTGCTCTTCAATTTTCTTTTCAAAAAGAGGGAGATTGGCTTCAAGTTCTGCTTGTTCAACTAGCCATTGTTCTCTTTCCTCTTTTGTTTTACGCCCACGTTTTTTTGGCTCAGTTTTTGGTTTTTCCTCTTTAGGGGGAGCTTGATCTTTGGCTTCAAAGTGTGTGGCATCAATGGATACAGTATCATCCGTAATAAAACCTTCTGTAATAGCTTGATGTAGAATCGTTTCATTAGCTTCTTCAAGAGCAGTTGATTCACTAATGATCGTAATCATCCTTGAATAGGCTGATTACGAGGGAATACTATCAGAAACCAAAAAACCGCAATCTAAACGGAAAATCATATCATTTTTTAATCGCTTAACAAGGTCCTTGATAAATGGAATCCGTTCCGTTAATCGAGCAACAAGCGAGTAAATCATAGCCGTATAGTTCAGTTTGACTGGTCTACCAAAACGAGACTTCTTCGTTACCACAGCGAAGATTGGCTCAATGTCAATGGCTGAAAAAATAGCTTCAAACCGATGGGTAGGTTCTAAATCGTATAATTCTTGTAGGTCAAACAGGCTTCCTTGTCGTATAATAGGCATAGGGAGTCTTCCTCCAGTCTTATTAGTTTGTGTGGTGCTTACTAAATTCGACATTTTGGGGAGGTACTCCTTTTTTTAGTGCTTAAAAGCCTTGAGCCCGTTGGGCCCATAATTATGAAATTGATTCAATTAGTAATACAAATTCATAAAGATAAAAAAAACTGCCTTAGATCGATTTAATTTAACAAAATTAGAACTTATAAATCAGGGGAGTTAGAAAAAAAGCGTAAGATGTCAAAAATAAAAAATGCACAACTTTAATAAATGGAAAGAGTTGCGAATTTTTTATTTAGCATTCTTTCTTTTCTGATAAAAGAATTCTATAAGAAATGACTTTTATTATAAATTCATGTTGTATTTTTTTAAGCGTTCATAAAAAGAACGACGGGAAATCCCTAGCATTTTAATCGCTTTGGACTTATTGTTGTTGGAACGCATTAATGCCTCCTCAATTAATTGCACTTCTAATTTATTGATATTCTCTTGGAAGTCCAGAGATTCCAGGGGTTGTTTGTCTTCAGGCTCCACTATTTGAACATTTTGTCGTAAATTTTCCGGTCTTAATTCTATGTAATGCTTGCTTAATTTTTCGGGAAGGTCCTTCATACCTATTTTATTAGTATCTGCAATCACAAAGGCATATTCCATTATATTAATTAATTCTCTAATATTTCCAGGGAATCGGTAATGAACGAGGAAATGGATAACTTCTTCACTGACTTGTAACTCTTTATGATATTTCTGATTGAATATAAAAGTAAAATGGTGGATTAGTAGTTTAATATCCTCTTTTCTTTCACGTAATGGCGGGATATTCAATGTATACCCATTCATGCGATAGTATAAATCTTCACGAAATGTTTCTTCTTGGATCATCATTTCTAAATCGCGATTCGTTGCAGCAATGACTCTAACATTAAGTGGAATTACCTCAGTACCTCCAACTCGAACAAGTTCCTTTTGCTGCAAGACTCTTAATAATTTCGCCTGTAAGTGAAAACTCATATCCCCAATTTCATCGAGAAAAATAGTTCCGTAATTAGCAAGCTCAAACTTACCTTTTTTTCCAGAACGATTTGCTCCAGTAAATGCACCTTCCTCATAGCCAAAAAGTTCACTTTCTAGCAATGATTCAGGAATAGCGGCGCAATTGATTGCTATAAAGGGCTTTGATTTACGATGTGACCATTGATGAATACTTTTCGCCATCACTTCTTTCCCAACACCGCTTTCACCTCTAATTAATATCGAAAGATCGGATGAAGAGAGTTTTTTTACTATAACAAGTTCTTTCGTAAGGATACTTTCTTTAGAAATTATTAGATTTTCTGATGCAAAAGGAGAGATTTTTGTTTGGTCGATATGACTTAAGATAGAGTGATCATGATTTATTGGGGAATATTGGGCTAAAATATTTTTCAATTTAATAAATTCTTCTTTGCCTTTAAACCTTGCAATCGCTCCAACTAGCTTTCCGTTCTCTGTTAACGGTCTAGCATCGATGAAGAATTCTTTATCTTGAACGAACTCAATTTTGGAGACATGTTGGGTTTTTGAATACAATACTTCACAAATAATAGAGTTTGGTATTAAGTCTGTTACATGCTTTCCAATCCATTCATTACGGGCAATTCCTAATTCTTTTTCAGCTATATCATTAATAAAGACAAACTTTCCGCTCTTATCAAAAATATGGACAGCCTCTAGTGTGGAATTGAATATCCTATCAAGACTAACTCTATCAGCTAACAAGGGTATAAGAGTAGGCAATAAATTTTCACTCCTTAAAAGATCTAGTAAACAAAACATACATAATTGTCTAATAATTGTAAATATTCATAATAGTGTCTACTTTTTATACACTATTATGTTTAAAAAGTAGACAAATAAAGAGGATGGTCTTTGCTTTTGTATTTTAAATTCTGTCGACAGAATTTAAAATACCGAGTTGGATGGGGATAGAAAATAGGTTAAAACCCAATATCTAACACAGTTACACTCCATTTTTTGAAAAAATCTACAGAAAAAAGGAAACTAAACAATGAAGTTGGCACAGTATTTGCATATTAAATAAGCGAGTAGTCGACAGATTACAATATGCAAACTATTCAAAGTAGAAAGGGGGGATGGAATCCGATGTATCAAGTAAAACGGGTAGACCCACTTTATGAGCAGATCTATCAGCGATTAGAACAAGATATCATTGAAGGAAATATTGGACCTGGAGAAAGATTAATTGATACGAAAATAGCAGCCGATTTAGGTGTCAGTAGAAGTCCTGTTAGGGAAGCTTTTCGAAAACTTGAGCGCGATGGTCTGCTCATAAATAAAGAAGGGATTGTAACCGTTTTTACTCCTTCACTTCAAGATGCTGTAGAACTTTATCAAGTCCGGATTGGGCTAGAATCCGTTGCTACTTACTGGGCCACTCATCGTATTACTAAAGAGGAACTTAAGCAACTAACTGACTATTTACGTCTAACAAAACATGCTGTCGAAGAAAAAAATATCGCTGAGATTATCGACTTGAATACAAAATTTCATGAATCGATTATCTCGTTTAGTGGAAACCAGCGTTTAAAAAATATGATGAATAACATTCGTACCCTAATTCGAATTTGCAGAAATACTACGATCAAGCAATATAACCGTAGTGAAAGTTTTTTAGATGAACATAATGGTATTTTACAAGCAATGTGTATGAATGAACCAGAACTGGCGGCGAAGCGAATGGAACAGCATATTCATAATGACATGCTATATTTTAAAGAATCTTATCTTCTGGACCAAAAATATAAAACAATCAATAAATAGAGGAGGAATTTAGTTCATGAGTACAACAACAAATAAAGTGTATGAGCTACCTTATACCGGAGTAAGGCAATACAAAATGTTTATTAATAACCAATGGGTTGAAAGCGCTTCCGGTGAAACATTAGATTCAGTAAACCCATTTACTGGGAAAGTATGGGCGCAGGCTCCTGCAGGGGATAAAGAAGATATTGATCGCGCAGTTCAAGCAGCTAAGGTGGCATTTGAAGGAGAATGGTCTACATATACAGGATCACAACGTGCAGCTTTGCTTCGCAAACTGGGCGACCTTATTGCAGAAAATGCTGAAAATCTAGCAATAAGTGAAGTAGTTGATAACGGAAAACTAATCCGTGAAATGCTTGGACAAACAAAATCACTTCCAAATTGGTGCTATTATTTTGCAGGAATGGCTGACAAAATCCATGGTGAAAGCATTCCTGTAGATGTTCCAAATATGATTAATTATACTGTTCGCGAGCCTCTTGGGGTCATTGGTGCAATTGTACCGTGGAACTCACCGTTGTTATTAACGCTTTGGAAATTATGTCCGGCTTTAGCTGCGGGAAACACAGTCGTTGTTAAGCCATCTGAAGTTACTCCAGCTTCATTATTAGAGTTGGCAAAGTTAATTCAAGAAGCTGGCTTCCCGCCTGGAGTCGTCAACTTTGTTACTGGATTTGGACAGACAGCTGGAGATGCCTTAGCGAAGCATCCTGATGTGCGGAAAATTGCCTTCACTGGTTCAACAACAACTGGAAAAACAATTATGAAAAACTCTGCAGATCATTTTGCACGCGTGACGTTAGAGCTTGGCGGAAAATCTCCTAATATTATTTATGATGATGCAGATCTTTCAAATGCCGTCAATGGAGTATTAGCAGGTGTATTTGCAGCTAGCGGGCAAACATGTATGGCTGGGTCACGGGTTCTTGTTCATGATGCAATCTATGATGAGTTTGCTGAAAGACTCGCCGAAAGAACAAGTCAAATCAAATTAGGAAATCCGCTGGATATGGAATCAGAAATGGGTACGGTTGCTTTTGAGGGACAATATCAAAAAGTTCTTCGTTATATCCAAATTGCCCAAGATGAAGGGGCAAAACTCCTACACGGCGGAAAGCATCCAACAGCAGCTGAATTAAAAGATGGATTTTTCGTCGAACCAACGATTTTTGGAGATGTGACCAATGATATGCGCATTGCCCAAGAGGAAGTATTTGGTCCAGTCGTCGTATTAATCCGCTTTAAGGACGAAGAAGACGCTCTTAGAATCGCCAACGATACTGAATTTGGTTTAGCTGCTGCAGTGTGGACGAAAGATGTTCAACGAGCTCATCGCATGGCTTCTAAAATTAATGCGGGTACAGTCTGGATTAATAACTATCGAAAGGTATCCTATTCTTCTCCATTTGGTGGCTATAAGGCTAGCGGAATCGGCCGTGAAAATGGTTATGAGGTCATGAGAGAATATACACAAGTGAAGAGTGTTTGGGTTGATACCGGAAATGTCATCACGGATCCATTTAAAATCCTATAATATAAACTATTTTTATTTATTGTTCTTAATAGGTGGATTGTAACATTGCGGGATTGCTAGTGGCACCGTATTAGGTTTGCTAGTTTTCCCGTAGAAATAATGCGAAAGAATTGATCCGAGAATAGTAGATTCTTTTGATAAATGAGGAGGAAGAGCATGAGTCGATTTGATGTTTTTAGAGAAGCTGGAAATCCAATGTTTAATGATAACAAACTTAAATTAGGGATCTTTGGTCCGAATGTAAACAATTCTTGTGCAATGACACTCGCAGAAACGTCGTTTAAGCCAAATTTTGAAACCAATAAAAAAATCGCAAAAATGATGGAAGCAGCAGGATATGAGTGTATTGTTCCGGTAGCGAGATGGCGTGGTTTTGGTGGCCCTAGTAACTTCAATGGTCAATGTATGGAAACCTATACATGGGCAGCTTCAATGGCGGCCGTAACTGAAAAAATTTATCTTTTCTGTACCTCCCACTTACCGACGATTCATCCAATTGTGGCTTCAAAAATGATTTCAACGATTGACACGATCTCAAAAGGAAGAATTGGTCTGAATACGGTAAATGGCTGGTTTCCAAGGGAAATGGATATGTTTGGCGGTAAAAGGCTCGAGCATGACAAAGGCTATGAGTTTGCACAAGAATGGCTTGATGTCGTTATGAAAATGTGGTCTGAGCAGTTCTTCGATCATAAAGGTGAGTTCTTTGAGATCAAGGATGGCTGGCAGGAGCCAAAACCAAGTCAAAGTCCACGTCCCGTTCTAATCAATGCAGGATCTTCAAAAGCTGGAATGCATTTTGCAGCCAAAAATGTTGATTTCCATTTCTCATTCATTGAATCAAATGAACAGGCAAATGAATGGACACAAACCATGAAAAAGCTGGCTTGGGAGGAGTATAAGCGGGAAATTAATACGTTTACAACTAGCTTTGTTGTTTGTCGTCCAACTGAACAAGAAGCATGGGATTATTATAACTACTATGTTAGGGAAAAAGGTGATGACGAAGTAACGGATATTATTTGTGAACTATTTAATATCGATACAGCTTCTCAATCAGCTGATTTTAATAAAAAATTCAGAGAAAATTTCATTGCCGGTTGGGGAGGATATGCCCTTGTCGGAACACCAGAACAAGTTGCTGAAAAACTGATCAATATTTCAAAAGCAGGTGTATCTGGAACACTTCTTTCCTTTGTTGATTACCTACAAGAGATGCCTTATTTTAATGAAGCAGTCTTACCATTACTTGAACAGGCGGGAGTAAGAAATCCAGTTGCACAATATGAAAGCGCTAACAATAGGGAGATTCAATCACAGACAATCAGTTTGGCATCTAAGGAAGCTGCTGTAGCTGTTGAAACGATTCGCTAATTCGTATGAAGCTGGTTAATAATGAGCAGCCATCAGACTAGTTATATTTTTAATGGCTGTGAATGAATTCAAAATTATTGGAGGTATTGATATGGATAAATGGGTTTTATATGGAAAAACGGGAAATCCCGCTTCCGATATTGCGAAAGCGTGGCTAAAAAATAACGGAATTCCTTCCACTAATTATAGTATATTTCAAATTACAAAAGAAGAAATTGTTCAATTGGCTGATCTATTGCCTGATGGGGCGAAGGACCTAGTCTATCCAACGACCTTTTCTTTTTCGTTGATTAATCCGCAGAAAAAGACGGAACTAGAATATATCGAGAAAATTCATAATGGAGAGTTTGCAGAAGAGGAAATTAGAAATCTACTTACGACTTATCCAGCACTTATCATTTCCCCAATCATCACAAATGGTCAAACTGTTTTAATCGGATATGACATCGAGAAATTGGTCTCTACATTCCGCTTTGTCAAAGTTAAAGATATTACAACAGCTTAAAAGTGCTAGTTTGAAGTTCTTTATAAAAAAATAATTCGATGGGGTTGATGAAAATGAGTCGATTTGATGTGTTTAGAGAAGCTGGTAACCCAATGTTCAATGAAAATCAGCTGAAATTAGGGATTTTTGGTCCCAACGTGAGCAACTCTTGTTCAATGACATTAGCGGATACGTCATTTACGCCAGATTTCGATACGAATGTAAAGATCGCCAAAATGATGGAAGATGCTGGCTATGAGTGCATTGTGCCGGTTGCCCGCTGGCGTGGCTTTGGCGGTGCCAGTAATTTCAACGGGAACTGTATGGAAACCTATACTTGGGCAGCGGCAATGGCTGCAGTGACAGAGAAGATCTATCTTTTTTGTACTTCCCATGTTCCAACAATGCATCCAATTGTTGCTTCCAAAATGCTTTCAACAATTGATGAAATCTCAAAAGGGCGCATCGGTTTAAACACGGTAACAGGCTGGTTCCCGAAAGAAATGGATATGTTCTCCGGAAAGAAAATGGAACACGATAAAGGCTATGAATATGCGACAGAATGGATGGAGGTCGTATTACGCTTATGGTCCGAGCAATTCTTCGATCATCAAGGCGAATTCTTCCAAGTAAAGGATGGCTGGCAAGAGCCTAAACCATCGCAAAGCCCACGACCTGTTTTAATTAGTGCGGGAACATCGAAAAAAGGGCGTGAATTCTCAGCACGATTCACAGATTTCAACTTTGGTTATATTGAATCGATGGAACATGGCAAAGAGTGGACTCAATATATGAAAAAATTGGCTTGGGATCAATACAAAAGAGAAATTAATACATTCACCACAGGCTTCGTTGTCTGTCGTCCAACTGAAAAAGAAGCAAAAGAATTCTACAATTATTACGTCCGTGAACAGGGCGATTGGGAAGTTGCGAACATTATTTGTGACATGTTCGGAATTGAATCATCGTCTAACTCTATTGACTTTTTAACAAAAGCAAGAGAGAACTTTATTGGTGGTTGGGGCGGCTGGCCATTAGTTGGAACTCCAGAACAAGTAGCTGAAGAGATGATCAAGCTTTCTAAGACGGGGATTTCTGGAACTCTTGTTTCTTTCTTGGATTATATGGAAGAAATGCCATACTTCAATGACAATGTTTTGCCATTATTAGAGCAAGCTGGAGTACGCAAACCAGTTCAAAAAGAATCTGTTTCTGAAGAACAAACAGATGCAGTAAGTGTTTAAAAGAAGGCAAAAGATCAAAAAGAGCATTTATCGAAATGGAGGGAATAAGAATGGATCAATGGATTTTATATGGAAAGTCTGGTAATCCATCGTCTGATATCGCAAAAGCATGGTTAAAGAATAATGGGATTCCGTTTGAAAGTCTGAGTGTTTATGACTTAACTAGAGAAGAAATTGTTAGATTAGCGAATTTAATGCCTGGGGGAGCAAAGAATTTAGTTTATCCAGATGTCTTTTCATTTTCTATGATTAATCCGCAAAGACATACCGAAAGACCGTATATCGAAAAAATCCATAGTGGGGAATTGTCGGAAGAAGAGATTTGTGATCTAGTCGCGGAAATGCCTTCGCTTGTCATTACACCGGTAATTACGAACCAGCAATCGATTTTGATAGGCTATGATTTAGATACTCTTGTGAGCACGTTTAGAAATGTAAAGGTAAAAGACGTGACCTCTGCTTAAAAAGTGAAAATCTAGTTTTTATTGAGATAAGGTTAGAACTCAAGCGGAGCAGTTCGGAGAAGATTTAGTCCAATTAACGAACATGACAGTGAGCAAGGTTTTAAGCCCAACGCTTTGGTAATGCGTTCATTTTAGGAAGAGTACCTCGCGAAATAGAACCACAATGAAGAAAGCCAAGGGACGGGTTGTTGTCATTGACTACCCGTTCCCTATATTTCGTGCGATTGCTCTTACAATTTTCAAATGTGACAGAGAAAATTTCAAGCTTTAAAAAGCTGTTGAAATAAATATAGGTTAGTATCCATTTGTTTTACACTCTAGTAATGGTGGAAAGGTATAACTTCACATATGGGGGATAAAGTGTGAAAAAACAAAGTGATTATGTCCATTTACCAGATCTGCAATTTATTCGATTTTGCATGAACCAATTTGGTATTAATCGTGGCATTTATAATACGATTGATTCTTGGTTTTATGAGCATGGAATGACCAATATTATCGAGCGAAGAAAAAAATCCATCATTTTCTTGGCAATTGTCTTCACGAATTTTGTAAACAAAACGGGAAATTAAAATTTGGTCATGGAAACTTAACGAAGCATTTAACCGAATACACCAATCAATCAATAAAGCCATATGGACCGCCAACAAAAAGTGTTGCAAAGACTAGTCATAGCGTGGTGATTGACTAAATAGGAGGATTTGGAGGGATTCAAATGAAAGAGAAAGCACTAGCAGGTTTAAGAGTTCTTGAATTGGGACAATTGATAGCAGGTCCGTCAGCTGGCCGCCTGTTTGCTGAATTTGGCGCAGAAGTGATTAAGGTAGAAAGTCCAATTGAGGGGGACCCGATTCGGAAGTGGCGAATCGTTGAAGATGGCACTAGTTTATGGTGGTATGTACAGGCTCGTAATAAGAAATCGATTACCCTCGATTTAAGACAAGAAGAAGGCCAAGAAATTATCAAAAAATTAGTTAAGGAAATCGACATCATCATCGAAAACTTCCGCCCAGGTACTTTGGAAAAATGGGGGATTGGTTATGAACAATTGAAAGAAATTAATCCTGGATTGATCATGGTTCGTGTCAGTGGGTATGGACAGGATGGACCATATAAGGATAAACCTGGTTTTGGTTCAATTGGCGAAGCAATGGGAGGCTTACGATATTTAACTGGCTATCCTGATCGCCCACCAACCAGAGTTGGAATCAGCATAGGTGACTCAATCTCGTCGCTGTACGCAGTAATTGGTGCATTTATGGCAATCTATCATCGAGACGTAAAAGGTACTGGTCAGGGCCAGGTTGTGGATGTCGCTTTATACGAGTCTGTCTTCAGCTTCATGGAAAGCATGCTTCCAGAGTTTGATCGAACTGGATTTATCCGCGAACGGTCAGGTAGCACTTTACCTGGAATTACTCCATCAAATACGTATTTATGTAAAGATGGCAAGTATGTCGTGATCGGAGCAAATGGGGATGGGATTTTTAAACGATTAATGAAAATTATTGGACAACCAGAATTTGCGGATGATTCTCGATTTGCAAATAATGCAAAACGATCAGAACATGCGGAACTATTAGATACAACCATTGAAAACTGGACAAATAGTTTAAACCTTGATGAAGTATTAGAAAAACTAGATGCTGCAAAAGTTCCTGCTGGATCCATTTATTCTATTAAAGATATTGTAGAAGATCCTCATTATCAAGCGCGAGAGATGATCAGAGAAGTCCCGATTGAAGGGCTTGGAAAACTAAAGGTCCCGGGCATTGTTCCGAAAATGAGTGAAACCCCTGGAGATATTGAGTGGAACGGACCAAAACTTGGGGAACACAACGGGGAAGTTCTACAAGAATTATTGAAATTTAGCGAAGAAGAGATCCAGTCTTTGGTAGATAAAGGAATAATTGGTCAGACAGATAAGAAAGAATTCAAACTAAACAAATAGAAAGATAAGCGAATTCTTTCCATAAAAGTAAGAGTACTTTTTAAAAAACAAAACTGTCGACAGCATACTAACTTCTATATGCAAACATCGCTGATTTTATCATCTTTAAAGTTTTCCGAAAGGGGGAGTGGATATGGGAATGACTATGTCCGAAAAAATACTTGCTAAAGCTTCAGGTAAATCAGAAGTGAAAGCAGGCGATATAGTCTGGGTAAACGTTGACATTGCCATGATGCATGATTTATTAGGACCATGGTTGGTAGATAAAGCATTCACTCGTTTAGGAGGAAAGTTGTTTGATAAGGAAAAAGTGGTGGTTGTTTCGGATCACTGTACTCCACCCGCAACAGTACAGCAAGCAGATATTTTAAAGTACACCCGTGATTGGGCTAGGAAGCAAGATCTCCATTATTATTATGAATTTGAAGGCCCATGTCATCAAGTAATTGCTGAACACGGCCATGTCCGACCAGGTAGGGTGATTCTTGGCACCGATTCGCATACTTGTATGGCTGGAGCCTTAGGTGCGTTTGCGACTGGAATCGGTTCAACCGAAATGGTTGGTGTCCTTTTGACCGGTGAAACTTGGTTAAAGGTTCCAGAAACGATTAAGATTGTTTGGGATGGCGAGCTTCCAAAGGGGGTTTATGCAAAAGACTTAATTCTGCGAACGATTAAGGACTTAGGGCATGCCGGGGCAACCTATCAAACGCTTGAATTTTCTGGTTCAGCGATTAAAGATTTATCTATGGATGAACGACTTGTACTTTCTAATATGGCGGTCGAAGCGGGAGCAAAGACAGGATTGATTGAACCGGATGAGAAAGTCATTAATTATTTACGCTCTAGGGGTGTTACCGATGAAATAGACCTAATCTCCAGTGACCCAGATGCTGTTTATTCAAGAGTGTTACATTATAATGTCTCTGAAATGGAGCCTCAAGTCGCTTGTCCTCATGAAATTGATAATGTCCATGAGGTGAGCGTGGTTGAGGGAACTACAGTTGATCAAGTTTATTTAGGCTCTTGTACGAATGGGCGTTTAAGTGATCTTAGGATTGCGGCTGGAATCATGAAAGGGAAAAAAATAGCAAAGAACATCCGTTGTTTAGTTGTTCCAGCATCACAGCATATCTGGATGCAGGCCAATAAAGAGGGAATATTAACTGTTCTTACAGATGCAGGCTGTATTGTGAACATGCCTTCATGTGGTGCTTGTGGAGGATTCACTAGCGGGGTTATTGGAGCAGGGGAAGTTGTTATGTCTTCCTCCAACCGTAATTTCAAAGGTCGAATGGGCAGCCCTGATGGAGAAGTGTATTTAGGTTCTCCTGCTACAGTTGCGGCAACTGCGTTAACGGGGAAAATTACCGATCCACGGAAATATCTACTAAAGGGGGTATATTGATGGCCGTTATTTTACGTGGGCGTGTGTGGAAATACGGTAATAATATCAATACCGACATTATTTCACCAGGCCAATACATGAGCTTACCGGTAGAGAAGCAGGCAGAGCATGCAATGAGTGCTATTGATCCTGATTTTTCTAAAAAAGTTCAGCCGGGCGATTTATTGGTTGCTGGTAGCAACTTTGGCTCAGGTTCAAGCCGAGAAACGGCACAAATGGTGTTAAAACACCTTAAGATAGGGGGAATTATCGCCTCGTCTTTTGCACGAATCTTTTACCGAAATTCTATAAATGTCGGTCTGCCGGTGATAGAAATGAAAGAAACGATGTTGGTTCAAGAGGGTGACGAACTTGAAGTGGACTTACTAGCAGGGAAAATCATCAATCATACACAAAAGTCAGAATATAGCGGAACTAAGCTGCCTCCACATTTAATAGAAATGGTTGAACTAGGAGGATTAGAGGCTTATTTGGCAAAAAGGTTATTGAACAAATAGTGATGGAAAGGAGGTGACTCTATGAATCTGCCTTTAAAGGTGGAAATTATTGAGGTTGGTCCAAGAGATGGGCTGCAAAATGAAACAAACTTTATCCCGACTGAAAAAAAAGTAGCCTTGATTAACGCGTTGAATAGTACTGGAATTAAAAGAATTGAAGCCACTTCATTTGTGCACCCGGGCTATGTTCCACAAATGAAGGATGCTACCGAGGTTCTACGTACGATTGAACAAGTTCCTGATATTCAATATATGGCACTAATTCCAAATGATAAAGGGTATGAACGTGCAAAGGAAAATGGAGTTAAGGCACTTTCACTCGTTGTAGGTGCAAGTGAGACCTTTAATAAGAAAAATGTTAAAATGGGTCGCGAAGAGTCGATTCGCAAATTTGTAGAAGTCATTACAAAGTCTAAAGCGGAAGGGAATTTCATCCGCTACAATATAGCCACTTCATTCTGGTGTCCGTTTGAAGGAAAAGTTGATTCCCATATCGTATTGGAAATGGTAAAAAAAGTGGATGTTTTAGGCGTGGATGAAATCGTGATTTGTGACACAATTGGTCGTGCTAATCCAAAACAAGTCTATAATCTATTTCAAGAGGTTAACAGTTTGCAGCCCAAGGCTAACATAACTGCGCATTTCCATGATACGTACGGCTTTGCCTTAGCTAATATTACTGCTGCCTTAGAAGCGGGTGTTACAAACTTTGATGCATCCGTTGGCGGATTAGGGGGCTGTCCATTTGCTCCAGGCGCTGCCGGGAATGTCGCGACAGAAGATGTCGTATTTATGCTTCATGAAATGGGAATTGAAACAGGCATCGACCTTGCTGCTCTTCGTAGATGTGTGGAAATCGTAAAACCGTTAACGGATCGAGAGTTAACTGGGCATTTTATGAAAACAAATTTTTAGTAACTAATATCTTTAATTAAAATCTAGCTTTTATTTGCATTTTATCCCATCTCAACAGACAATAAGCCCCCTAACAAAAGACCTAGAATGAGAATGATTAAGGGATCAAACTGTCCGTAAAGATGCAAAGTGGACCAATTGTTAGGAAAGCATTTACCGATTATGTCGATATTCCATGGACGGACGATAATCTCGATGCTGTTAAAAGAGGTTGGATATTAAATGGTCATACGCTAGAAGAACTTGCAGAAAAAATTAATTGCCATCCAGAAAACCGCCGATTAATGACACCGGAAATTTTAGTTCATAGCGTCCAAACTTATAATGTTTCATGTGACTTAGGTGTTGATAAAGAGTTTAATAGAGAAAGCGATTCGCTAGGCCGTATTGAAAAACCTCCCTTTTATGCCCTGCCCTTATATGCTGGCGGCCCCAATACAAAAGGAGGAATCATGTCAAATGCTAAAAGACAGGTGCTTAATTGGCGTGAACAGCCTATTCCACGTTTGTATGCTGCAGGTGAGATTTCCTCAGTCTTTCAATTTGCTTACCAAGGTGGAGGGAATTTAGCTGAATGTATCGCTTTTGGAAGGGTTGCAGGTAAACATGCTGCACTTGAACAGTCTTGGAGTTCTTGATGACTTCTTTTAAATGGGTGATTATCGAGTAAATGACGATTTATCTTCTATATTTTGGATTGCCTACCGATAAGGGGGATTCTGAGTACAAACTTGACTGTTGAATTACATGATATTTGCAATAAAAGTTATGCTAACAAAACGTATGATATAAAAAATGAATGGTTGAAGGAACCGCCACATGCGGTTGATTACCAAAAACTTGTACAAAAACGAAAATAAGAGGGCTGATAAAAATGATTGTCAGCTCTTATATCTATGAATTGTTTAATGTTGTTCTTTATTGGAAGCAATACCGGTCCTCTGTTTTTCTTTAAATACTGAAAAAACTTGTAACATTGAATTTATTAGAAGTTTATGGTTATAAAAAGATATGGATAATATTGAAGAAAAAAAGATAAATGCCATACTGTATGAAACTGAATAATAAAATTGCTAAAATCGCAAAAAACAAGATAGCCACTAAATATTTTCATGGTGATGAGAGTTCCCCAATAAGCATCGGTCATAATTCCTGTATGTAAGAGAATAAGCCCGGTTGCGGTAATCGCAATCGGCATATGATATTTCATCATTCGTTTCGAAATTTTCGCTAGCTTTACTTTCACTTCCCTGATTTTACTTTTACGAATAAGCAAAAAAACGAAGTACATATTTATGTTGATTAAAAATAGGATAAAAGCAACTTGCGCCAGAAGTTTGCCAAGAAGTACGTAGTTTGATTCATAACCTTGAATATGACTCCATATGAGAATCATTAAAACGGTAAGGACGTTAACGGTTAGCCATTTTCCAATCATAGGTACCTCCAAAAGGTGTTCAACATGATAACATCTAGCGTGTATGTATTAAAAGAGAAATTGGAACGGTCAAAATAATCTTTTTAGGTGATGAAGGATTTAATAGTGAATGACCCCTACTTCAGACAACTCGAAAAGCTGTTAAGTAGAGGTCATTCACTATTTTTAAAAATCCACTGTTAACCTATTATTTCTAAAGCTGTTTTTTGGTCTTCATTAAATAATTTGATGTCTTTATTAATAAATTGGGCAAGGGAGAAATCCGGTTTTATAAAGAAATCTTTGTAATATTCCTCTTCCTTCCTATAAGCTATGTAATACGATATACTTTCAAAATTAAATTCACTTTTTCTTAAAGGCAATTGTACCAAATCGCCTTTATTTATTTCGACATTGAATGTCATTTCTGGTAAAAAAGATATCCCCATGTTTTTAAAAAGGAGATTTTTAACAAATTCTAATTGATTAGAAACGACTGATCTTCTAAAGTGAATGGATGATATTTGGGACACCTTTAACTTGGTTTCAAAGGGCTTATAGTAAATCATTTTCTGTCCTTCTAAAGAGGAGATATTTTCCAAAGTTGAATTCTTTGCTAGGTCATGATTAGGGGAGATAAAAAGGTGAAAATCTTCAGTTGTGATTGGGAAATGAGTAAAACTCCTCTCCTCTAACGGCTCCAGCACAATCGCTAAGTCAATCTTCTTTTTTAACAGTGATTCATAAATACTACAAGCGCCAATGTACATTAAGTTTATATTAAGATTCTTTTCTGCTGAAATCAACTCGTCAATTTTCTGTGTAATCATAGGATTGTTTAATGTAATGGAGGTGCCAATCTTTATTTCTTTTTCTGGAGGTATTTGTGCTGTTATTCTCTTTTGTACTGAGTAAAAGGTTTCAACAACTTGTTTAGCGTAAGGAAGGAACATTTTTCCAGCCTTTGACAACTTTACGGTTCTTTTTCCTTTATCAGATCGTTCAAAAATGTCAAAACCTAATTCTTTCTCTAAAAGATTTACTCGATTCGTTAAGGTAGGTTGTGGGATATAAAGGTGCCTTGCGGCTAAAGTGAAATTTTCATATTCATACACGGCTAAAAAAGTTTCTAAATGATTAAAGTTTATATTCATATCTTTAACCTCCTTTGTTTGAAACCAACAGAACAAATCAAATTCCATTTTATTAAGGCAAATATTCTAGAGGGTGATATTAATACAGCATATCATCTGATGTTTAGGTAAAAAAACATCAGATGTTTAATCGATAGGTCCACGAGCTTTCTCCATCTCAAGAAGGTTTTGAGTAGTGAGTCTTTTAGCTTCGCTGCTATTTTTGGCCTCGATTGCAGAATAGATTTCTTCGTGATACATCGTATTGTCTTTATATTGGTCAGTATTCAAAATTAATTGACTTAACATTTCTTTTAAAGTTTCGGTTATCATCTTGTACAATTCTAAAGCAACCTCATTACGACTTGCTTTAGCGATGCTAAGGTGGAACGCGATATCCGCTTCCACATAGTCTGAATACCTTCCACCTTGTAAAGCTTCATTCCGTTGATCCAAAAAGGCACGCATTTCCATAAGGTCTTCTTTTGTCCGGCGCTCCGCAGATAGACCTGCCATCTCGACTTCGAGAATACGGCGTACTTCGAGAATTTGTTTATAATTTCGAGGGATTAGAGTTTGTTTCAATGGGTCAAGTTCCATAGAAACGGACTGAATATAAGTTCCGTCCCCTTGACGTACGAACAATACGCCGGCATGAACTAAAATTTTTACCGCTTCCCTGATTGTTGAACGTCCAACCCCAAAAAGCTTCATGAGTTCTCCTTCGGAAGGCAGCTTATCTCCAATTTTGTAATGACCAGAGTTAATTTGAAATTGTATTTGATCAAGAACGTCATCTACTAATTTTCTGCGGGGTACTGTTTTAAAGGCCAATAATAACCACGCTCCTTGCAAAGGGGTGATTTTTCTCAGTTATAATCTACATTATAGTTTAGGGTTAACCTTTTTTCAATATTAAAAGTCAGAATATACAGAAAACAGAAATGTTTAATGGATAGAAATTTTAATATTGTAATTTTTGTCATCAGTCATCTTATGTTGTAGCATATTTCTTTTAGTTTTGATAATACATTTTTTCATCGGAGGGTAATAAATGGAGAAAGAGATCATGATGAACTAAATCTTTTGATGATAACGGTCATTCAATATTTGAATGAAGTGATTAAATACGTGTATTTTACAGAATATTCTAAATTTAATAGACTTTAAATTAAGAGTTAGGGGGTGAAGTCATATGAATATTTCTATACAACCGTTGGAAGAGGCAAAGGAATTTGATATCGGTATTGGATGTAGGGCAAGAGCTGTTGTTTGGCCAGGAATGGGTTCTATATACAGAACAATGAATTATATTGAAATTAATGCTTCACATAAAACAAAGGAATTATATCATCCCGATGGAGAAGCTGCTTATTTTATAAGACAAGGTACAGGAAAAGTGGTCGATAAGGAGTCGGGTGAGGAATTTGAAATTAATAAAGGGAAAATGATTCTTTTGGATGCTGGAACACGTTATGTACTAGAAGCTGGAACTGGAACTACTCTAGTATGTATTGGCGGACCATGCCCACCTGATGAAAATCTTTATAACTCTGATTGTGAATCAAAATAAATGAATCGTATTTAGATAGAATAGGAGTGTTTGTTCATGCGTTTAGTAGACTTGAGTCATCCATTTAATATGCATTCATCGGGGTGAGTGGATTATCCATCTCCAAAAATATCTTATTTTCAGAGGCATGCGACGAACGGAATTGTTAGTCAATTTATAGAGACCCCGCTTCATACCAGCACTCATTTAGATGCTGAAATGCATGGAATATCTGGAGGAAAGGATATTGCCAGTATTCCACTTGAAAGATTAGTAAGAGAAGGGGTAACTGTCGATATCAGTGATGAAGTGGAAGATTTTACTGTCATTGAACCTGAAATGATTACCAAAAAGATGGATGTAAAAGAAGGCGATATTCTGTTAATCCATACTGTTGGCATCGGTTCTACAACGGTCAGCCAGAGGAAGATGAGATTCGTTACTTCTGTAAGCATCCTGGAGCAAGTCCGCGTTTTGCACAATGGGCTGTTGATATGAAACTAAGCTGGATTGGAGTGGACTGCGGCTCAGCTGACCATCCAATGAACACATCCATCCGGTACAAAAAACCTGAAATTGCAAAAGAATACCGAGAGAAAACAGGCCTTGATCCAGAAGAGTAATTCCCACGAGAGGGATTATTTATCATGCATCACCACAAGTTTTGAACAAACGTTGTTTAATTGGTGCCTTCCCTTGGCGTTTCGAAGGTGGAGAAGCAAGTCCTTGTCGAGTTGTTGCCTTTTTAGATGTATAAAGAACTGGGAGGATGTAAATAGATGGCAATTCATGTATTTGATATTGAGAAAGATGTGGTTATGACACCAATTATTTCGAAAGATGCCCGATTAGTAATTGGGCCTCATAGCGGGGCAAGTACTGCGACTTTCAATCATGTGGTACTTGAACCTGGTGAACAAAATCAGCCTCACTCCCATCCTAAATCAGAGGACACCATTTTCATATTAGAGGGTGAAGGGATAGCCGTTGATTATACAAATGGCAAGGAATTTCCTATTCAAGCCGGCTGTGCTGTTCATATTCCAGTAGGGATTAAACACACAATTATCTCTACAGGGAAGGAGAAGATGGTTAGCGTAGGTGGACCATGTCCGCCAGACTATAATTTGCTTAAAGCATGTGGAATTGATATCACCCCACCGAAATAGAAAGGTTTAGGTAAAGGTAATGGCAGTTTTAACTAACTGGGAAACGGAAAGAAAACAAATCCATTTTAGTTAAACACAAATAAGGGGCAATGTGGATGCCCCTTCACCTATAGAGAATAGGACGGGTTAGTGATGGATGAAAAAGGAGAAATTCTTGTAAAGGCAAGGAATGAAGAGGGCCTAATAGTTTATAAGGCCATTATGGATCTCTTTGTTGAGGAGGATTAATCATGACGACAGTGAGAACAGCTGTGTTACAATTTCAGTCCGTACCCGGAGATATAACTAATAATATAAATCAATCACTCTTATTTTTACAACAGGCGGCGGATCGAGGTGTCAAATTAGCAGTGTTGCCGGAGCTCTGTCAGAGCGGCTATGATTTAACACCTGAATTAGCAAGGGAAGTGGCCGAACCAGTCGATGGGAAGTCCGTTAATAGCTGGAAAAACTTTGCAATGGAGAATGATATGTATATCGTTGGTGGTCTATGTGAAGCAGACGGGGATAAAATTTACAATTCTGCTGTTCTGGTCGGACCTAAAGGTTATATTGGTGTCTATCGCAAAGCTCATTTATTCAGCGAAGAAAATGTGATATTTTCCCAGGGTAATAATGGTTTTCCAGTATTCGACTTGGGCTGGGGGAAAATATCAATCTTAATCTGTTATGACCTTCGATTCCCTGAAGCTATTAGAATGTTGGCACTACAAGGAACCGATATTGTCTGTGTTCCAACGGCATGGGTCATGCCACAAGGTCAGAAATGGGACAATAATAGAGCATCGATTCAAGCTTACTGTGCGATGGCACATGCAAGCATGAATCGTATGTATATTGCATGTGCGAACACCTATGGCTCAAATACAGGTAGCCATTTTCTTGGGGGAAGTATTATTGCTGGTCCACGTGGATGGCCTGTAGCTGGTCCAGCAAGTACTGAAGAATCTGCATTATTAATCGCGGATTTAAATCTTGAAGAAGCTCGCCGTAAAAAACAGAATCCTTATAATCATGTTTTAAACGATCGTCGGGTTGATATCTATGGTGAGATTTCAATAAAAGTAAAATGAATGAAAAAATAGATATGTGTTTGTAAAAAATCATTGGATTTTGAATCAAAGGGAGCCATAGAAGGACTGACATTACTAATACGCTCGTAACGTTAGATCAATGGAATGGTTTTGGTCTTGGGCTTCCAATCTAAAAAGAGGAGGATGTTTATGAAAGCAGTTTTAGTAAGAAGAAATGGAGGTCCAGAAGTTCTTCATTTGGAAAATGTATTGGATCCTGTACCTAATCCGAATCAAGTTGTTATTCGAAGTATGACGACAAGTGTGAATTATATTGATGTGATGTCACGGCAAGGTTTATCGGGTTACAAAAGAGAAGTACCTTTTATTCCTGGAAGAGAAGTGGCCGGCATCATTGAAAAAGTCGGCGCAAAGGTTAAAGGGTTACAAGTAGGTCAACGAGTGATGGCGTTAGCATCATCAGGGTCCTATGCAGAAAAAGTTGTTGCGGATGCAGAGAAAACATTTCTTTTACCTGACTCGATTGATTTTGAAACGGCTGCCGGTATCCTACTTACTGGGATTACTGCTTATAATATCGTTGTGGATGTTGCTGCTGTTAAGGAAGGTGACAGTGTATTAATTCATGCAGCTGCTGGTGGTGTAGGAACAATAGCCGCTCAACTAGCTAAACTACGTGGAGCTTCAACTGTTATTGGAACAGTAGGAAGCAATGAGAAAGTAGAAGTAGCCAAACGTTATGGGGTTGATAAGGTCATCAATCACCGTGAGGAAAACTTTGCAGGGAATATAAATGAATGGACTGATGGGAAAGGAGTGGATGTGATTCTTGATTCCATTTCTGGTCCAACGTTGGAGCTAGGTTTAACTTGTCTAGCAAATCGGGGAAGACTAGTTGTTTTTAGTCATGCAGGTGGAGAAGTTGGCAATATTAAAACAACTCAGCTTAATGCAAGTGGGCGCTCTATTCATGGATTTAGTATGAAAAATTTAACAATCGAGGAACTTAGATTGACGGTTCAACATTTGCTTGAGTTGCTTGAAGTAGGAAAGCTTAAGGTGAATATTGGAAAAAAGTTCTATTTATCAGAGATTGAATCTGCGCACCAATGGGTAGAAAGTCCAAATAATGTAGGAAAAACAATCATTAAGGTTGTTAATTAACTATTCCCAAAGGGGGGATTTAGGTGGAACACGAAAGCAACTCAGAAAAAAAGGTGCTGAAGGTTGGAATTGAAGAAAGGCTTAGCTTAGGGGAAAATATCACTTACGGGTTTCAGCATATATTAGCTCTGACAGGGATCTGGATATTCCCAGGTTTGATAGGTGCGGCATTAGGGCTCGATGTTGGTACAATTGGCTACATTGTACAAGCCTGCTTTATTACGACAGGAATTATTACGATCTTGCAATCAGGTAGATTGTTAAAACTACCAGTTGTACAGGGTCCAACAGCTGCCTTTTTCGTAGCCATTATGGTTACTGGCCTTTCTCAAGGTTTAGGTACAGCATATGGTTCCATGACAGTTGCAGGCTTGATATTCCTTTGCTTAGCTATTCCAATTGGAAAATGGGGAATAATGGGTCACTGTATTAAATTTATGTCTCCCCCCATCGTCTACGGGAGTCTATTGGTAATCATTGGAGCCCAGCTCTCAAGTATCGGGGTGGCTAATTGGTTTGGTCAAGCTGGAACAGCTGGCTATCCATCCTTGAACTTTTTGACGGCTATTATTACCATTCTATCCATCTTATTATTAATGATTTTTGGGGGGAATTCCTTCCTTCGACGTGGTGCATTGCTCTGGGGGATTGTTATTGGGACTATTTTTTATATGATTTTCGGCAGTTTCAATATGACTGCTGTGAACGAGGCACCATTATTTAGTTTACCAGAAATCTATCCATTTGGTTTTCACGTTTCTTGGCCGGTTGTTGTTTTAATGCTGATTGCGTACTTACAAGCAGCTGCAGAAGCAATGGGCATGTATGTTTTATTAACTGATTGGGATAAACAAAAACTTACAAAAAATCGAGTAAATAGAGGAATGTTTGGTGAGTTTTTAGGAACTACCATTGGATCCGTTTTTGGTGGTATCGGAACAACCTCATACCCTGAGAATATTGGAATCATTCGTGTTTCAGGGATTGGCAGTCGATATGTGGTAATGACTGCGGGAATCATTGCAATTATCTTGGGATTAATTCCTAAAATAGGGGTTTTAATTGCAATTATCCCTGGTGCCGTTTTAGCAGGAGCATCAACTGTTTTATTTGGGATTATTACTTTTAGTGGAATTCAAATGCTGAGTAAAGTGAACTGGGACGAACTTAATTTGGCGGTTGCTGGAACTGCTTTTATCATTTCTGTAGGAACAATGTTCTTGCCAGCTGAAATTTTAGCTATGTTGTCACCTTCTGTAAATAGTATTGTTTCCCAACCTATGCTTGTTGGTGTAATCTTGTTGATCTTGTTAAATACGGTTGTCAATATGCTTATACGACCAAGGCTTGAAAAGAAAAACACCAATTATCATGAATCTTCACCAGAGTTACCATCGCATCATAAATAATTTTTTAGGAGTGAAAGAATTGTTTATAAAACAAAAGGTAAAATATCCAATCGATTTGAAGCGAACGGCCCTAGTTATTGTTGATATGCAAAATTTATTTTGTGAGCCTGATGGAAGTTTATATGTTGAAAGTACACAGGATATTATGGAAAATGTTAAAAATGTAACAGATGCAGCCCATCGTGCAGGAATGCCGGTAATTTATTTGAGCCATATTGTACGGGGCGATGGAAGTGATACAGGGCGTTTTAAAGACATGTACCCTAAAGCGGATGAACAGTTTAAGGCAGGTACCTATGATGTAGAAATTACTGACCAATTGACTGTTGAGCCTAGTGATATCAAAATATCAAAATTATTTTATAGCGGTTTTCATAATACCGATTTAGATGCTATTCTTCGTTTACGAGATATTGATACTATTATAATCTGTGGAACTGTTACAAATGTTTGTTGTGAGACAACAGTACGAGATGCGGTCCATCGTGAGTATAAGGTAATATTCCTAAGCGATGGGAATGCAGCAATGGATTACCCAGACATGGGATGGGGGGAAATTACGGCAGAAGAAATTCAAAAAGTCACTCTTACGGTATTATCATATGAATTTTGCCAAGTATCAACAACAGAAGAAGTGGTCAAAGAAATTAACGCAAAGATAACCAAAGCGGATAAGAGCAGAGTGTTATAGCATTAATTCAAAAAAATTGTTAGAGCCATCTCTCATCAGAAATAAAAAGCCATAATTAAACTTGGGGATATTACCCAAAAAATGAAACCGCTGTCATATAAATTTGTAGAAAAGAACTGTTTGTCATTCAAACAATCCATTTGAATTAGATATTAGTCCGAAAACACCTGAAGAAATTACTTTTAGTGATTTTAGCTGAAACAATAACACATACCAATCCCATCCATGGGAAACACGGGGCCAGTTCTAATGAGGACAATCGGAAGTTTTGTACGAGAAAAGGCATATTAAGCGGCTGTAGCTGCCTCAATATGCCTTTTTTTGAATTTGTAGGTAATCACTTAAAGTCAAATATCTAATTGCTGAAATAATCATGCTGGTTCAGAATAATAGTGGCTCCAACCTAGTAATACCCAGAGAGAATATCTATCCATAAAAAGTAAAAAACTAAATATACAGAATATACAGAATATTTCTTTACAAATAGCCATTGTTCGATTATATTATAATCATCCAATTATCCTATGTTTAAGGGAGGTGTGATCATTAATTCAGGGAAAATAAGTACATATTAATGTCCTTTATCAGAAATAGATACCCCTATGGAATAAATTAACAATGGTAATTCAAAGGAGTGTTGATCAATGAAAGCTAGCGTAATTCATCAATATGGTGGACCTGAAGTCATTCAATATAAGGAAGTTCAAGTGCCGTCGATTAATGATGGTGACGTCTTAATTAAGGTAGCTGCCACCTCATTTAATCCAGTAGATGCCTTGATTCGAAGCGGTTTGTTTCAAACGGGGCTTAAGTTGAAGTTTCCCTATATACTAGGTTTAGATGTAGCTGGTGTTGTCGAGAAAGTTGGGAACTCAGTTAACAATTTTCGAGTAGGGGATTCTGTATATGCTTATCTCGATAGAAGTCGGAATGGCGGGGCAGCTGAATATGTCGCTTGTGAGGCATCTGAGGTTGCACACGCACCAAAATCAATCCCTCTTCAAGATGCAGCTGCCTTGCCACTAGTTGCTTCCACAGCTTGGCAAGGGTTGTTCGAACACGGAAACCTGCAAAAAGGACAACGTGTACTAATTACAGCTGCAGCAGGAGGGGTTGGTTCGGTCGCCGTGCAGTTAGCGAAGTGGAAGGGAGCCTACGTAATTGGTACGGCTTCGGAGAGGAGCTTTGACATTCTTCGCAAGCTTGGGATTGATGAATTAATCAATTATAAAAGTGAAGCACCCGAAAGAGTGTTGAAGGAGTCGGTTGACTTGATTTTTAATCTTTCTCCAGCGCAGTCTTCAGAGGTAAATAAGCTGTTGATGCTTCTAAAGCCAGGTGGAATGCTTGTATCTGCAGCTAAAGCTGCAGATAATCAAGAAGCTGAACGTCTTGGAGTAAGGACGATTCGCATGGCTTCAAAACGGAATGCACAACATCTATCAGAGATTGCAAAACTTGTCGATGAAGGGTTTGTTAAACCTTTTATCACAGAGCGAATACCGGTCAGCAAAACGGCTGAAGCACATAAGAAACAAGGACAAAACAATGGGAAAATCCTTCTAATTCCTAATCGAGAATAGTAGCCCTATTTTATCGCAGGTTAACTGGCTGTAAGACCCCCACTTGAAGAATTCGAAAGTAATAAGAATTGTAAGTGGGCGATCAACAGCCAGTAAACGCCCGATTGGTGAGATAAGATTTTTCTTTGGGCTTCAGCCCTTAGAAAAATCAATCGGGCTCTGCGCGACTAACAATCAGTGGGGGATGAAGAAAACCCCCACTGATTGAAGTTTCACTTTATCTGTAAATCTTGAAAAAGCCATGAAAACAGTGTGTTTTCATGGCTTTTGTGCGCTTGGCAGCGCATCGGACTAACGGGTGAAAGTCCCGAACACACCGTTTTGGTGGCGGAAGTGTATAGCCGACAGGTAGTGCGTATCCGTGAGGAACCGTGCGGAGGACTTGAAGGC
>NZ_WOFU01000013.1 GCF_016879755.1 Bacillus sp. B15-48
GCAAAATGAACTATGCACAAAGAATAGCAAAGTATTCAATGTAACACGTTGGTAAGCCGTATGCCTTAATAGGGCACGTACGGTTTGATAAGGGGGGAGCCTTGTGAAAGGTTTCCCTACTTTATTACAGTTTAAATGAACTTTTCAATGAAACAATCCGATTGAAAACAAGTTTTTCTTCGGTCGTATGTTTTGGGTCGACATTGAAGTACCCGTGACGGAAGAATTGGAATTTATCTTGTGGCTTCGCATCCTTCATATTCGGTTCAATAAATCCTTGAAGAATCTCTATTGAATTTTCATTTACACGATCAAGGAAGTTTTTCCCTTCATTCTCTTCCTCTTCAGAGTTGGAATCGAGAATGAGCGGCTCATATAGACGGAATTCAGCTGGTAATGCTTGGGAGGCATCTACCCAATGCAAGGTCCCTTTTACTTTACGCCCCGTAAAACCTGTGCCACTCTTTGTTTCTGGGTCATATGTGCAATGAAGTTCCACGACATTTCCGTTTTCATCTTTAATTACTTCTTCGCATTTTATGAAATAAGCATGTTTTAAGCGCACTTCATTCCCAGGGAATAAACGGAAGTATTTTTTTGGCGGGTTTTCCATGAAGTCATCTTGTTCAACATAAATTTCACGTGAAAACGGAATTTGCCTTTTTCCAAGTTCAGGGTTCTCGGAATTATTTTCTGCTTCTAGCCATTCCACTTGCCCTTCAGGGTAATTAGTAATGACGATTTTCAATGGTTTTAATATCCCCATTGTTCTTGGTGCTTTTAATTTAAGATCTTCACGAACAAAATGCTCAAGCATTTGGGCGTCAACTGTTGAAAAAGCTTTGGAAACTCCTGCTGCAGCGACGAACTCGCGAATCGATTCAGGAGTATAACCGCGCCTTCTAAGGCCGGAAATAGTTGGTAAACGGGGGTCATCCCATCCATCCACATACCTTTCATCAACAAGCTGTTTAAGTTTGCGCTTACTCATAACAGTATTTGTAAGGTTTAATCGCGCAAATTCAATCTGTTGTGGAACGTTTTCCATTTCGCATTCAGCAACAACCCAATCATAAAAAGGACGTTGATCTTCAAACTCAGTTGTACAAATCGAATGAGTTACGCCTTCAATCGCATCCTCTAACGGATGTGCGAAAGAATACATAGGATAGATGCACCATTTGTCACCAGTGTTATGGTGTGTTGCATGAGCAATTCGATAAATAACAGGATCACGTAAATTCACATTCGGAGAAGCCATATCGATTTTCGCACGAAGTACTTTCTCGCCGGTTCCGAACTCACCATTACGCATTCTTTCAAAAAGGTCTAAGTTTTCTTCAATCGACCGGTTCCGATACGGGCTTTCTTTCCCTGGTTCAGTCAGTGTCCCCCGATAGTTGCGGATTTCATCTGCTGAAAGGTCATCGACATATGCTTTTCCTTTTTTGATTAAAAGGGCAGCTCGATTATACATTTCCTCAAAATAATCCGATGCAAAGCGTAAATTGTCCCATTCATACCCAAGCCAAGCGACATCCTCTTTAATCGCATCAACATATTCACGATCTTCTTTTAACGGGTTTGTATCATCAAATCTTAAGTTGGTTTTTCCATTGAATTCATCGGCAAGTCCAAAATTAATCACGATTGATTTCGCATGACCGATGTGTAGATACCCATTTGGTTCTGGAGGAAATCGAGTGACAACCTTGTCGCGCTTTCCAGATTCTAGGTCTCCTTTAATAATGGTTTTAATAAAGTTAGAATTCTCTTCCAATCCGTATCAGCCTTTCTGAGTTTTTTTATGTAAATATATTTTCTTCATTATACTATAGAATTATATACTATTTATGAATGGAGGATAAAGACAAGACTTCATCAGAAAAGCATTTTAAAATATAAATGCTTTCCATAATCAAAGTTTCTTAAACATTTTGGACATCTTCTGTTATTTTTATTATAGAGCGATGGTTGTAAAGTACGTTAAAAGACTAACAGGGAGGAAGGCAAAATTGAATTTTCAGCAGGCAGAAACATTAACGGGAAAACTAGAATTAATGGAGCGCTTAGCAACAAAGTTTCAAGAGCGAGCGTCAAATGTTGAGGGAGAAGGACAATTTCCTTTTGAAAATATCGATGATCTGAAAAATTCTAATTATACAAGGTTAACTGTACCTAAAAAATATGGTGGCTCTGAAATTTCCTTATATGAACTCGTTCGTCTTCAAGAAAAGTTGGCTGAAGGAGATGGCTCAACGGCACTCTCAATAGGATGGCATATGGGCATCATTAAAAATTTACATGAGAAAAGCCTGTGGCAAGAGGAAATTTTTCAGGCAATCTGCCAAGAAGCGTTAAAAGGTGCCCTTCTCAATAGTGCAGCAAGTGAAGCGCAGACTGGAAGCCCTACTAGAGGGGGGAGGCCGCAAACGACTGCAAGGAAAGACGGAGATACCTGGGTGATTACTGGTCGAAAGACTTTTACGACGATGGCTCCAGTTCTCGACTACTTCATTGTTAGTGCTGGCATTGAAGAAAGTGAAGAAACGGGTTATTTTCTTATTCCACGGTCTAGTTTGGGATTGAGAATTGAAGAAACATGGGATAGTGTCGCAATGCAAGGAACAGGGAGTCATGATTTAGTGCTTGAACAAGTAAGGGTGAAGGACGAGTATTATGTTGAAACGATTATTCCAGGGAAGAAACAAGCGAATGGCTGGCTCCTACATATACCAGCTTGTTATTTAGGTATTGCTGGTGCTGCTCAAAAATATGCGATCCAGTTTGCAAAAACGTATTCTCCTAACAGTATTCAAGGAACAATTATAGATATTCCTGCTGTCCGCCAAAAAATTGGTGAAATGGAATTGGAATTAATGAAAGCTCGTCATTTTCTTTATGCTGTTGCAAAGGACTGGGATGGGATGAGCGAGGAAGAAAGGGGGCAAATGGGTGCAGAATTAGGGGCGGTAAAAATGGCTGCCACAAATAGCGCGATAAAGGTTGTTGATTTGGCAATGAGAGTGGTTGGTGCGCGCAGTCTGTCTAGACAAAATCCACTACAGCGTTATTACCGAGATGTCAGGGCTGGACTTCATAACCCTCCAATGGATGATATGACCATAGAAATGCTCGCTAAAAACGCGATTCAATCTAAGTAAATAGATCTTTCTGCGAAAAGTGTCTCTTTTGAGGCGCTTTTTCTCATTTTGCAAATGTCTTTAATTTTCTGAAAATTCGTGATAATATTTAGAAAAACGAAATAGAATTTTTATTGATTCGATTTTTAAGGATAAAAAATTGTACGGAATGAGATGAGTTGGTTGAAAGAAGATAAAGAAAGATTATGGACTAAATCTTTTATTTTACTAATGATAGGGAACTTATTCACGTTCATGTCTTTTCAAATGTTAATCCCAACTTTACCCCCTTATATTAAATCTGTTGGGGCAACAGGAACGGAAATTGGGCTAGTTACGGCATTGTTTTCAATTGGGGCGATTATCAGTCGTCCAATCATTGGGTATTTACTAGAGTATAGAGATCGAAAGCCACTCGTTTTTCTAGGGGCGGGTGCGTTATTTTTGCTTACACTCCTCTATCCAATTTCACAAATAATCATGGTTTTTCTCTTATTTCGTTTGTTACACGGGTTAGCATGGGGATGGTCAACAACGGTAATGGGAACCGCAGCTGTGGATATCATCCCTCGTTCGCGCCTTGGTGAGGGGATGGGATACTTCGGTCTATCGATTACAATCGGGATGATTATCGCCCCGAGTATTGGAATTGTTTTATTTCAATACACATCATTTACAAATTTTATTTTGATTTCGTCTGGTTTAGGAGCAATCGCATTTGTGTTATTGATGTCAGTAGGCTACCAAACACCTGAACTCGTAAAACAAACAAAAAAGGAAGATTTAAAGTTTTCATACTTTAGATCAACATTCGAAAAATCATGTTGGTTTCCTGCAACTGTTACACTTTTGATTTGTCTTGGTTATGGGACAATTGTTACATTTATCGTCATTTTTGGTGAAGAAAGAGGAATTACGGAAATCTATTTATATTATCTTGCTAATGCTATATTTGCGACCATTTCAAGACCAATTGCAGGGAAATGGTTTGACTTAAAAGGCCCAAAAGGGCTTGTGGTCGTAATGACGGCAGTTACTTTTATAGGTATGTGGATTCTTTCTTTTGCTCATTCTAGCCTTATGTTGGCGGTTGCCGGTGCCATAATTGGTATTGGTTTTGGAAGCTTGATGCCAACTCTACAATCGTGGACTGTTTCAGAAACGACTGTGAATCGACGGGGAGTGGGTACTGGAATGTTTATGTCAGCGCTTGATTTTGGGCTTGGATTTAGTGGTTTAGTGTTTGGGATGATGCTCTCCTTTTTTGATATAGGGAGAATTTTTCAAATATCAAGTTTGTTTTTGGTTCTTTCCATTATACTAACTTTAGTTGTGAGCAGAAAAAAATCTGCTTCTACAAAGCAACAAATCGCTGCCGAATCCCATCGTTAAAAGAATGAATTCTTTAAAGATGGAGAAACTTTTAATAAAGTTATTGCTACATAAAGGATTGGAGGTAGGAGGTTTGTGGGAAAAGATAAAGACGAAGAAAAGGTAACGATTCGCACAAATGATGTTTTACGAGGAAAACCTTATCTTGATATTGACCGGGTCATACCTGAAGATACTAAAATTAGTGGTAAGCAAGAGTCTAATAATTGGTAATTTTCGTTTTAAGAGGTGGCATACAACACCTCTTTTTTGTGTTTATTTTTCGGATATTCCCCTTATTGATTGAATGATGTTAATGGTATATTCTGATAGAGAATAGAATACATATATGTCCGTTAAATGGAGAGCGAAATGAAAAATCGTGAACAAATTTATGAGATTATTGATGTTTGTCTGTTAGCAGGGAGAATTATGCTTCAAAGTGGTGCGGAAACATACCGAGTTGAGGATACGATGATGCGAATGGCAAAGGCTTTAGGAATTGAGCAAACTCATAGCTATGTGACTCCGACTGGCATTATGTTTTCGGCAGATGGATCACGACCTGAGACAACTAGGCTCGTCAGAATTTCCGAGCGGACGACAGATTTGAAAAAAGTAGCCCTCGTTAATGATGTTTCCCGCAGGATTAGCAGTGGACAAATCGACATTCAAGAAGCCAACAGGCAATTAAAAGCAATTGAATCCTCACAATTAATATATCCGCTATGGATTCAAGTCGTTGCTGCTGCAATAGCAAGCAGCTGTTTCGTGATTATGTTCCGCGGGAGTTGGGCTGATTTTCTGCCAGCAATGATTGCTGGCGGTTCGGGATTCTTTTGTTTTGTAATCTTTCATCGATTTGTACCTGTTAAGTTTTTTGCTGAATTTTTAGCATCGGTTATTATCGGGAGTATATCTTATCTTTTTGTGGTACTAGGATTAGGATATGAACTTGATAAAATTATTATCGGAGCAGTTATGCCACTTGTCCCAGGTCTATTAATTACAAATGCTGTGAGGGATTTGATAGCTGGACATCTCGTTTCAGGGCTATCAAAAGGAGCAGAAGCATTTTTAACTGCATTCGCGATTGGATCAGGAATTGCTGTCGTGTTATCGACCTTATAGGGGGAGTTTTTGGATGATCTATTGGGAACAGCTAGTAACGAGTTTTATTGCTTCCGCTGCATTCGGAGTTATATTTAATGCGCCACGGGAATCACTTGTAAATTGCGGTTTGTCAGGGATGTTTGGTTGGATTCTATACTTTTTTTTGACTAATCAAGGGTTTAGTCCAATAGTAGGAACCTTAGCTGCATCATTTTTAATTGCTTTTATTAGTCAAATGTTTGCGAAACATTATAAGATGCCGATGATTATCTTTAGTGTTGCCGGAATTATTCCACTTGTTCCCGGTGGTCTTGCTTATGATACGATGAGAAATATTGTTGAGAACAATTATAATACTGCAGTTTCACTAGGGGTAAGAGCGATGATGATATCGGGGGCGATTGCTGTTGGTTTAGTGTTTTCTGAAGTCATTAACCATGTATTTCGCAAACCTAGCATTCACAGCCATAAATAACATGGCTCTCTTTGTTTTGAGTTCCTGTCGAAGTTTCGTGTCATCCAAAAGAGGTTATCACTACTGTGATGTTGTTATTCGACTTAAAAGGTGAAAATATAATCATTTCTCGGGAAATAGTGACAAAGTTTTAGAATAGGAAAAAAAGAGCGCTCTTCATTTTAATTACGAAGAGCGCTCTTTTTATAGTCGAACAATCGTTCTTCCTCTATTCTCACCTTTTAGGATCGAAGATAATGTTTCAGGGAGTTCGTCTAAAGTTATTTCTCTTTTAATTTCTTCTAGTAATTCCTCTTGTTTAAGATCGGAGGCCATGCGTTTCCAAATCGTTTTTCTCGTTTCCATCGGGCAGTATACCGAATCAATTCCAAGTAAGTTGATTCCACGAAGGATGAAAGGGAAAACGGTAGTCGCGACATCGGTCCCACCAGTTAAACCACTCACGGCAACCGACCCATTATAATTAATTTTGCTAAGTAGTGCTCTTAATGTCGTGCCTCCGACGGGGTCAATTGCGGCAGCCCAAAGTTGTTTGTCAAGTGGACGGTATTTTTCACCGAATACCTCATCCCTCGAAATCACTTCTGCAGCACCGATTTTCTTTAAGTAGTTGTACTCTGTTTCTTTCCCAGTACTTGCAACGACATGATACCCAAGTTTTGCAAGCATAGAGACGGCAATACTTCCAACTCCCCCCGTAGCACCAGTAACAAGGACTTTCCCTTTTTCTGGTTTTAAACCATTTTCTTCTAGCCTATGGATCGATAGAGCAGCTGTAAATCCAGCTGTTCCCAATATCATTGATTGTTCTAATGATAGTCCGTCTGGAAGTGGGATAAGACATTCTGATGGTATTCGTGCATATTCACTATATCCACCAGTGTGGGAGACTCCAATTTCATAGCTAGTAGCAATAACAGAATCACCTTCTTTGTAACGAGGATCATCTGATTGAACAACCGTGCCTGCGAGGTCAATACCAGGAATGAATGGGTAAGATTGGACGATTTTTCCCTCTGGTATCGAAGCAAGTCCGTCTTTGTAATTAACGCTTGAATAGGCAACTTTTATCATTATATTCCCTGGAGATAAATCATTAATTGTAACCGTTTTTATTTCAGCTGTGTATGTGTTCTCCGTTTTGTCCACTACAAACGCTTTAAAATGCTTCTTCAAATGTATCCCTCCTTCTATGTTTAAGTATAGGGGAGTTCTAATGTTAATTCTAGGAAAATACCCCAATTGTAAACCTGATGTAAAAAGTAAAAGTTTTAAAAAACCTCAGGTGTGACGTACTTCACATACGCAGGATTCGCCCTTCAATTAGTATTTAATTATTAAACGAGAACCGCGAATATAAAGAAGGGTGAGTGAGGGAAAGAGTAGAGAATGAATTTGTCGCTGCCGGCTGTCACAAAAAGTTCACAGATACCTCGTTGATAAACACTATTCACAAAGTGTTTACATTTAAAACAAACACACTTTATTGTCGCGTGATATGATTTTTTTCGAACTCATGAAACTCATAGGGAGGTAACAAATATGTTCAAGTTGGAGAAATCTTTTTACTCCAAAACGAGTATGTATTCTTTTTTTACGATATTAATCTTGTTCTTTTTAATGTGGGTGTCCACAGCAAAATTTCTTCACATTGATATAGCTTTGCTAGGGTATATGATTGGTAGTGCTGTTTTTGCCATTGGCCTTGTGATTCGGATGTGCTTCTGGATCATTCGCACAGCTACGAATCGGGTCGCTTCACGCAGTGTAAAAAATCTATTTACGAAAGAACGCATGAAGCGTAATGCAAAATCAATTGGAAAAACATTAATTGATAATATTCTATTGCAAAAGTTTATTTTTAAGCGTGGCTTATACCGTGGAATTCAACACATTATGATTTCGTGGGGATGTATTATCTCATTTGCGTTTACATTTGGCCTCACATTTGGATGGTTTCGCTTTGATTTAGTCAATCCAGATACGTATCAAATGGTTGCCTTTAATATTCCGCTAATTAATATGGCCGCAGACGGTTGGCTTGCGGAAATTTTCTATAACCTTCTTAATATCGGTGCAGTAATGGTATTAATTGGGGTTGGGATGGCATTATACCGTAGATTTAAAGATTACGATGTAAAAGTGACTCAGCGTTTTGAGTTTGACTTATTGCCTTTATATATTTTGTTAGCCGTTACCGCAACAGGGTTGGCGTTAACTGTTTCATATAAATTCCTTGATGGTTGGATGCACCCATATATTTCTTTAGTCCACCAAGTTACCGTAGTCATTATGTTAGTGTATTTTCCATTCGGGAAGTTATTCCATGTTCCGATTAGACCGCTCGCAACAGCTGTACCGATAAGTTATCAAGAGACACTGCAAGTGGATACAAAATCTTGTAAAAGCTGTCATCAACTATATAGCAATGACGATCAAATTGCCGATGTTCAAGCAATCTTAAAAGCGCAAAGCTTTGATTTACAACTTGCTGATGGCACGTATCTATCAGACTATTGCCCTTCATGCAGACGTCGGATGAGAGCATTAAAACAAATGAATATGGAGGCGCCGCAAGGAAATCCTTACGGACCAGTAAATACAAATAATGGAATTCATATGTCAGGTTTCGGAAAGAAACGTTCAGAAGAATATTACGGGTTAAATGATGAAATGGAAAAAGATATACAGGAGGGAAAAGAATATGAGTCAGTTTCTCGTTAAAGAAGGCGTTAAAAATCAGATTCGTAAAGGCGAAAAATTAGTGACGACCCATTGCTGTTATTGTGGGATGCAATGTGGGATGCATATTCGCGTTGATGAAAAAACCAATAAGGTTGTAGGCGTAGAACCACGTTATGACTGGGTATTAACAAAAGGGAAAATGTGTCCAAAAGGGGTAACTGCTTATCAGACGGTTGATCATCCAGACCGTATTAAACGCCCATTAATTAAGAAAAACGGTCAATTTGTTGAATCAACTTGGGAAGAAGCACTTGACCTAATTGAGCGTAAATTTAAAGAAATTCAAGGGAATTATGGAAAAGATTCAGTTGGTGTGTACGGTGGCGTTTCAATGACTAATGAAAAATGCTACTTAGTCGGAAAATATGCACGCGTAGGACTTGGGACGCGATATGTTGACTATAATGGCCGCTATTGCATGAGTTCTGCTGCCGGTGGCTTTAACAAAACTCTAGGGATGGACCGCGGTTCAACGATTCCTTGGACAGAGCTTGAGCATACCGATTGTTTCTTTATGTCCGGAACGAATACAGCTGAATGTCATCCAACAAGTATTCAATGGTTCTGGAAGGCAAAGGACAAAGGGGCAAAAATCATTGTTGCAGACCCTCGTGAAACGGCAACTGCTCGTGTAGCTGATGTTCATTTGGACCTTCTTCCTGGGACAGATACAGCATTAGCAAACGGAATCATGCACTTATTGATAAAGCATGATTATGTTGATTATGAATATGTTCAAGAGCGTTGTAATAATTTTGCAGAATTAAAAGAGGTCACAGCAAAATTTACACCAGAATATACATCTGAAATTACCGGAGTAGCTGTTGAGAAAATAATTAAGGCTGCACATATTTTTGGGAAATCACCACGGTCTGTTGTAATGTTCGCTCGTGGGGTAGAACAACAAAGAACTGGCGTTGACAATGTAAGTTTATATACATCAATGGCATTGCTACGAGGACAAATTGGTAAATTTGCTTCAGGTGTAGCAACATTCACTGGTCAAGGAAACGGCCAAGGCGGACGTGAGCATGGGCAGAAAGCAGATGCTCTACCTGGTTACCGGAAAATCAATGATCCAAAGCATGTTGAGTATGTTTCAAATGTTTGGGGCATTAAGCCTGAAGAAATGCCGAAAGAAGGCGTTTCAGCTTACGAAATGTTTAGTTTAATGGAACAAAAAACAATTCGTGCCTTGCATGTTATTTGTTCGAATCCAGTCGTTTCTTCACCAAATATAAATTTTGTAACGAAAGCACTTAAGGATCTCGATTTCCTTGTAGTGAACGATTTCTTCCTTTCTGAAACGGCAGAGTTGGCAGATGTCGTTTTACCAGCAACAACATGGGCTGAAGATGAAGGAACAACAACGAATACTGAAGGTCGTGTGATTCGAATTCGTAAAGTTGTAGAACCGCTAGGGGAATCAAAACCTGATTGGGAAATCATTAAATTGATTGCTGAGCGAATGGGCAAAGGTAGCTACTTCCCTTATAACGAACCGCGAGAAATCTTTAATGAGCTTCGCGTAGCATCTAAAGGTGGAAAAGCTGACTACTACGGTGTTACTTATGAAAAAATTGATGAACAAGATGGCGTTTTCTGGCCAGCGCCTACGGAGGATTCGAAAGGGTCTCCGAGTATTTTTCAGGACAAGTTCGCAACAGAGGATGGAAAAGCGAATCTCGCTGTTTGTGATTATATCGGACCAGCAGAAGTGAAATCGAAGGAGTATCCGTTATGGTTAACAACAGGGCGTGTCGTATTCCACTATCTATCCGGAAACCAAACGAGACGTGTAGGATTCCTAATGGAGCAATGTCCAGAGCCGTTTGTTGAAATGCATCCGGAATTAGCAAGCCAATACCAAGTGGAAAATGGCGAAAAAGTGAAGCTAGTTACACCTCGTGGTGAAATGGTTACGCCAGTGAAAATAACGAAAGCGATTCGCAAAGATGTGCTGTTTGTCCCATACCACTGGGGGAAAGAACAATCAGTCAATCAGTTAACAAATCCGGCACTAGATCCAACTTCACGGATGCCTGAATTTAAAGTTTGTGCGGTTAAGCTAGAAAAACTTGCGAAATAAGGGGGAACGGTGATAATGAATAAAATTATGTATCTGGAATTTGAACGATGTATCGGATGCCGCGCCTGTCAGGCTGCTTGCCGTGAATGCGGAGATCATGATGCGAAGGAACGAAATTATGTAGAATATGTCGATTTCACAGAATCACGTCAGACATTCCCGATGCTTTGCATGCAATGTAAAGATCCGGCATGTGCCCGTGTTTGCCCAGCAAATGCAATTCAAATTACAGATGAAGGTGTTGTTCTTTCAGCAATGGAAGAAAAATGTATCGGATGCCGTAATTGTACATTTGGCTGTCCATTTGGGATTCCAAAATTCGATTTTGAAACAAATAAGATGTATAAATGCGATATGTGCTACGACAGAACAAGGGATGACATCCCGCCAATGTGTGCGTCAGTTTGTCCAAGTGAGGCAATCAGGTTTATCGATTTTGATGAAATGCAGCAATTAAGAAGAAGACGGACGCAAATGAACCTTGTGGAAGGGAAAAAGCCACAAGAAGGTAATAAGTGGGAATATGTGCCGGAATTCTTCGGAGTATACACTGACTCGAATTCGTAAATTGCATGTACCTTCCTGTTTGACAAGAGGGAAGGGAACAATTCATTCGGAAAGAGGTTGCGAATCATTCAGAAGGAAGAGAATTCTTTTACTTAAAATGTTCAATCAATAGAGCCAAGTGAACAATAGGAGCTGGTCCAGTTTGAGCGCTAAGTTCTTTAGGGCCAGCTTTTTCTTAAATCCATAGCACTTCAGAGGTTTCCCTTTTAAATAAAGAATGATGGATACATTAAGGTTTATACTAACCTTTAACATAGAAAAGGTTCACTTGAACTTAGTGTGAAGAGTTAAAATGATGTTGAAAATGGGGTGCATTATATGTTGAAAGGCAATGTCCTCGCTGTTACGAGTGGCAAAGGAGGAGTTGGTAAATCCTCGCTGTCTGTTAACCTTGCTCTTGGTCTTCAAAAATTGGGTAAATCGGTAGCAATTATTGATTTAGATATATATGGATTTAGTGTTCCGAAAATCTTAAATATTGATTTTAAACCGAAAACGTTTAATGGAAAAATCATTCCTGTGGAAACGCAAGGGATTAAAGTGATGTCGATGGGCTTTTTAGTAAACGGGAATGACCCGATTGTATGGCGCGGACCAATGCTCGGAAAGATGATTGAGCATTTTACAAAAGACGTGCTTTGGGGGGAACTTGATTATTTTATCCTAGATATGCCGCCAGGAACCGGAGATGTCGCACTTGATATGCATTTAATGATTCCTGAGAGTAAAGAAATCGTCGTGACAACACCACATAAAACCGCAGCCTTTGTCGCTGAACGTGCTGGAACGATGGCGATTAAAAGCAATCATGAGGTAATCGGTGTCGTAGAGAATATGTCCTATTTTACACCGCCAGGAAGCAATGAAAAATATTATATTTTTGGAAAAGGTGGAGGAGAAGAACTAGCATCTCAACTACAGGTTGAATTGCTAGGGCAACTCCCAATTCAGGAACCTGATGAAAGTTCAGAAACTCCTGCGATTGCGAGTGAGGGATCTCCATTGCAAATAGAATATTTGAATCTTGCGCGTAAAATTGAATCTAAATTCAATACCGATTAAATAGATAAAGGAAAAATTTTAGCAGTAGAAACTGGAGGGTTCAGGAATGACGGAGAATAAGAAAAATCAAAACCATCCATCCGAAGACCAAGATATGATAAAGTTGGTCGATAATTTAAATAGAAAAGATGATGTTAATCTTAACAGACGTGCCTTTCTTAAAGCTTCCTTTGGAACAACGGTTGCAATTGGCCTTGCTACAACCCCGTTTGGTGTGTTGTCTGCTATGGGGAAAAATGAAGATGGATCGGAGAAAATAGCGATTGCTGATGCGGATGAACTAGCCCTAGGAGAAGCGAAAAACTTTAATTATCCTTCAGAGGATGAGACGGCAGTTTTAGTAAGAACGCCTGATGATAAATATGTGGCCTACAATAATAAGTGTACTCATTTACAATGTCCTGTTTTTTATGAACATAAAGACAATGTCTTACTATGTCCCTGCCATAAAGGGTACTTTGATGTAAATAACGGCCATCCAGTTTCAGGACCGCCTCAGCGAGAATTGCCGAAGATACTCGTTGAGGTTCAAGATGGTAAAGTTTATGCCGTTGGAAGGGAGTATCGTCATAGTGAGTAAAAAGCGTGCTTCCTTCCTATCGATTTTCTTATTTCTGGCCGTCAATGTAGTTGCCCTTGCCTTCGTTATTGAAGGCTACTTTGGGAGAGAGTATGATCATGTTTATACGTTTATGATTGTTGCTCTTATTTCTACTGCATTGGCAACGATTGCTTTTTTTATTTGGAAGAAGGAAGAGTATAAAAGCTAAGTGATAAGCGAATGTTAAGAGAAAAAGGAGGCTTGATTTAATGGGCTCCCATTCTCATGAAAAAGAAAAAATTGAAAATGTTCTTAAGAATTCAATTGAAGTTGAAGAGGATTTAATGCGTACCTATTTAATAACAGCGGAACGAGTACATGAAGATGATGAATTAAAAGAGCGACTGCAAAACTTCGCAGAAGGAAATGCGAAGCGAACAAAGCAATTGCTCGATGAATTAAAATTAAAGAAGTAAAAAAATCGGGGCTTAGCTCCGATTTTTTTATTGTGGGAAGTCAACCAAATAAGTTCGTCGGTTCAATCAATAAGTTTTTTCCTTTAAATGTTTTCTCGCCAAAGGTCGTAATCAGTGTAATCGATGTAAGCCGAAAAGGATCGGAGTTAATCTGATACTCAGCAAGTAATCCATTGCCAAGCTCTTCTTCCTCCTCATTTTTAACTATTACATTTTGACCTTCAAGTGTCCGGAGCTTTGCTTTCATCAGAAACGCTTTCCATGGCTCCCAATTTTTAATTAAATAAGCTTTTTCTCCAGTTTCAAGATAACCAAGTTGACAACCTGATTCATCGATTAAAACCCCTTCAGAATCCGCAATCGGTAAAATCAATTCTCTGATTATTTCATATTCAGCCATATCAAGTTGTGGGTGAATTTGAAAGACGACTTCCCCTTGTTGATGTTGGATCGTTGCTAATTTTTTTTCATGATAGATAATTGAATTTCCTTTTATATATTCTGATTTGACCTTTTCATTTTCGAGTCCTTTTATAATTAATGTAAGCATTTTAGATCTCCTTTGTCTATTTAGGCAAGCATGCACTGAGATGTAACCTTTTTAGTATACAATATGAGCTATATATACACAGTACAAACATGAAAAAAGTGGTTATTGCCCCCGTAAACAACCGGGGGAGTTCGTATTTATTATGTAACCATTCGCTATATTACAGATAAATTTGTTTTTGTTACAGAAAAGCAAGTAAAACGACATTTTTCGCGTTAGGAAGTCTGATAGAATACAATAAGGTATAATTTGTCATAGAAAGAATTACAGTACATGAGTTAAAAAGAATGAAAATAATATGTCGGAGGATGCCATATGAATGTAGAACATCAGTTAATTAACAAGGCGTACTTTGAAAAGTATATGGAAGAGTCTACTAGCAGTCCTGTCCAAACACTTGGGGAGCTTTATCTTGAGGAAAATAAAAATGACATTGCTGATTTTAGCTATATTCGGTTTGCACAAGGAGAAGTTTATTTTCACCACAAGGACTTCGAAGCAGCGATTTTTAAATGGGAAAATATTCAAAATGAATTAGCTCCATGGGCAAAAAAGAATATGGCAGACGCCTACATCGAGCTAGGTTTATTGGAAACAGCAGAGGGGATTTATCAATCAATCGAGACTGATAGCCCAACATTGAGGATTGAAACGAACTTACAATTATTGACAATCTACATTGAGCAAGGCAAGCGGGAAAAAGCGAAAAAAGTGATTAACGAGGCGGTCGCTCTTAACCCTGATTATCCGGAAATCACGGAAATAGCCCGGCAGTTATTTGAGGAGCATGAAGATTGGGATGAGGCCGTTCGTTTAGCTACGGGAGAAGCCGTTCGTACGGGAGTGAATCAATGGTATACCACTTTGAAAACGTATATTGATGAAGGATATACGGCTGAAAAAGAGCCAGCGTATTTTAATGATGTGTTGGCTTCTCTATTTTCAATTGAACACCAAAGGTTTGAAAGTCTGGTTGGATCCTTGTGGAATAGCTATAAAGGACGGACTAATTTTTATGATTGGCTTATAAATTTCAATCGTCTTTTCCGTGGAATGGAGACTAGTCGCCACGATTTGTGGAAAGAACTGCCTCGATTATATGAAGAATCTTATTTTGATTTGATTAATGGTTCACATTTAATCAAAGAAATCTCAGCGATGATTCCTGAACATTTAATGAATTGGTTAAAAGTCGCGAAATCATCTACTTCTTTAGTTGCTTCTTCATCAGTTATGGCTTGGAATGAAATGTTTCCAACAACCCTTCCTGCTGAAGTGGTTCGCCATGCAGAAGAATTAATTTTAACTGGACAGCATTACGATACGGCTAAGGAAGATAGTTTACAACTGTTCGATGCCGTTCGGAAATGGGCAGTGGATAATGGAATGGACCCTGGGAATATGATGAAGTGGCATGTTGAAGAGTTAGCCAATGATAGGAATCAGCATTTGCTTTTAGTTGGCTTATTAGATAGCGGGAAAGCTGATTTCATTAATCAGTTCCTTGGGGAAACGTGGCTGAAGGAGTCAACCTCTAGTGTCGTTACCTTTAAATATGACACTGAAACGGTAATTCATGAAATAACAGATACGGATGTAACTGAAATCGAAAATTACGAACAATTCCAGGAAGCGATTGGCACTAGTAGAAAAAATCATAATCATGAGATGATTGTGGATGTGAAATTGCCTAATAACTTGTTGAAAGAAATGGAAGTTACGATAATTGATACACCAAGTATTCTTCATAAAAATGTAGAGAAAAATCTTGTAAATCAATATGTCCATTTAGCTGATAGCTTGCTATTTTTCTTGAATATGAATCAGCCGCTAACAGAAAAAGAGAAAGAGATTTTAAAACAAGTAAGCATACAGGCACCGAATCTTCCTGTTCACTTTATCCTTATAAACAAAGAGTCTCTTTTGAACGATCAAGAAATGAATGAAGGATACGAGAAAACAAAGACAAGGGTTCGAACTTATTATCCGAATGCACAACTACTGACGTTTCAATTGACGGATAATCATCATCAGCAACGAAAGCATTTTTCTGATTTCATTACTTCTGCATTTGATAAAGATAAGCATCGTGAGAGGAAAATTGTAAAACTTCAGCATTTTGTAGGTCGGTCGATTCATTATTTGCTAGATAAAAGAATCGAAATGGAAAATAACTTAGTTGAAACGATGCGCTGGAATGAAGAAATGGTATCAAAGTTAAATGGAGCTATTAATCAAGTTCAAGACCTCGAAGAAGAGAAGAAAAAGTCGATTAAAAACGCCTATGAAGATCAGAAAAACGAAGTGAAACAAGAGATGCTTGAAGAAATTCCGAAATTATTACGTGGAACTTCTGAGTTAATTAAGGAAGACAGCGACTTTGGCAAGCTTCATTTAAAATTAAATGAAGAGATGAATCAGCGAGTACAAAATTATTTGGAACAGTCTGTTTTGAAGAAGTTATATTCTTCCCTTCAGTGTTGGATTGAAAATTCTCAGGATGAGTTTAATCAAGCTCAATTTACATTAGATGAAATGAGTGCTGGATTTAATACGATGTATGGAGAAGAGCGTATTAAACAAGAATGCGATTTTAAAGTGCTGGAGGATTGGCGCCGAGATGCGGATCGCATGACAAATGGTATTTCATTAGAGGAATACAATTTCCTTTTGCGGTTTACTCCTGCTCAATTTTTCTTAAAGAGCGCTGGGAAATTGCTTGCTGTTTTGCCGAAGAATAATGCCCTGCTATATAATAAATATAAGTCCTATTTGGAAAATGAAGATTATCATGATTCGGCTAAAATGATTACCGAGAAATTCTTTAAGCAGTTTGAGCTGTTTGAGAAATCCATAGTACGGGATATTAACTTGTTTTTTAGAAATCCGCTTCACATTTTAAGAGATGCGGTGAAGGAAGCTGAACAGCAGATTCAAGTGAGTAAAGAGGAACTTGAAGTAATGAGAATCAAACCAGAACGATATCGTGATCCATTAAACCTTTTCGAAGTGAAACTACGTCAATATGAGTGGATGGCAGCAGCTGGGAGAAATGAATAAAAGTAAGTAAGTAGGAATTCAGTTCCTCAAGCTTATCAGCAAAAAAAACCCCTCGTTTGTTCAATCAAACGAGGGGGTTTTCGTTCAGTACTACCTTCTCGACGGCTCGTCTTAAGCTTGTCGCTCCTGAACGAGGTTTCGCTTTTCCTTAACGAATTTAGGGTGGCGATGAACCGTGCCGATTAAAAGCAAGCCGCTAAGTAATAACAAGGCGCTTGTAACGAAGAATACAGATGAAATTCCATACCAACCTGATAAAAAGCCCCCTAAGAGTGGACCAACGATATTACCTAAGAATCTAAGACTCGTATTGTAACCTAGTACCTCGCCTTGCATTTCAACTGGGGCTTCCTGACGGATGTAAGCAACTTGGACTGGAATAATCCCGCCAATTGCAAGGCCTAGTATGAATCGGATTGTAATGAGTTGCCATATATTTGTAACAAATGCTCCAGGTAAATAGATAATCGCGGAGAGAATTAATAGAAAGATTAAGATTTTGACATAGCCAATTTGATCAGCTAAAGTCCCCCATTTTCTTGTCATCAATAAATTCCCTAACCCGGCTGCAGAAAAGGCCAGCCCAGAGAACAATGCGATGTTCTCTAAACCATGTAGTTCTGCCACATAAAGGGAGAGAATCGGTTGAATACTAAAGTGAGCCACTTGGACAAGCGCGGTCATGAGCATGACATTTAGTAGAATCGGATTTTTTAAGATATGACGCCAAACCTCTTTCCG
This sequence comes from Bacillus sp. B15-48, assembly GCF_016879755.1. Lineage (GTDB taxonomy): Bacteria > Bacillota > Bacilli > Bacillales > Cytobacillaceae > Mesobacillus_B. The sequence goes on from NZ_WOFU01000013.1 coordinate 17,934, forward strand.
GCTAAAGCTTTTCTTTGTCTTCCCAGAAATGCCAATGCGGTATTCTTTTACAGTAAAAACAAGGATTGCTGAAAGGAGAATGAAAGAAGAGGTTGATTGGAAAGTCGCTGCATAGCCGATTGAATCAGCTAAAACCCCGCCAATCATCGGTCCAAATAAAGCACCAGTAACACTACCAGTTTGCAAGGTTCCTAGAACTTTTCCGGCTGTCTCTTTAGGTGTTTGTGTTGAAATGAACGCTTGAGAAACAGGAATAAAGCCAGAAAAGAACCCCATCAACATTCTTAATATAAATAGCTCCCAAACAGAAGTAGCAAATCCAAGTGAAAATAAGGATAAGGACATACCTATGCCCATAAAAATCATAATCTTTTTCCGCCCATATTTATCCCCCATCCGTCCTATGATTGGGGAAAATAGTAGTGCAGTTACGAAAGTCACACCAAATGTAATTCCAGCCCATTTTTGTACATATTGGTCTGAAAAATCTCCGAATGAATCAATGTATAGGGAAAGGAAAGGCATAACCATAGTCATACTTCCTGCTACAAAAAAGTTTGCGAACCACATGATCAATAAATTATGTTTACCAGTTTGTTGCGCAACCATAAGGCACACACTTCTTTCTAAATTATTTCGCCTTCCTAAATAGTATAACAAAAATATTGAAAAATTAGAACTGTTCAAGCTTCCGATCCTAAAGGTGGAAGGTGCATTAGGAGTGGAATGCTCTTTTAAGTTGACGATATCTTGTAAAAAGAAAAGGAATCATGTAACGTAGGGATGGAATTAGTACATTCTTTTTTTATGAATTTTCGCTATAATTAAATAGTTATTTTAAAAGTATGAATAAAAGGAATAGGGGTATGGGAAATGAGGAAAATTGTATTGCTTTTGATGTTTTTAGTGATGGGTATTATGGTGGCTTGTGGAAATGACGGACAAAGCTCTCAACAAGATATTGAATTACCCGCTTTATTAGAGGTGGATTTAAGGTTACCGGAAGAAAAGCTTGAGCCAGGTGTAGAAGTCTTGCTTGAAGCCTATGTCTCTCAAGGAGGAGAAGCGGTTGAGGATGCAAATTATGTAAGGTTTGAAACTTTAAAGCAAGGAGACGAACAATCGGTTCAGATTGATGGAGAACACCAAGGGGACGGTATTTATACGGCAAATATGGAGTTTGCCGATGAAGGGGTATATTCTATAACTGCTCATGTCACAGCAAGAGATATGCATAATATGCCAACAAAGGAATTGGTAATTGGCGATCCGGTACAGACAGACGATGAACAAGCTGAATCAGATCATGAAGATGAGGAACATTAATTGTTAATGGGCCAAGTACATTCAAGTTGTGCTTGGTTTTTTTTAATGGAAAGAAAGTTATGACCTAGGGCGCGGTAAGTACCTGATAGATCCTGCAAGCAACTTTGATACATCAGTTGAATTCCTCCAATAAAAAAGGAAGGAGAAATATTTTCCTAGTCCTTCTCATATGTTTATATAGATGCGATTCTGAATACTAGGAGGAGCAGAAATGGACGTATTTGTTAGGCGTGGGGATACGCTCTGGCATTATAGCCAGATTTTTAACATTACACTGCAATTAATTCTTGACTCAAATCGGGATATTCAGCCTGGAAACTTAGCAGTTGGTCAACGTATTCGGATTCCAGGGTTTGTAGCGGTTGATTATCGTGTTCAACCAGGTGATACTTTATGGAACATTGCTACTAGGCGCCACTTGCCACAAGACGCTTTATTTTTAGTTAATCCAGAAATTAATCCTTATAGCCTTCAAGTTGGAGAGGCGATTAAAGTGCCACAACGGATTACATGGAGGCTCGTTAAAGGAAAACAGGAATATGATTACAGCACGATGATGACCGACTTGGCTCGCTTGGAACGGGTGTACCCATTTATTCATTTGCCGAATATCGGTCATTCTGTATTAGGGCAAAGCATTCGTGAAGTAGTCATTGGCAACGGGCCAAAGAGAGTTCATTATAATGGTTCCTTTCATGGAAATGAATGGATAACAACGCCAATTATTATGACTTTTTTGAATGATTATTTACTGGCTCTAACGAACAATACCCCGATTCGTGGGTTGTCAATGCAACGGTTTTATTGGGAGAATATGCTTTCAATCGTTCCAATGGTCAATCCGGATGGAGTTGACCTCGTATTGAACGGACCTCCCGCAGATGATCCATATCGAAGCAGTGTTGTTGAATTGAATTCTGGGAACACTGATTTTACAGGATGGAAAGCGAATATCCGTGGTGTGGATTTAAATGATCAATTTCCAGCTCGCTGGGAATTAGAAAAGGAAAGGAATCAGGTAGGTCCTGGGCCGCGGGATTATGTTGGTGAAACGCCATTAAGCGAGCCAGAAGCAATTGCAATGGCAGAGCTTACGAAGCAGCGTAACTTTACGCGAGTTCTTGCATTCCATACACAAGGTGAAGTGATTTATTGGGGATTTGAAAGCTTGGAGCCAGCCGAATCAGAACAAATGGTGCAAGAGTTTGGCCGTGTAAGTGGCTATGAGCCGATAAAAACGATTGAAAGTTACGCCGGCTATAAAGATTGGTTCATTCAGGAATGGCGTCGCCCAGGATTTACCGTTGAACTTGGTTTCGGTGTTAACCCGCTTCCGCTATCACAGTTTGATGAAATCTATCAAGAATCACTCGGGATCTTCTTGGCCGGGTTATATATGTAATCATGTTTCGAAACGATTATTGAAATGGTTAAGTCTAGGATTTTTTCATGCTAGGCTTTTTTTTTGCCATTTTTATCGGAAAACGGTTTTCAATTACACCTTGTTAAAGTCTTGTAGTAATTAATCCATGAAAGTGTGGGCTGATACGATAAAAAGAAACTAAAAAAACAAAAAATTACCACTAATATTAGTTGGTAATTTAGATTAAAGGTAAGATTGTTCTTTTTTATGATATTGATACGCTACGATGAGCTTGTCTAACTTCTGACTGTATCTAATGGTGTCGTAGCTATTTAAACCAGTTTCTGCGGCAATTTGAATTAAATTTTCCCTCATTTTATTGATTTTGCTCTCTAATTCCTCTTCAAAAGAAGGCGCCTTAACTCCCATTAAATCTCTCCGTCCGCTTTTTAAGTTTAGTCCGTAAATTAAATGATTCACAAACTCTATTATGCAAAAAATCCCACAAAAATGGAAGTCTTATAATGAAAATAATAATAAAATTTTTTTCCATTTATTGTTTAAATCAAAGACGATATTTGACGTATTTGTGAAACGTTGAGCAACACATAAATAATGTGATAAACTTCACAAAATTATTTTTAAAAAGAAATTACAATCGACACATAGAGAATATACGACGTTAACTACTAGAACATTTTAATAGATATCTTACTAGGAGGTCACAACATGGAAAAGAAAAAATTGGTGATGATAGGCAACGGGATGGCAGGGATTCGGACGGTTGAAGAAATTTTAAAGCTCGCTCCAGAGGCATTTGAAATTACTGTTTTTGGCAATGAACCGTATCCGAACTATAATCGCATCCAACTGTCAACGGTCTTACAAGGGGATACTACGGTTGAAGATATTATTATGAATAGTTGGGATTGGTATAAAGAAAACGGAATTAACTTATACACAGACGAGGCAGTGGTTGAAATCGACTCTGTCAAAAAACAAGTCATTTCTGATAAAGGAAGAAAAGTAGCCTATGATGAATTAATCATTGCGACAGGTTCAAGCTCATTCATTCTGCCTATTCCAGGTGGTGATAAACGAGGTGTTACCGGATTCCGTGATATTCAAGATTGTGAAACAATGATCAAATCAGCGCAGAACTATAAGAAGGCTGCGGTAATTGGTGGTGGTTTACTTGGATTAGAAGCTGCACGTGGCTTATTGAATCTCGGAATGGAAGTGGATGTCATTCATCTTATGCCACACTTAATGGAAAGGCAGTTAGATGAAGTAGCTTCAAGTATGTTGAGAACTGAACTTGAAAATCAAGGAATGAACTTCCTTATGGAAAAGCAGACAACGGAGATTTTAGGTGGAGAGCGTGTAACTGGCTTGCGATTTGCTGATGGCTCAGAAACCGAAGCTGATTTAGTGGTAATGGCTGTCGGAATTAAACCGAATGTCCAGTTAGCTAAAGACAGTGGGATTTATGTCAACCGCGCAATTGTTGTCGATGATTTTATGCAAACAAGTGTAGCGCATATCCATGCAGTTGGTGAATGTGCAGAACATCGGGAAGTTGTATACGGTTTGGTCGCACCATTGTATGAACAAGGGAAAATCCTCGCAGCAAGTTTGTGCGGAGTTGAAACGAGACCGTACGAAGGTTCCTTTGTTGGTACTGGCTTAAAGGTGTCTGGTGTAGATTTGTTTTCAGCTGGAGAAATTGTTGATGATCCTAAAGCAAAAGCTATCAAAGTTCATAATGAATTTGATGGCGTTTATAAAAAGATTGTGATTCGAGATAATCAAATTTCTGGAATTGTTCTTTATGGTGATACGAAGGATAGTTCTAAACTATTTAGGATGTTAGTAAATAAAGAAGATGTGAGTGGAATGACGAGCGTCTCTATTCTTGAGTCAGGTTGCTGTGGTGGTGCTGATTCTAGTGATGTTGCGACAATGTCAAATGAAGAAATTGTTTGTGGTTGTAACGGAGTCACTAAGGGAACGATTGTCGAAGCGATACAAACGAAAGAATTAACAACAGTCGATGAGGTTGGAGGCTGTACAAATGCAGGAAGATCATGTGGACGTTGTAAATCATTAATTTCCGATATTCTCGCACATACACTTGGTGATAAATTTGATGGAGCTGCTAAGAAAACGGCCCTATGTAGTTGTACAACTTTGAGTCGTGATGAAGTCGTTGCTGAAATTAAAGGCAAAGGATTAACGAGTGTTAAGGAAGTCATGTATGTTCTTGATTGGAAACAGGAAGAAGGCTGCTCAAAATGCCGTCCCGCATTGAATTATTACCTCGGGATGATTCTTCAGGAAAAATATGTGGATGATCGCGACTCTCGTCTTGTAAACGAAAAAATGCACGCAAACATTCAAAAGGATGGGACGTACTCTGTCATTCCAAGGATGTACGGAGGAGTAACTTCAGCGAAAGATTTGAAAAAAATCGCTGAGGTCGCAGAAAAGTATGACGTACCGCTTGTAAAACTAACTGGAGGACAGCGAATCGGCTTATATGGGTTAAATAAAGAGGATTTGCCAGCTGTGTGGTCAGCACTTGGAATGGGATCAGGTTATGCTTATGGAAAAACATTGCGTACCGTGAAAACATGTGTTGGTGCTAAGTTCTGCCGTTTTGGTACCCAAGACTCGATGGGACTTGGAATTGAACTAGAGAAAAAATTTGAACGTCTTGATACACCGCATAAAGTTAAAATGGGTGTGTCCGCTTGTCCGAGAAACTGTGCGGAATCAGGTATTAAAGACTTTGGTGTAGTCGGCATTGATGGCGGCTGGGAAATCTATGTTGCAGGGAATGGCGGAACAGATCTCCGGGCTGGTGATTTATTTGCAACAGTAAAAACAAAAGCAGAAGTGATGGAGTTAATCGGTGCATTTTTACAATATTACCGCGAAACAGCGAATTATTTAGAACGTACTTCCACATGGGTTGAACGCGTAGGACTTGATCATGTAAGGGAAGCATTAGCAGACGAAAACACGCGAAAAGCTCTAAATGAAAGACTTGATAAAACAATTGAAAAATACGTTGAGCCTTGGGGCGAAACGATTGAAAGTAAAGAGATTCAAGAGAAATATTACCAAAAGCGCGAACTGCCAGTATTTGTTTAATGAGAGGGGGAAGTTTAAATGGATAAAATATTGATCGCAGATTATCATACTTTACCGGTAGGAGTGGGCCAAGTATACAAAATTAATGGCGAAGAAGTAGTTCTATTCCGTTTATCAAATGGAGATGTTCGAGCGATTGAAAATCGCAGCCCTCATCCAAAAGGAGGGACACTTAGTGAAGGGTTAGTTAGCGGTGAATACCTTTATTGCCCTGTCTATGATTGGAAAATTTCTTTGAAAGATGGTCAAGTCCAAGCTCCTGATGAAGGGTATGTAAAAATTTATCAATTAGAACAAGACAAAGATCATGTTTTTATCGTAAAGTAATAGTTAACAGTAAGAGAGAACATAATGTTCTCTCTTTTTTGAAATCTAAGCTGAATGTTCAGCTGTAAATAATTGTATTTCGGAAGGATGACCACCATGACGATGGGAAAAGTATATTTAGTTGGGGCAGGGCCCGGTGATATAGGACTTATTACGGTTAAAGGAATGGAGGCCATTCAGCAAGCCGATGTGATTTTATATGATCGCCTTGCGAATCCAAAGCTGCTTGAGTTTGCCCCCGCAGGTTGTGAACTTATCTATTGTGGGAAGCTTCCTGACCGCCATGTATTGCGCCAAGATGCGATTAATGAACTACTAGTCGAAAAAAGCCTTCATGGGAGAGTCGTCGTGCGCTTAAAGGGAGGAGACCCAGGTGTTTTTGGCCGAGTGGGTGAAGAGGCAGCAGCCCTAGCGGAGCATGGGATTCCTTATGAAATGATTCCTGGAATCACCTCTGGCATTGCTGCGCCATTGTATGCGGGAATTCCAGTGACACATCGGGAGTTTGGTGAAAGCTTTGCTATTATTACTGCGCACGATAAGTCGAAGCAAGGTCAGCCAAATCTGAATTGGGCTAGTTTGGCGTCGGGAATTGACACGATTGCTTTTTATATGGGCGTATCCAATCTTCCTTATATTGCAAAAAATTTGATGGCAAATGGTAAGTCTGCTGACACTCCGGTGATTTTAATTCGTTGGGGGACATTCGGGCGTCAAGAAACAATCGAAGGGACGCTTGCTAACATTGCGGATAAAGTAAAATCCGAAAATTTTACGAATCCGGCGATTACGTTAGTTGGAGACATCGTTTCTTTGCGTAAAAAGTTAAATTGGTTTGAACGAAAGTCATTATTCGGAAGACAAGTTCTTTTTGCGAGAACAGGGACAAATGAAAGTCCAATCGTGAAAGAGTTAATGAATCAAGGGGCAGATGTGATTGAATTTCCAAGATGGACCAGAAGAGAAGCACCAGTTCAAAATCAATTTCTCGAGACTCTCTCTTCATATAACCGTATCTTGTTCACATCACCTGAAAGTGTAGCTGAGTTTTTTGCGATTCTCGTTAAACGGGGGATTGATGTTCGTACAATTTCAGCCACTTTGTATGGAAAATCAACAAAATCATTAAAGGCGATTAATGAAAAAGGGATGCTAGCACATCTTGTAGACGAAGTGGATGACATCGAGGATATAGGACGTTTGCTCGTGGTCGGTGATAATCCTCAACAGCAATATAAGGAGACTGATTTTTTTCTCACAAGTATAAAAGAAGTGGATCACAGTTTTTTACCGATTTTATCGAGAATGCTTGAAGAGGCTCAAGTAAACACGATTGTATTTCCATCTTCTGCTTCTGTGAAAACCTTTTTTGAAGAAGGGATTCATAAAGGGATTATTTCGAAAGAGTTATTAGAAACAGCCGAAATCGTTTGCCTTGGAAATAAAACGGAAGCGATGTTAATGGAACATGGATTTAAAGCAACTAACATTCCATCGACGCCTAGTATGGCGGATTTACTTGAATGTTTAAACAATCCTCGAAGTAAAAAAGAGCCTTGGGAAAAAAATAAATGAAAAGAAGGATATTGACTTGTAAGAGAAGCCATTTCGCTTCTCTTTGTTTTTTTCATAAGCTACAGTGTTAATGTGATAGAATTAGTTTGAACTTATACAAAAAAATATAGAATGGAAAATCGTTGGCACTAAATTGAAAGAAGGGAACATCGTTGAAAAACCTGCAAATTTATTTGATCATCATTGCTGTCATGCTTAGTTGGGGACTGAATGTCACCGCACTTAAAACGCTTGTTCAGCATTTTCCTACTATTACGATTCAAGCTGTAAGGGTATTTACAGCTGGAATTATTGTGTTTTTAATTTTGGCTTGGATGAAAAAACTTCGAAAGCCCACAAGGACGGAATATAAATACATCATTTTAGGTGCATTATTGAATGTAACGATTCATCATCTGTTCCTTGGTGTAGGGCTTGCCAATACATCAGCTGTAAATGGAGGGCTTATTCTTGGAATGGGTCCAATTCTCACCGCCTTAATGGCAATTTTGCTTCTAGGAACACGTCTAACACTGGTGAAGTCAATTGGGTTTATTTCAGGTGGAGTTGGTATAACACTAACTGTATTAGCCGGTAGTGAGAAGGGGATTAATGGGATTTCGATGGGAGACTTTTATGTCTTTATCTCCATCTTAGCGCAAGCGATTAGTTTTATCGTCATATCTAAAGCGGCAAGGACGATGGACCCCCGGCTTTTAACAGGTTATATGTTTATCTTTGGCTCTGGGCTTTTATTTTTGATTGGGTTATGGAGTGAACCCAGTGGACTTGCGAGCCTTGCAAACGGCTCTGTCTTTTTATGGCTTGTCTTTTTAGGCTCAGCTGTGATTGCAACCGCAATTGGCCATATGCTTTATAATTATACAGTTGGGATTATTGGCCCCGCAGAAACATCGATTTTTCTTAATTTAAATACATTCTTTTCTTTACTCGGAGCGGTCATTCTTCTTAATGAAACGATTACCGGGTCCCATTTCCTCGGTTTGGTGTTCATCGTCATTGGCGTTTTATTCGGCTCAGGGGCACTTGAGGATATAATGATAAAAAGAAAAGCGAAGAGAACGGCTTCCTATTATCATGCACCTTAGGAGGCTATAATAGATGAGAGGGGATATGAAAAATGAAAACATTGAATGAATGGTTTAAACAAGGATTGACGACGAGTGAGTATATTGCAAATATGAAGGTGAATAAAGAGCGGATGTTGAATATCTATAATACTTTTCAACTAGACGTCGATGATAGAACTCATCTTCACCAATTGCAAGCACAACAACTAAGAGCTTTAGTCCTTACGGCCGACTGGTGTGGGGATGCGATGGTAAATCTCCCTATCTTCTTGCGAATCGCGAATGAAGCGCTCATTGATGTACGCTATTTTATTCGTGATGAGAATTTAGAGTTAATGGATCAGTATTTAACAAATGGAAAATCACGGTCAATTCCAATTATCATCTTAATAGATCAAGAAGGAAAGGAAGTAGCTAAATGGGGTCCGCGGGCACCAGAAGCTCAGATTGCAGCTGATGAATTATTTAGTTCATTGCCACCAAAAGGCACGCCAGAATTTGATGCTGCATTTAAAAAAGTAATTCCGCAATTCCAGAAGAAATTGGCAGAAGATGAAGAACTCTGGTTTGCAATTAAGCAGGATATGCTCCAAACAATTAAAAATCAATTTTCTTAATATACACGAAATGCACAAGTGATTGTATAAAATTAATCACTTGTGCATTTTTTTGTAATTAGAAATAATAATTATTAGAGAATTTATCATTAGCGGTTTCTTTTATGAGACAAAATATATAAAAATTTCTGAAAAATAATAGTATAATACGATTTATAGGATTCATTTCGAAAAGCGAAATACAAATAAAATAATTATGTAATGTTATTGATTCCTGGAGGATTCAAATATGAAGTTGCTATCGCTTTTAAAACCATATCGTTTGGTGATGGTTATTGCCATTGCATTAATGCTTATAGAACTAGCGGTGGAGCTAGTGCAACCATTGCTCATGGCCCAAATCATCGACGAGGGCATTGTAAAAAATGATATTGATAATATTTTAAAATATGGCGGGATTATGCTAGGAATATCTTTGCTAGCATTTCTTGCAGGGATTGTTAACTCGTTCTTTGCAGCTTATGCGAGTCAAAATTTCGGTTTTGATGTTCGAAAAGAGCTATATAAAAAAATTCAATCGTTTTCGTTTTCCCTTTTTAATAAATTCCCAGCCTCATCATTAATTACGAGAATGACAAATGATGTGAACCAACTGCAAATGACACTGTTTATAAGTTTAAGAATTGCTTTAAGATCTCCCTTACTTGTTTTGGGTGGGGTTATATTAGCTCTTATTGTAAATGTTAAATTAGCGTTCGCTTTTTTATTTGTTGTTCCCCCACTCCTATTTTTCCTACTATGGATGATGAGGAAGTCAGCGAAAATGTTTAAGATGGTTCAACAGCGCTTAGATAAAGTGAATGGGGTAATGCGCGAAAACCTTGCAGGTATTCGCTTGATTCGTGCCTTTTCTAGAGGGTCACATGAAGACGAAAGATTCCAAAAGTCGAATCATGAATTGATGGAAAAGACTGTTTATGCTCTAAGATTAACTGAAACAGCCATTCCAATTTTGTTATTTTTTATGAATATGACCGTCATCGCTGTTCTTTGGTTAGGGAATGTCGATATTCAAAATGGCAATGTCAGTGTAGGTGAGGTCGTTGCAATTGTTAATTATGTTGCAAGAATTACAATGGCATTCTCGATGTTTTCATGGATAATCATGATCTTTTCACGGGCCGTCGCTTCCACAACCCGATTGAATGAGATATTAATAGTAGAAAATGAAATGCATAGTGGGGATAGGAGATTAACTACCAATCAAGACGTTGGTGGAAGAATTGACGTTAAAAACGTATCGTTTCGTTATCCTGAGACGAATGTGGATGTTATAACAGGAATCAGTTTTTGTGCACATCCTGGTGAGACGGTTGCGATTTTAGGGGCGACTGGATCTGGGAAGACGTCTTTGTTTCAGTTAATTCCAAGATTTTATGACCCTACAGAAGGCAAAATAGAGATTGATGGAATGGATGTCCGTACTTTAGAATTTAACCATTTGCGAAGACAAATCGGTTATGTCCCTCAAGAAGCCATGCTTTTTACAGGCACGATCAGAGAGAACCTCGCTTGGGGGAAAGAAGATGCGACGATGGAAGAAATGACAAAAGCGACAAAAGCTGCGCAAATATACGATACGATTGAACAACTTCCAGAAAAATATGAGACACAGCTAGGACAAAAGGGAGTAAATTTATCGGGAGGGCAAAAACAGCGATTATCAATCGCTAGAGCCCTTATTAAAAAGCCAAGGATTCTTTTGCTTGATGACAGTACAAGCGCCTTAGATTTAAAAACGGAGGCGAAATTGCTTGAAGCCATTGACAACTACGACTGTACGACATTAATTATCACGCAAAAAATAAGTACTGCCAAAGAGGCAGATAAAATTTTTCTTCTCGAGGATGGAAAAATAATTGGAGAAGGAAAACATGAAGATTTAATTATTCATTCGAAACTTTACCAAGATATTTATCATTCTCAGCTAGGAATCCCTGAAACAAGTTAAGAGGTTTCAGCTAAACTAAAGGGATTTGAAAGGGTGAATAGTAGTTGGGAAAAAAATCTCCGCCCATATTAAAAAGAGGCAAATTTACTGCGATAATCAATCGAATCGGGATGTATTTAGCAGATTATAAGGGGCGCTTAACTAGTGTTTTGCTAATGGTCATGTTAAGTGCAGCTCTCGGGCTACTTGGTCCTTTTATTATTGGTCGGACCATTGACCACCACCTTGCTGAGCGGAGTTCAGAAGGTTTAGGTATGACGCTAGCCATTCTGGCCTTAGTCTATTTGTTTCATTCAATTGCTCTATGGCTGCAAAATTATTGGATGATAGGAATTGCCCAAAAAACGGTTTTCAAAATGAGAACACAGTTGTTTGCGAAGCTCCATAAACTACCTATCCGTTTCTTTGATAAGCGTCAGTACGGGGAGTTAATGAGCAGAGTAACAAATGATATCGAAAATGTCAGCTCTACCTTAAATAGTTCTGTTATTCAAATCTTTTCAAGCATCCTGACCTTAACCGGAACAATGATCGTGATGTTATGGCTGAGTCCGTTGTTGACTCTCGTAACAATGACAATTGTTCCCTTAATGTTCCTCGGAATGAAGTGGATTACGAATCGGACCGGGAGACTTTATAAAGAGCAGCAAAAGAATCTCGGTGAGTTAAATGGCTACATTGAAGAAACGATCTCAGGTCAAAAAATTATAAAAGCTTTTTCACAGGAACAAAAAGTGTTGGATGATTTCCTTGTAAAAAGTGATCAGTTAAAAAAGGCCGGATATTGGGCACAAGTATACGCAGGGTTTATTCCAAAATTAATGAGCTTGCTAAATAATTTAAGTTTTACGCTTGTTGCTGCTGCTGGTGCCATCTTTGCTTTGAACGGAATGGTCTCAATCGGAACAATCGTTATTTTCACTGAATACGCAAGGCAGTTTACAAGGCCGCTCAATGATTTATCAAATCAGTTTAATACATTGCTTTCAGCGGTGGCTGGAGCTGAACGTGTATTTGATATTATTGATGAAAAGGAAGAGACAGAGGATGAAAAAAGTCTTAAATCAGTCGCCACACTACGAGGAGAGGTTGAGTTTAGCAATGTCTCATTTACATATGAAAAGTCAGGTGACATAATTAAAAGTTTAAGTTTTTACGCTCGTTCTGGAGAAAGCATTGCTCTTGTAGGACCCACAGGTGCCGGAAAATCGACAATCATAAATTTACTTATTCGGTTTTATGAACCGAACAGCGGCAAGATTTTTTTTGACGGAAAGGATAGTCGCAGCCTTACCAGAGAAAGCATTAGAAATCAGATGGCTTTTGTGCTTCAAGATTCGTTTTTATTTGAAGGAACAATTAGGGAAAATATTCGCTATGGACGCCTTGATGCGACAGATGAGGAGGTCGAACAAGCAGCGAAGGAAGCAAATGCCCTCTCTTTCATACAAAAGTTACCGAATGGATTTGATACAGAGTTGCAACAGGACGGTTCGGGTATCTCACAAGGTCAAAAGCAACTTTTAACGATTGCTCGTGCCATCCTTGCAAATCCAGCGATTTTAATTCTTGATGAAGCAACGAGCAGCATTGATACGATCACTGAACTAAAAATTCAAGAAGCTTTAAAACGATTAATGAAGGGGCGGACTTCCTTTATTATTGCTCACCGCTTAAACACGATTCAACAGGCGGATCAAATTCTTGTGATTAATCAGGGAGAGATCATTGAAAAAGGCAGCCATCGAGAGTTATTAGAAAAGAAAGGGTTCTATTTTGACCTTTATCGTAATCAATTTAAGAAACACGTTATCTCTCAAACGGCAAATTATTAACATTAGAGAATAATCGTTTTTTTGTTGTTTTTACAGTTAAAGAAAGTTTATATGGATTCTTCTAAGTCTAGCTTCAGCGCACTAGAAGAAAAATTATTTGACAGTACGTGTCTTCTATAATAGAATCATGTTAACTTAAAAACGAATTTAAAATAATATTACTCTTATCCAGAGTGGCGGAGGGACATGGCCCTGTGAAGCCCGGCAACCTTCAAGAATTTTCTTGAAAAGGTGCTAATTCCTGCAGACAGAAGTGTCTGAAAGATAAGGGGAGGAGCGGGGCCCTCTTCTTATTAAGAAGAGGGTCCCGTTTTTTTTTAGAGCCCTCTCTTAACCAATTTCATTAAGGATGTGGTTTTGATGTCTACAATAAAGGTAGCGATTTTAGGATTTGGAACAGTAGGTGAGGGTGTATATAGAACGATTAGTACACATCAGGAAAAATTAACGGCTGTCCTTGGAAAAAAAGTAGAAGTGGCAGCAATTCTCTTAAAAGACAAGACGAAAGAGCGAGGAATTGACGGAAGTGTTCTAGTGACAGATGACATTGAAGACATTATAGGTTTGGAACAACTAGATGTCGTCGTTGAAGCGATTGTTGGCCGTGAACCGGCAAATACGTATTTGCGTCGATTGCTGCAAAAAGGCTGTCATGTAGTTACTGCCAATAAGGAAATGTTTGCCTATCATGGAACAGAACTTGAAAAGCTTGCTGCTGAGCAAAATGTCTCGATTGGCTTTGAAGCGACTGTCGCCGGGGGGATTCCAGTTATTCAAACGATTCAACAATTACTTAATATCAATCGAATTAAGAAGATTGAGGGAATTTTAAATGGGACCTCCAATTATATTCTTAGTGAAATGAGGACAAACGGTTTATCATTCGATGCTGCCCTAAAGGCTGCACAAGCGAAAGGATATGCAGAGGCAGACCCTACGAATGATATTGAAGGCTATGATGCGTTTTATAAACTCCTTATTGTCAGTGAACTCGCTTTTGGAGAGAAACCAGAATGGGAAAGTGTTCATCGTCAAGGGATTGCAAATATGTCAATTGAAGAAATAAAAATAGCAGAAGAGCTCGGCTTGCGTTTTAAGTTGATTGCCTCTGTTCAAGTGAATGATGGAAAAGTGATTGGCTCTGTACGACCGACCCTTGTTTCTAAAACTCATCCATTTTTTAATATTGAAGGGGTAGAGAATGCTGTTTCAATTGAAGGAGATATTGTTGGTCGCATTAGCTTGCAAGGCCCAGGAGCAGGTATGTTTCCAACTGCGAGTGCGATAATTGAAGATCTCGTTCACGTCGTTCATGGCATTAAAGCGAAAAAAGTTGCAGAACGATCTCCATTAAGTTTCGTGAATAATGAGGTGGAAAAAAGCAAACAGACTTGGCTCATAATTAACCCGGGTAAAGGCCCATTAAAAACGAATTTATTCACTAACATTGAGAACAAAGTAATCATCGAAGCAGATGAACAAACAATCTTAAACGTGCAAAAGCAAAATAAAGAAGCTCGTTTCTATCAAATTGTTGGAGAATATGAAGTGACTGAAAAAAATGATGAAAATTTCCCCCATAAGGAACCAAAATCGCTCACTTTTGAAACAGTCTAAAGAAATGAATCTAAACTGCCGATCCCGGCAGTTTTTTTTTTTTTTTCTAGCAAAATCTCAGTCAATGGGCTCCAGTCCTGTCATGCGCTGAACAGCGCTTCCACCTTTTTTATTTACCTAAGTAACTATTTATGATATAGTATCCACTATCAGAAACTTATTTACCTAGGTAATTATTTGAAGGTGGGATATATTGATGAATAGTCATGTGCTTTTCCATTCTGTTCACCAGCTGTCAAGGCAGCTAGCTAAGCACTTAAATGTGGCTCTAGAGCCTTTTGGTTTATATAATGCACAATGGTCGGTTATGTACGTCTTAAATGAGAATGGGACATTAACACAAAGGGAGCTGTGTGAATATTTAGGAGTAGAAGCACCGCCAATGACTCGAACGATTCAGCGCTTGTCAAAGCAAGGATATATTGAGTATGTTGTCGGTCAGGATAAACGAAAAAAATATATTAAACTGACGGAAAAAGCTGTGAAAGAATATCCATTATGGGAAAAAGCGATAATGGAAGCGAATGAAAAGTTGTTAAGCTCTTTTCCAAAAAGCTCACAAGAAGCATTGCTTACGCTAGTTTCGACATGGTTAGGAAAAATGAAACAACCACAAAGCTATGAGGTTAGTGAAAATAATAAGGGAGAAATTAAATGATGAGCGATGTAACATCAAGACTTTGGACGAAAAACTTTATTAGTGTTTCCATTAGCAATTTCTTTTTATTTATGACGTTTTACTTTTTGTTGGTTACGATGCCTGTTTACGTTCTTAATGAAATGGGTGGTACAGCATCTGAAGCTGGCTTAGCGACGACGATTTTTTTATTGTCGTCGATTCTTATTCGTCCTTTAGCAGGGCAGTGGATTGAGAGAGTAAACGGCAGACTTATTTTACTTGTCTCGTTAGTGATTTTTTCTGGAGCGAGCTTGCTCTATTTTATCGCCGATACGATTATTGAATTAATGGTCGTCCGTTTTATCCATGGAATTGGGTTTGGGATGGCCACGACCGCAACAGGTTCGATTGTTGCAGCAATTGTTCCCGATTCCCGAAGAGGGGAGGGAGTGGGCTACTTTGTTCTTTCCTCGAATTTGGCGATGGTAATCGGTCCATTCCTTGGTTTGACGACGATGCAAGCAGGCGGCGTTTCAAACATGCTCATGATGAGTTCTGTTTCAGCTGCCCTGGGGTTCGTAATGGGAATACTAATTACCGTTCCCGATGAAAAAAAGGGCCAGAAGCAAGTAAAGCATGTGAAAAGTCCATTTCGTTTTAAAGAGCTAATTGAAATCAATGCGCTCCCTATCGCCATTAGTGGTGGTTTTTTTGCAATGGCATATGCTTCCCTTCTCTCGTTTGTCTCCATTTATGCTGTAGATATAGGCTTACAATCTGTTTCCAGTTATTTTTTCGTTGTATATGCGATCGTGTTATTGCTTTCTAGACCATATACTGGCAAATGGTATGATTTATATGGTGCGAATGTGATTATTTATCCAGCAATCATTTTCTTTGCGATTGGTATGATGATACTTGGAAGTGCTCAAACAGCCTTTATGTTCTTACTTGCTGCCGGATTTGCTGGACTTGGTTGGGGCACGTTGTTCCCAAGTTTTCAGACCATCGCCATTACTTCGGTGCCGCCGAAGAGACGACCAGTGGCTACGGCTACGTTTCTATCAGTCTATGACCTTGGCATCGGTCTCGGATCACTTTTGGTCGGTTTATTAGCAGCAAAAATAAGTTTAGCAAATTTATATGGATATAGCTCGTTGTATATACTTGCGGGGCTAGTATTGTATTATTTTTTACAAGGAAGAAAGCTTCGCTTAGAAAAGAAGCAAAAGGAACAGGAACAGAAACAGAAACAACTTGTTGATATTTAAAGTAATGTTATATATAATTATAATTTAGACTTCATAATAGAAAATGTTCGTAAACTATGGTTTTCTGCTTAATTGTTAATTTTAAGAACTTATTCACACTGGATCGGCTTCGGAGCCGTAAGGATGTAAGAGAGGTAGGGCTTACGTCGTTTAGGTTAAAATCATCAAGTGGAATAATGTACCGCGGCAGTTTATAAATCTTATATATATCTTGTGAAGTTGCAAGTTGCTTAAAGCGAACCGGGACCCGGTTCGCTTTTGTTATTGATTTTTTTGGTAAATAAACACCATGTGAAATATTCTACTTATCCATATGTTTATTCACAGTTAAAATGTGTATATTTAGGGATTTCCACAGAGTTATCCCCATTATCCACATTATAACACCAAGTTATCCACAGAATATTGTCCACACTCACGAGAGGGAACAGAAAAGCAATGAAGCTAGTTATCCACAATATCCACAACGTTGTGGATAACTAAGTGAATAAGTACGTTCAAAACAAAAATAGAAGTGTGAACCTTTTGTGAAAAGCATTGCGGAAGAGAGGAAGATAAAGTATATTAAATGTAAGGAAGTTAGTGAAAGTATTCACAAATCTCCTTCCTATTTAATTTTGAATACCCCCCTACCCCTTTGCAAAAAGCAGGATATATTGTTACCTGCTTTTTTTGCTGTTCTCTTGTTCAAGGAATATTAAGCCAAACTTGTTAATTAAACGATTTAGAATGTAAACGTCAAAAAAGATTCATCAGTAGAGGGACCTACGATGTCCTCTACTGATGTAAAAACTTAATTTAACGCTTTCGGCTTTTCGCACGTGCATCTGCAGCTTTTGAACGTGCCATTGCTTCTAAATCTTCATGGTCGGCAAGATCGCGAGCGAATTCAACGTCTAGTCCGTCAGATTTCATCGATTTCGGTACTTGAGGCAATGTGGATGTATTTTTATCACGCTGTTTATTTCCTCGGGAACGGCCCATAAATCATAACCCCTTTCACATTCGAAATTAAAGAAAAAAGAAAAGTACGGAAATCAATATTTCCGTACTTTTATCATGTGTCTTTTTCAAAGCGTTATGAATGGTAATTAGTGAAAATAATTCCTTACTGGTCCCGTTTTTTGTTTGCAAATCCAGCTGCTCTGTCAGCTGCTCTAAACTCATGACTATAAGTAACTTCCTGCATGCTTGATAATGTATGTCTGCGTTTTTCTTTTCGTTTCTTTTCCGCCACAACAATCACCCTTCCTATCCATTTCGTTTTTAGTATTACCAAAAAAGGAAGGATTAAACAAATCGTTCATTTAGAAAAAAGGTCTTTAAAAGCAAGCCGTAAATTAGGGTAGGTAAAAGTAAATCCGTGTGACAGTAATTTTTCTGGTAAAACTTTTTGTCCTTTTAATACGAGTAAGCTCATTTCCCCTAATAGTACCCTTAAAGCAAATTCTGGAACAGGAAGCCAATGCGGGCGGCCTAAAACATCAGCGAGTTCTTTACTGAATTCCCTCATGCTTTCGGGCTCTGGTGCTGTAAAATTTATCCCACCACGGAGTTGTTCGTTTTCAATCGCAAATACAATTCCTCTTACTACGTCTTCGATGTGAATCCAAGAAAGCCATTGCTTCCCAGAACCAATTGTCCCCCCTACAAACAGACGAACCGGAAGTGCGATTCGAGGTAAGGCCCCATCTTTTTGATCAAGGATGACACCAAACCGGCAGAGGACAGTTCTTACTCCTTCGCTTTCGATTTTACTTGCAGCTGCTTCCCATTTCGCAACTGTTTCCATAAGAAAATCATGGTTAATTGGAGTTGACTTTTCGGTAAAGATTTTCTCATCAGACGTTCCATAGTAACCGATTGCGCTGGCGTTAATTAACACGGCAGGTTTTACGGGAAGTGTGGAAATGATTCTGCTGATTTCTTCGACTGCCTTAATCCGACTGTTAACGATTGAGGTTTTTCCCTTTTTCGTCCAACGGCTATTAATAGTAGCGCCAGCAAGGTTAACGATTGCATGAACGTCAATCATTTCCTTTTCAGGCTGATCTCCATCATTTAACCAGCGAATGTATCGAGGGTTTGAAGATTTGGTGTTGTTTCTTATCGTACGACTAAGGATTAGAACTTCATGACCATTTTCGATGAGAAAATTAGTTAGCGCCTGGCCAACTAATCCGGTTCCGCCTGTAATGGCTATTTTCAATTTCAACACCTCTAAATATTATTTATTCTACTTTAACAATACGCATGTTTCATTGGAAATCCTGCATTTTATGATAAATTAAAAGTGAGGTGGATTGAACATGCCAGTAATTACAAAAATTGAAGTTCAAAAACGGAATAAAGAACGATACAATATTTTCCTTGATCAGGGCAAGGGGGAAGAATACGCTTTTAGTGTGGATGAAACTGTATTAATTAAATATCAGTTAAAAAAAGGAATTGAACTGGACGATCTCTCGATAACGGAAATTCTTTATAAAGATGATATCCAAAAGGCCTACCATATTGCGATTCAATATTTATCTCACCGGATGAGGTCAGAGGGGGAAGTAAGAGAGCATCTTTTAAAGAAGGAAAAAGCAAACTCAGTAATTCAGGAAGTTATTCATCGGTTGACTGAACAAAAATACTTAAACGACAGGGAATTTTCCGAAGCTTATGTACGGACCCAAATAAATACAACAGATAAAGGTCCAGATGTGATTAAAGCAGAATTAAAAAATAAAAAAGTCGAGGAATCAATCATTGATGAAGCTTTAGTGGAGTTTCCACTTGAGGTTCAAATTGAAAAAATAATCCTCATTGCAAACAAGTATGTGAACAAAAACAGTAGAGATTCATCGCGAATTGTAAAACAAAAGCTTGAACAGCAACTGGTGCGGAAGGGATATTCTTATGATGTGATTAGCATAGCTTCAGAGGAGATGTTAACAAAAAAGAACATAGAGGAGGAGATGGAAGCTTTACGCTATCAAGGAAATAAGCTTTATCGCAAGTTTTCAAAGCTACCTGAGTTTGAATGTAAGCAAAAAATAAAGCAGGGTTTATATAATAAAGGCTTTTCGCTTGAACAAATTGAGGAATATTTAAATAAAATTACTATAGAAGTGGAAGAGCCCTTTTAAGGTAGATAAGCACCGTGCTTTCTTTATCTTTGATATTTCGTTATGATGATAATTAGAAGACTATAGGGGTGAACATCATGCAAGAAAAACGCTACAGTCAGTATACAGAATATGAATTGAAACAAGAAATTTCAGTCCTAAATGAAAAAGCAAAGAAGGCTGAACAAATGGGGATGGTTAATGAATATGCCGTGCTTGAACGGAAAATAGCAATGGCGAAGGCTTATTTATTAAATCCAGATGATTTCAAACCTGGGGATGTTTTTGAAGTGGAAGGCGATCCAGGAAGCTATTTTAAAATTGATTATATGAATGGTGTTTTTGCATGGGGATACCGATTAAATGGAGATAGGACGGAAGAAGCTCTTCCGATTAGTCTGTTGATTAAGTTAAGGCAAAATCAGGAGTGATTCCTGATTTTGCCTTTTAAAAATACGATTAAAAATCTGACGTATCGCTATCCCGATTTCCAGATGCACGCATTCTTTCTTGAGGATGGGTGTTAATTGTCCCATCAGCTCTTCGTGAATTGTATTCTGCTTTGGCACGAGGTTCTCCTTCAAAGCGATTATGGTTCATATTAGGGAAGTTCTTTGCTTTATTTCGCATACTGGACCTCCTCAGGGGATTATACGTGTTCGTTAAGAATCACGCTTTATTATTATTTGCATGATTTACTTCTTTAGTCAGTTAAATTTTTTTGCAGGGGGAATTAGATGAATGACTATCATGAAAGATTAGCCCATTTATTGCTCAAAAAAAATGAACATATTTCTTATGGTCAAGCGCTTACTTGGGTGGAATTATTATGGGACGACTTTGAAACCACTTCTGCTAAAGCCGGAAGGGAATATTTAGGGAGTGAAATGACAGAAAAGATTGTCCGCCAGTGGATTCAGCAATATGGTGAAAGTCTTCATGAGTTTGTGGCAACGAATCCAAAATACAAGCATTTTATGGAACAGGATGAAAAAAAACTCCATTAAAAAGTGATGCCGTCTCATAATCCGGCATCACTTTTTTCCTCAGCCTGGGAGGAAATCCAATTTCTTTTTTAACTTTTCTTCACTATAAATCCAGCCTGTATAGGAGCTAAGGATTTTTAAGTTTTTATCTAATTTAACGACTGCGACGAATGGGTAATGACCGTTGCTCCGGTATCGTAAGTCGATAAAGCGAACTTCATAATGATCATCATATTCTTCTAATTCCCAGCGGTAAACTGGAGAAAAGGATAAAAAAGCAGATAGATTTGGGTCTTTTTTTGCTGCTTTTAGTACAGGAGATTCTGGTACAGGCACACGGTTGAATTGGTCAAGAATGTTTACCCGTAGTTTATGAGCTCTACCTACGAAAAATTGACGTTTATTCATTACGGCAATACGCCACTCTGTATTTTTCAGGGTAGGAGCGATAATGATTTCTGTGGCATCTGGTATCATTTCTTCGACAATTTTTTGTACTTTTCGTTTGTAAAAAAACCGATGAATGTAGTACGCAATTAGAATCGCATAGATGGCAAGAAAGGTGTAACCAGGATGCGCACCAAAAGCCCAAAGTAAAAGTCCGACAATATGGATGACGAAAATAAAGGGGTCAAACGTGTTAATGACGCCTAGAGCGAGCCATTTGTGTGAGAAGGGTCTTAAAGCTTGCGTCCCGTAGGCGTTGAAAATGTCTACAAACACATGTAGAAACACGGCAAGTTGCGTCCACATCCATAAATGTAGAATATTTACCGTAGGTTCAAATAGATAAATTCCGCCAACAATAAGAACTGGCCACAAGATTACCGCAGGGATGGAGTGGGTGATTCCTCGGTGATTACGAATATAGACGGCATTGTTTTTCAGTTTTAACACAGTGTCAATATCGGGAATCTGTGAGCCAATAATTGTAGCAATCATTACACTGCTTGCCATGACAGTACTGTTCGAAACAGCAGGATCGAGGGTAGCTAAACCTCCTAATGCTACTCCCATTACGATATGTGTACCGGTATCCAAGGAAACCCCTCCCTATTTTGGAAATTGTGTTTTCGTATCATTCTACCCTTGTCTCAGTAAGATAAATCATTTACGTTAATATGGGTGAACAGGCAGTCTACTTATAGATATTCCCTAAATGAAGAAATGTTTAACATCGCGGAGGCCTAAAAGTGACAAAAAAGCAAATACAAGTTATTGAGGATATGGATATTATATCCTTTCGTGAAGATCTAATTAGTTGGTTTGAAAGAGAGAAACGTGATTTACCTTGGCGGGAGGACAAAGACCCGTATAAAATCTGGGTGTCCGAAATAATGCTTCAGCAAACGAGAGTGGATACCGTCATCCCTTATTTTACGCGATTTATGAAGGAATTTCCAACAATTGATTCGCTCGCTAATGCGGATGAAGAGAAAGTGTTAAAAGCATGGGAGGGTTTAGGGTATTATTCTCGGGTTCGCAATCTCCAAGTTGCTGTCAGAGAAGTTCAAGAAAAATACAATGGTGAAGTTCCTAATACACCGAATGAGATTTCAGCTTTAAAAGGGGTTGGTCCATATACGGCAGGCGCTATTTTGAGCATTGCTTATGGAAAGCCGGAGCCTGCTGTTGACGGGAATGTCATGCGGGTGTTATCTAGAATCTTGGTCATTTGGGAGGATATAGCGAAAGCTGCTTCAAGGAAAATCTTTGAAGAGGCCGTTAGGAAATTAATTTCTGAACAAAATCCGTCGTATTTTAATCAAGCATTAATGGAATTAGGTGCGTTAATTTGTACCCCTACATCGCCTTCCTGTTTGCTATGCCCGGTGAGGGATCATTGTCGTGGATTTGAAACTGGAGTCCAAACCGAGTTACCTATCAAGTCAAAAAAGAAAAAACAGCGTCCAGTTGAACTCGCTGCTGTTGTTTTAACGGATCATCGAAATAAACTTCTGATTCGAAAGCGACCGAATACGGGTTTACTGGCAAATCTTTGGGAATTTTCGAACACGGAAGTAAATTTAAAGTTTATTGATGCGAAAACACAAATGATAGATTCTTTCAAAGAGAACTATCAGGTCGCGATTTCGGTTAATCAAAGACTAGGGAAGATTGAACATGTATTCTCTCATTTAATATGGAATATTCATGTGTTTTCTGGTCGATTAGAAGGGAAGATTAAGGAAACTTCAAAGTTGAAATTGGTTAGTGTCGAGGAAATAAAGGAATATGCTATGCCAGTGTCGCATCAAAAAATCTTCAAACAATACATCGAAAGTTTGCGTACAGAGGAAAAGAACTACGACTAACATTAGTCGTAGTTTATTTTTGATCCGTGAGTATAGTCGGCTTCTCCGCGATTAAGTCCTCCGCGTCTTTCAATTTCTTTAATGATTTCTCTATGCAATGATTGCCCTTCTACATTTAAATAGGGAACGACTTGTTGCAATGAATGATGATAAAAAGCGAGTTCACTATCTTTCCAATCGTTTTTTGACATCATTGATAATTCTGTCATATCTCTTCCCACATACATCGCACTCTTCCTTTCTCGGTTATACGTTAAAAGTAGTTTGAGTTGGATGATTGTCTTCTATACGTTCAACAGCTAAAATAAAACAGAGAAGAAATAGAAAGGAAATGTATAAATGACAAATAAAGTTGCGTTAGTAACAGGAAGCAGTCGTGGAATCGGAAAAGTCATTGCCTTAAACCTTGCTAAAGAGGGATATGATCTTGTCATTAATTATGCACGTAGTAAAAATGCTGCATTGGAAACAGCAGCGGAAATTGAGGCTCTCGGCAGAAAAGTACTTGTTGTAAAAGCAAATGTTGGTGATGTAGATAAAATAAAAGCCATGTTTGAGCAAATTGAGCAAACGTTCGGCAGACTCGATGTCTTTATTAATAATGCGGCATCTGGAGTGCAGAAGCCGTTAATGGAATTAGAAGAAAAGCATTGGGATTGGACGATGAATATTAACAGCAAAGCCTTATTATTTTGTGGTCAAGAAGCAGCTAAATTAATGGAAAAGTCCGGAAAGGGAAAAATCGTTAGCATTAGTTCATTAGGCTCGATTCGCTACCTTGAAAATTACACGGCCGTTGGCGTTTCGAAAGCTGCATTGGAAGCATTAACGAGATATCTTGCTGTTGAATTAGCTTCGAAAAATATTATTGTTAATGCAGTCTCTGGAGGAGCCGTTGACACAGAAGCGCTTGCGCATTTTCCGAATAGGGAAGAAATGCTCGCAGAAGCAAAAGCGAAAACCCCAGCTGGAAAAATGGTTGAAATTGAAGATATTGTCAATGCCGTAATGTTTCTTGTTCATGATGGATCAGAGATGATCCGCGGCCAAACCATCATCGTTGATGGCGGTATTTCATTGCTCGTTTAATATTTACATATTCCTATTTTTGGTAAAAGATTTTTGGATAACACCTCTAACGGATGGATAAATTAAGTTTCGTGGAGGTGATAACGATGGCAAACAGACCAAACAAAACACAATCTGGAACAAACATTCAGCAAGTAAGACAACAAAATGCTCAAGCTGCACAAGGTGGGCAATATGGAACTGAATTTGCTAGCGAGACAAATGCTCAAGAGGTAAGACAACAAAACGCTCAAGCTGCTCGTGGAAGCCAACAGCAACAAGGTGGGCAATATGGAACTGAATTTGCTAGCGAAACAAATGTGCAACAAGTAAGACAACAAAACCAACAAGCAGAAGCTAGAAAGTCTCAGAACTCTTCTGGACAATATGGCCAAAACTAATTAAAGAAGAAAAAGCACCCTCTTTATGAAGAGGGTGCTTTTTCTTCGACAAAAATTCTTATTCATCAACAGAAAAAGATAGAGGAGCTAGCTGTCTTTTCACGAATATAGTACGTATAAAACAATTCTGAAAAATAATCACAAGCGGAGGCATTTCATGGATCAGTTTAATGAATTGGTATCGATGCAATTGAAGACGATGGATAAGCTTTTATATTTACAATCAGAACTTGAGCGCTGTCAGGAAGTCGAAAGACAACTCGTTACCTTGAGACAAAATACCGAGCTTGAGGAGGTTCGTGCGGAGATTGATCGCATGAAAGAAGAACTAAGTGACATTCATCGAGTTTTTGAGGAACAAACAGAAGAAGTCATCCGTTCCTATCAAGAAATGAAAATGATGATTCGCTGAAAAATATAGAAATAATGAAAAAAACAGGGCCTCGTAAATGAAAACGGTGGCTCTATTGTTTTAAATTTTTGTTCGAACCGTTATAATAGTAGAAAAAGGATTCGTTTTGTTACCTTAAGTTCGTTTTTGCATTTATCTATTCCAGTTAATTGTTAGGTTACAAAGCTCCGAGAAAGGAAAGTAGGGAGAAATTTATGGGCGTACCCACTGAAGGTGAATCTGTCCAAATACATAGCTATAAACATAATGGGCACATCCATAGAGTATGGGATGAGACGACCATTCTAAAGGGAACGCAGAACCTTGTCATCGGTGCCAATGATCGGACCATCGTGACGGAATCAGATGGCCGCACATGGATTACAAGAGAGCCTGCGATTTGTTATTTTCATTCTCAGCATTGGTTTAATGTAATCGGGATGCTCCGCGAGGATGGGGTGTATTACTATTGCAATCTTAGTTCGCCTTTTATCTTTGATGAAGAAGCTTTAAAATATATAGATTATGATCTCGATATTAAAGTTTTTCCTGATATGACGTTTAATTTGCTAGATGAGGATGAGTATGAGCGGCATCGGCAAGAAATGCAATACCCTGAAGTAATCGATAAAATTTTAAAATTTAATGTTGAAAAACTTATGCGGTGGATAAGGCAAAGAAAGGGACCGTTCTCTCCAGATTTTATTGATATTTGGTATGAGCGTTACTTAACTTATCGCCGTTGATCAGATTGTTCGAAGAAATTGCTTGAAAACTTATTCATGGAGTGAATGGTAAAAAACCTGTTGAATGGTTTCAACAGGTTTTTATATGTTATTTTAATATAAAAGGTTTCTTTTTGTTTACTTAGGGGGAAGATTTTTTTGGGAAGTGTAAACAGGTATCTTAAATTCGTAAAACCGTATCGCTGGCAAATATTAGGTACCATTTTAATTGGGATACTGAAATTTGCAATTCCCCTGTTGATTCCATTGCTGATTAAATATGTGATTGATGACGTTGTTCAAAATGATGCCTTAACGAGTGCTGATAAAACGTCGCAGCTATTAACGGTGATGGGAATCATGATTGTTATATTTGTTATTGTCCGACCGCCGATTGAATATTATCGTCAATACTTTGCACAATGGACGGCCAATAAAATTTTATATGACATTAGGGACAAATTATTTACTCATCTGCAAAAATTAAGTTTTAAATATTATTCGAATACAAGGGCAGGCGAGGTCATTTCACGAGTAATTAATGATGTAGAACAAACGAAAAATTTTGTTGTGACGGGATTAATGAATCTATGGCTTGATGTCGCGACCATTATTATTGCAGTGGCAATTATGTTTACAATGGATGTGCCTTTAACGTTCGTGTCGCTCATTTTGTTTCCGTTGTATGCGTTTTCGGTACGTTACTTCTTCGGGAACTTGCGAAGGCTGACAAGGGTTCGTTCACAGGCTCTTGCTGGTGTCCAAAGTTATTTACATGAACGCGTCGCGGGGATTTCACTAGTAAAAAGCTTTGCTCTAGAAGATTATGAACAAAAGCAATTTGATAAACAAAATCGTAATTTTTTACAAAAGGCAGTTGATCATACTAGATGGAATGCAAAAGCGTTTGCGGTTGTCAATACGATAACAGATGTAGCTCCTTTGATCGTCATTGGCTATGCTGGATACCAAGCGGTTCAAGGAGAGATTACGATTGGGACGATGATTGCCTTTATCAGTTACATTGATAAATTATATAACCCACTTCGAAGATTAGTGAATTCATCGACGACGCTCACACAGTCGATTGCCTCAATGGATCGTGTGTTTGAATTAATCGATGAGAAATATGATATTAAAAATCAACCGGATGCAGTAGAGCTAAAGAATGTAAAAGGGAATATCAAATTTGAAAATGTTAGCTTTGCATATGACGAAGATGGCGATGATGTTCTAAAAAATATTAGCTTTGAAGCAAGGCAAGGGGAAACCATTGCACTTGTAGGGATGAGCGGTGGTGGTAAATCATCCTTTGTTAGCTTAATCCCACGTTTTTATGATGTTACCGATGGGAGGATTCTCCTTGACGAAAAAGATATTCGTAATTATAAAATTCATTCATTGCGTGATAAAATAGGAATGGTCCTACAGGATAATATTTTATTTAGTGAATCAGTGAAAGCAAATATTCTCCTAGGGAAGCCTGAAGCGAGCGATGAGGAAGTGATTGAAGCTGCCAAGGCGGCAAATGCACATGAGTTTATCTTGTCGCTACCGGAAGGGTATGATACGAAGGTTGGGGAAAGGGGAGTAAAGCTCTCAGGTGGACAAAGACAGCGGGTCGCGATTGCCCGGGTATTTTTGAAAAACCCACCAATTCTAATCCTTGATGAAGCCACATCTGCGCTTGATCTCGAAAGTGAGCACTTAATTCAAGAAGCATTAGAGAAATTAGCTAAAGATCGAACGACTTTCATCGTTGCCCACCGGTTATCGACGATTACCCATGCGAATCGTATTGTTTTAATTGAGCATGGAAAGATTGTTGAGGTAGGGACACATGAGGAGTTGATGGCACTTGAAGGAGGTTATCATCGATTATTTCAGGTGCAGCAATTTGAGAATTAGATAGGAAAAACAGCAGTTTTCTGAACTGCTGTTTTTTAAAAGATAAGAAAGTATATAATTTTGGATCTACCACAGTCATTCGTGCTGTGGTATTTTTGTTTCATGGGGGACTAACATTTTTTTGGTAATTTTTTTCGATAAACACCAACATTGGGAAGCTTTTAAAAGAAAACACGGTGCTAAAATCCGTCCCATTGTAATCAAGGAGTTTGAGAAATCGCGATTGTGGTGACCTTAAAAAAGGGTTTAAGCTTTTGGTGGATAATTTTTACAGATTTTTCAAAAAGAGGTCATTTATGAACATTTGATCGAAGAGATTTGTAGGCTTTTTAACCGATAATGCTGGTAACGCGTTTTTTAATCCAAGTACTCGTATTAAAAACACCAAATTTCTTTAATATATTGCTAGTACTCGGAATAAAACGCTGTAAAATGAAGGGTTAATCCAAGTACTAGCAATAAAATGAGGTCAGAAGGCCGCTATAATCCCTGTACTAGTAATAAAAAACGACCAAAAATCGCTTTAATCCCAGTACTAGCATAAAACCAGCCCAATAATCACGGTTAATCCGAGTACTAGCAAAAAAACATAACCTATTGTATGAACTATCCACCTTTTTAATTCGAGTACTGGGAATAAAAAGCCCTTCATTTCATAATCAAACGAGTTGTTAATTAATTATAGAGAACGATGTAGGTGGTACGTTTATTTTTTGAAAATGTCATTCATGTCCTTCTGTGAACATTTTGCGGTTTTTTTGGTGATAATTCCCTTGTAACCCAAAGAAACGTTAATTTAACTATAATATATACATTGGATAAAAGGACCGGGCGGTTTTTGCCCGGTTTTTTTAATCTTCAATCGTAGAGTCGACGTATATGTGTTTATCATCTTTATGGTAGGACTGAAAACTAGAAATCAATCTGTCCAAATGCTCTAATTGTTCTCCGTACTCCATAATAACTGCGACGAGCTGTATCATATGATACTGTATTTGATCATCTGCATGAGTTATCCTATTTTGGTGAACGAGAAATAATTCGAGCAGTTCTTTTTTATTAAAGCAATCATGTCCTTCAATTATAGTAACTTCGGGGTTTATCTTCCCGATATATTTTAACATGACTTGTTCATGAAGGTTAATTATACAATCGAGATGCTCTTGAATGGCTTCTTGAAAGCCTTCAGGCATTTGATGTGTTTCGTTTTCATAGCGGTGTAATCTTTTTAAAGTATCGAGAGCGGCTTTATTCGTTGTAATCATTTGTCGGTAAACGACTAGCTTTCGTGATTTTGCCAAGCTATGCTTTTTAAAATAATTCCGTTCTTCTTCATACATAATAAAAAGATTTTCAAGCTTGATCATCCCTTCGCCAAGCTTTTCGATGTCTTCTTTTAATAGTTGGTGTTCTGAGGCATGTCTTGTACTAATCCGGATCCATTTCGATATTTCTTCATTTAAAAATGCGTTTTTTTGATAAAGCTTTTTCTCGTATTTTGGCGGAAAAAAAACAAGGTTAACGATGAAGGCTGCAATAACCCCGATAATGATTGTGGTAAAGCGTAAGAGAGCGAATTCGAAGAAATCGTCTCCAGGTGTAACCATAATAGCAATCAACATTACTAGCGATAAAGAAATGGTGTTTTCAAGTTTTAACTTAAGGTTGATTGCAATCACCAAAATAGCAGCGAGACCGATAATGAAAAAATTATTTCCTAGTGTTAAGACAAATAAGACAGCGATGATGGCCCCGATGATGTTCCCTTGAATTTGTTCAATGACCGTGAGATAGGAACGGTAAATCGTTGGCTGTACAGCAAAAATGGCTGCGATTCCAGCAAATACAGGAGATGGTAGCTCTAATAGCTGGGCAAGAAATAAAGATAAAATAATGGCAATTCCCGTTTTTAAAATGCGGGCACCGAATTTCATGGATGGTTGGTTCCTTTCTGCTTATCATAAAATGCCTTTTGGTATTATAAATAGTACGCGTAATCTTATACATTAGACAGCTAAACACATGTACTATACAGTCATTTTACAATAAGTTCAAGGAAAAGATTTGTCAATTTAGTGAAAGCAGAATTATTCGTTTTCCAATAAAAAAGAACCGAGAATGGCTCGGTTCTTCTTAACATTATTTATTCAGTTGATACTGACGGATCGGCTTGCTCTTTTACTGGGACGATTTGGAGGAAATGTTGTTCAGGGTTTACGAGTAGTGTAGTAAGCTCTGATGCTTCAGAATTTTGACCATTTTGTTTTAATAATTCTATATAGCGGCTAAGCAGCTCTTGAACATCACATTTTCCATTTTCCGTAAGCGTATCAATCGTCACTTTCGCTCCTTTTGCGATTCGGCGTTTTATTGCCTCTTTTGTTAAACCCATTTCAGGCTGATGACGTAGGTAGATAACTCCGCCTGTCATCCCAGCGCAAATCCAAGGACCGGGATCTCCAAGTACAAGGCCACGACCATTCGTCATATATTCAAAGGCAAAGCCTTTAATGTTGGCATTTGCACCAATATTGCCAAATTCCTTTTCTGGAATCGGGCTTTGGAGTTGGCCACCGAAGATCATATCTGCACCTGAAAGTCGGATGCCCGCACGAGCATCTGCATTTCCTTGTGCTACTAGCAACCCTTTTTGAGCGCCATAGCCAAATCCTTTCCCGACAGAGCCATTAAAGAACTGTCCAGTTTTGCCTTTAGATTTAAGGATAAAAATATTCCCGCCAAATGATGTCTTCCCTACGCCATCTTGGCCGCCACCGTTGACTTCAATCGCAATCCCTTCGGTGTTATATGCACCAAGGCCATTTCCAAGAATCGAATCTTTGTATTTTAATGAAACAGGATTTAGTTTTTTGTAGGAACCATCGAGACGACCGCGAACACGATGACAACTAACCCGGCTTGCAAGTACCCTTTGGCTCGAATTCACCATTTGAAACTCACGGGATCGAAGTAATTCTTCATCAATCGCATCCAAATACTCCGCACCTGCGGCGATTTGACGAGGCTGTGCTTCAAGAGAAGCAGCAGCTTCCTGATAATAAAACTGACTAATCTCTAGCTGTTTTAGTAAATAAGACAAATCAAGCAGGTTCTTCCCTTTTACTTGTTCGAGAAGTTCTGAACGGCCAACGGCCTCTTGAAGATCTTTCACACCAACAGAGGCGGCAAGCGCTTTTAATTCGTTTCCGAAAGCAGTAAATAAATTCATTATTCCTTGTACAGCTGAATCAAACTGTCTAGGGACGAAGCGGCGCAGCCCGTGGGCTTTTGCTTGTGCTTCGGACTCAATTTGTGTAGCGATTCCGACATGACATGTATCAAGATGACAGCCACGGCATGTTGTACAACCAATCGCTAGCATCGATAAGGTGCCAAAACCGATACGATTCGCTCCTAAAAGCATAATTTTAAAAGCATCTTGTGCACTTCTAATCCCGCCGTCAGCCCAAAGTTCAACTGAATCGCGAAGCCCTGCTTCTAAAAGTGCGTTATGAGCGGCTTTTACTCCGATTTCAACAGGAAGACCAACATGCTGAAGTGCATGAATCCTTGCGGCGCCTGTTCCGCCGTCAAATCCGCTAAGTGTTATAATGTCTGCCCCGGCCTTTGCGATTCCAACCGCGATTGTTCCGATGTTTGGTACTACAGGAACTTTCACGGAAACTTTCGCCATGTCATTGCCTGTTTTTAACTCTTGGATCATTTGTGCCAAGTCCTCAATCGAGTAAATATCATGGTTATTGGAAGGAGAAATAAGGTCCGAACCGATTGTTGCGTTTCTTGTTTCAGCGATTTTAGCGGTTACTTTTGAACCTGGCAAGTGTCCGCCTTCTCCAGGCTTTGCTCCTTGACCAATTTTAATTTCTAAAAGATTGGAAGAATTTAAAAGCTCAGCATTGACGCCGAAACGCCCTGACGCGACTTGTTGACCACGTGTTCGTGGGTACTTCCCAAGCATATCTTTGATTTCGCCGCCTTCACCGTTTAACGAGATCATATTCAAACGATCGGCTCCTTCCGCATAGGCGCGGAACGCAATTTCATTTTGTGATCCAAAAGACATTGATGAGATGATAAATGGCAAGCTGTGTTCACCAACCCTAAGGTTGACATCTTTTGGGGAGATTTCTGATTCAGTTTGTTTTAATTTTGTTAAATGGCGAATGGTTGTCGGATTTTTTTCTTCTTGTTCCGAAATCTTTTCGCGATAACGACTATAGTCACCTGTAACCGCAACTTCGCCAATTGATTTCCAAACCCTTGGGAAGAGGCTAAAAGAACGGTCAAGTCGTGCCTGTTCATTTTGATAATCTGCTGCACGCTTTAGTGCGTCTTCCTTCATATGAGTATAATTGTATTGTAGTTCACTGCTGCCAAAGAAGTTGGCAATCTTTAAATGCTTGGAGATTTCCTCATTAAGTCCAATTGCAGAAAATAGTCGTCCATAGCCACGCAGTTCATGAATTCCAATCGTAGAAATGACCTTTTCAAGTCCTTTAGTTAATGCTTGATAAAGATTGAGTACCGGTTGAATGGTCTCGTTCATGACAGTCGTAAACATATAATACGGGCTAACGAGATCAGCGCCAAATCCAAGAGCCGTGATGAGATCATGTAATGAACGGATTGCTGCTGAGCGAAGCAGCAATGAACAGTTCCGTCTTAATCCAGCATCTGCTAATGCATGATCAACCACTGAAGTGACAAGATGCGAATCAAGCCATAACCTATCTTGATGTGCTTTGGCATCATCTAACACAATCAGTACTTTTCCATTGTTAACTGCATCGATTGTTTCCGTCGAGATCCGCGTTAACGCCTCTTGAATGGTTTCTTGTTCTTCAAAAACTGTTTCAATATAAGCAACAAGCTTCAGTTCTTGAAAATAGTGAATGATTTGATCCATGCTTGGTTGATCAAGTGTTTGCGAACATTCAAACCCTATTTTTCCTTCAATTAATAATGGAGTTTGTAATTCCAAGACTTTTCCGCCTGAATCTTTTGTAAATAATTGTGGTCGTTTGCCGATAATCGTTCTCGTCGAGAAATGCTCAGTTTCACGATCGCGGTCAATTGCAGGATTTGTGACTACAGCTACGCTTTCTTTAATAAAATCAGGGATGTTTCTTCTCATTGGATTTAGGGCCGCAAGTGGAGAGTCATGACCAAGAGAGCGAATCGGTTCAACGCCTTTTTCGGCCATTTGTTCGATAAGTTGGACATGCTCGCGTTCCCAGCCAAATGCTTTGTATTGACCGTTATGAATGTTGTCAGGGTAGCGTACCGTTACTACTTTTTGAAAATTCGGTAAATTTAAACGGTTGTGCGAGTGGTTAACGTCTAAGCGTTTTGAAAACCGCTTGTATACCTCCTCCTGGAATGCCTGCTGTTCGTAGAGTTCAATTTGGTCTCCATTCCATTTTAAACCGATTTTTTCCCCGGGAGCCAATGGTTTCGGTTCTCCAGTATAGTTAGACGCTGGAACAATGCCTGGTTCAGAGGCAAATAAGTAAGAATCTTCAATATCAATCATCCATAAAGGTCGTAACCCAAGTGCATCAACGCTAAAAACTGCTTCTTCGCCGAAACGGGAGATTATTCCTGCAGGTCCTTGCGCGAAATGGCCCCAGGCTTCACGTAGATAAGTGTATAGATCTTGAAGATGTTGAGGATAAGCTTTGATTTCATTAATAATCGGTGGGAACATGGTATCGAGTGCTTCAAATAGAGAGTAGCCTTCACGGCAGATGAAGGTTTCCAATGTTCGACTTAAGTCTTGGGAATCACTTCCATTTCTTACAAGTGGAACATTTACAAGCTTTGCTTCATCACGTAGTTTCGCAATTGTATTAATCTCGCCGTTATGACCTAAGATACTGAATGGTTGAACTCTGAAAAAGCTTGAGAGGGTATTCGTCGAAAACCGATTGTGTCCAAGTGTCATCGTCGAAGCAATCAGCGGATTATTTAGATCATGATAATACTTAGGGAGAATATCTCCGGCTCCCATGACTTTATATACAGCATGATATTGGCTTAACGAAGCAACATGGACAAGGTCATTTTCTTCGAAATCGACAGTAAGGGTAAATAGTTTTTTGGAAAGTTCGCTTCCAGTTTCGTTAGCTAGGCATGCGAACTGCCAGAATACGGGATTTTCTTGAATGGCAATTGGTCCGAGTGCAGAGGAGGTGGTGACTTGATTGGTTTCAAAAATCAGTTTCACCCCAGCTTGTTGTATTTTAGCTTTTAATTCAGCGAGGATTTTTGCTTGATCTCCATCACGCGAGATAAAAGTATGGCCGACGATGAAGGAATCATGATTGACGACATCAGCGTTGATGCCGGCAGTTTGTAGTTTTTCTTTCCAAAGCGCGCGTGGGATATCGATGTGAATCCCAACTCCATCTCCTTCGCCATTAATAAAACCTGCTCGATGATTCATCGTTGTTAGACCATTGATGCAGTGAAAAATATTTTCGCGGGTAGGAACTTTCTTCTTTTCAATGCTTGCAATAATTCCGCAGGCATCATGCTCTTGTTGGTTAAAATCTTTGAATAGGCTTGGATTCCATTGTTTTGTCATATTGTTCGGCTTTGAAGGGTTTTTTCCTTTTTAGCCGGTTCACCTCCTGAGAAAAAATGTGTGTCAGAATACTTGACAAAAGACATGAAAATAAGTTGAATTCCTTTTAAAATTACTGTAAAGAATTGCTATTGTTTTAATGTTGATAGCAATTGTAAGAATTCAGAAAAGTAAGTTCATTTTAACATGTGAATTTTCAGTTATCAATTAAATATACAGAGAAATGGATAGTAAAAACGTTATCTATTTTAGATTGAACCATTCTTTTATTGATATGTAAGCGTTTTGGTCGAACAAAACAGCAAAACAGGAGGGGGAATTCCCCTCCTGTTATTGTATAGAAGTTTGTATAATTATTCATTCATTAGTGAATAAAATGCATGATCAACCGCGTGCAGTGTCGCCTCAATATCTTCTATTGTATGGGCAATCGTCAGGAACCATGCTTCATATTTAGATGGAGCTAAATTGATTCCTTGATTCAACATGAGTTTGAAAAATCGTCCGAACATTTCACTATCAGAATTCTCTGCTTGTTCGTAGTTTTCGACTTTCTCGTTTGTGAAATACACAGTTAGTGCACCTTTTAGGCGGTTAACTGTAACGGTAATTCCATGTTTTTCAGCCGCAGCGAGGACCCCTTCTTCAAGGTGGGTGCCAAGTTGATCAAGATAATCGTAGACTCCGTCCTGTTTTAAGACCTCAAGGCAAGCGATTCCTGAAAGGATGGAAGCAGGGTTTCCGGCCATTGTTCCTGCTTGATACGCTGGGCCGAGCGGTGCGACTTTTTCCATAATATCGACCCGGCCGCCGTAGGCACCGATTGGCAACCCGCCGCCGATAATCTTTCCTAATGCGGTCAGATCGGGTTTTACGCCCAACAAATCTTGAGCGCCGCCATACATAAAGCGGAACGCAGTAATTACCTCATCGTAAATGACAAGTGCTCCAGCTTGGTGGGTCAATTCATTAACTTGTTCAAGGAAACCAGGGTTTGGTTGGACGATTCCGAAGTTGCCAACAATCGGTTCAACAAGGACAGCGGCTATTTCATCGCCCCATTTTTCAAGCGCTAGTTTAAATGGTTCAATATCATTAAATGGGACGGTAATCACTTCCTGAGCGATACTCTTTGGTACACCTGCCGAATCTGGTGTGCCGAGTGTAGAGGGGCCGGAACCAGCAGCGACAAGGACAAGGTCAGAATGGCCATGATAGCAGCCTGCAAATTTAATGATTTTATCCCTTCCTGTATAAGCGCGGGCGACGCGAATTGTCGTCATCACTGCTTCTGTTCCTGAGTTAACGAAGCGAACTTTCTCTAAGGAAGGGATTGCTTCTTTTAACATTTTTGAGAATTTCACTTCATGTGGAGTAGGTGTCCCGTATAATATCCCTGTGTCTGCGGCCTTTTTGATTGCTTCAGTAATATGTGGATGAGCGTGGCCGGTAATAATTGGACCGTAGGCAGCTAGGTAATCGATGTATTGATGTCCATCAACATCCCAAAAATAAGCCCCTTTAGCGCGTTCCATGACAACGGGTGCACCGCCGCCGACTGCTTTATACGAGCGAGATGGACTATTCACGCCACCAACAATATGTTCCAAAGCTTCCTTATGTAATCTTTCCGAATTTGGTCGTTTCATTGAATATCCTCCTATCTTACATGCCAAAATCATTCTAGCATATTTCGGGTGAATGATAATCACTTGATTTCACGATCTTTTAGGTCGTGACTTGACTGTTCACTTTTTTGCTAAATCTAGGACTTGCTCTGCATACATAGAAGTTTTGAAGCGTATAAATTGATTGAGAAGCAAAGGAAATGGGGCATAAACGATGGGTTTTTATATTTCAATCATTATCATTATCCTTTGTATCATTTTGAGTCTGAGGGAGTTATTTATCCCCGACAAAATTAAAGGAAAGAAGCTCTCGATTGAAAACTTCTTTGTTTTAGCCATTATTTATTTAACAGTAATGATTGGATTTGGTTTAATCTATTTTTTAGTAGGTTCTGAAATACAGCCAATCTTAAATGAAGCGGAGGAATATAGCGCAACTACAGGTACTGAGACCGTGATTAAACTTGAAACAGCCCTTTACTTTAGTGCGATTACTTTATTTTCGGTAGGTTACGGCGATATTTCTCCCATTGGCATCGGCCGTTGGATCGCTGTGATTGAAGCACTTGTTGGCTATACGATTCCAACAGCATTTGTTGCAAGGACTGTTTTTGACAAGAAAGTTTAAAGGAAAAAAGATTCGTGATACGATGCGAGCTATTTGAATTTACTTTCGCATTTAGATAGGCTTAAGTTATAAAGTCTAAGGGGGTAAATGGAATGGTTGTAAAACTGAATGAAGCAGCACCTGACTTCGAGTTGGAGGCTAGCAATGGCGAACGGGTGAAACTTTCGGATTTCCCTGGTAAAAATGTGGTGCTGTATTTTTATCCGAAGGATATGACTCCTGGTTGTACAACGGAAGCTTGTGATTTTCGCGATCATCATCAAAGCTTCGAAGACCTTAATGCCGTTATTCTTGGGGTGAGTCCTGATCCAATTACGAGACACGAAAAGTTTATCGATAAACATGGACTGCCGTTTTTGCTGCTTTCAGATGAGGATCATAAAGTGGCGGAAGCGTATGATGTATGGAAACTGAAAAAGAATTTTGGTAAAGAGTATATGGGGATTGAACGTTCGACCTTTATTATTGATAAACAAGGAAAGGTAGCAAAGGAGTATCGGAAAGTAAAGGTAAAGGGTCATGTTGAAGATGCGTTAAATTTTATTCGTGAAAATATGTAAAATAAAGCCTAATTTTTTATTTAAAGGCAATTGTCCATTCATTTTGTACGAAGGTGAATACCTTATATTAGGGCATACCTCCTCAAATGATTTTACGAGCCATTATGGCTCGCTTTTTTTTGTTTATTTTCTATTTGCAAGCATAAGATAGTTAAGAGTAAATAGTGAGTTGTAGAAGGGTCATTTAATTGGTAGTGATATTCAAGGGAGTTTATGATTATCGAGTCATAATATTGTAAAGTTACTGTAACATAACCAAGTAACTTATATTGACAAACAGACTTAGGACCTAGTACACTAATTATAAACATTATAAAGTAATAATTCCTAAAGAGAAGAGAGGTGCATGGCGGTGATAGAAGATCAATTAAAGGAAGCACTAGATGCCTTGAAAGGTACGGGTGTTCGTATTACGCCTCAGCGTCATGCGATACTCGAATATTTAATTAAGTCAATGTCTCATCCGACAGCCGACGATATTTATAAAGCCTTTGAAGGGAAATTCCCGAATATGAGCGTTGCCACGGTTTATAATAACTTAAGGGTATTTCGTGAAGTAGGGCTAGTAAAAGAGTTGACATACGGGGATGCGTCAAGCAGGTTCGACTTCGTAACGACAAATCATTACCATGTGATTTGTCAAAGCTGTGGGAAGATTGTTGACTTTCACTATCCAGGACTCGATGAAGTAGAACAACTTGCATCACATGTGACTGGCTTTAAAATTGACAGCCATAGATTGGAAATTTATGGTGTGTGTCCTGACTGTTCGAGTAAAGAGGCGCATTAGTTTAAACACTGACAATCGAAATTGTCAGTGTTTTTTTCTTTTTTTAAAATTATAAGGAAAACCCGGTTAATGGTTGAATGATTATTCCGTTAATATAAGATAGGAATCATGCTTTTTCTTGATGTTCTTCCGACTGTTTTTTATTGTATTTCTCGTTGAATTCTTTTCCTTCAAGAGTTGGATCAAGTGTTAAAGGTTCGTTGCAATACATACATAAATCAACACGACCGAGTACTTTTGTATGCTTTCCGCAACTTGGACAAACAACCTGGACTGTCTTTGTAGACAACATCCCAATCCAGAAGTAGACGACGGTACTAGCGATAATGAACAGTAGACCAAGAATCATAAAGATGGTCATAACAATTGGGTAATTACGAAAGAAAATCCCACCATACATAACAGCAAAACCAACAAAGATTAAGCTGAGGGCGAATGTACGTATTTTATTAATTTTGCTCGAATATTTGACCATTTTTTCTCCTCCCTAGAAACATTTATATCATATCATTTTAATAAATATTTTCACACTAAAATGATAACAGCAAAGGGAGGATTTTATTTTAATATTGTCGAACATATATTTCTAACACTGAATTGGAGGAATGGTTATGGAGGATATCCTTCGCCCGATTTACCAAGATAGGGCGAGTCAGTTCAACACGATTGGTATCATGATTATTGAAAAGGGACCGAAGTTATTTCCGACAACTGATACTTTTGATTCCATCCTATTAGTAATAGTGAAAGATGCAGAGCAGTCTGTTTTCGTTAAACATTATACAATTAATAATAAAAAAATCGCCATGCATATTGTAACAGGAGCGCAGATCCGTGAATGGATGCTTCTGGGGAATAATAAAAAAATCTTTGATTGGCTCTATGAGGGAAAGATCATTTTTGACCGAAATGAGTATATAGTTAATTTGAAACAAGAACTGAAAGATTTTCCGTTTTACGGCCGGAAAGTTAAGATTGGGATTGAATTTTCAAAATTAATCCGTAGATACACAGATGGGCGAGCCTTCTTTGATGAAGCTCATTATCTTGATGCATACAACCATGTCATTCATTCTCTTCACCATCTCGCTAGATTAGCGATTATCGAAAATGGTTTTCATCCAGAAGTGACTGTATGGCCTCAGGTTAAACAGATTGACCCTGGAATATATAAATTGTATGAGGAACTTGTGAGCAGTGAAGAATCGTTGAAAAAAAGGCTTGAACTTTTATTTCTCGCAGCCGAGTTTTTAATTCATTCAAGAACGGATATCGGAGCTTCACACTTCCTTTCGGTATTAGAAGAAAAAGAAATATGGACTTTTAATGATATGATTCAGCATCCAGAAGTAAGGATTTATAATGTGGACCTCAGTATCTTTCTAGAATATTTAATTGATAAAAATATGGTTGAGCCTGTTCTTTTCAAGGCAAAACGAAAAGGGATTTATCATCGGTATTATAAGAAAGGGAAAATATTATCGTAAAAAATAAAATAAGCTATTGACCTTTTTGAAAATACTTGTTATATTAATAACCGTCGCTGCAAGAAGTGAAGAAAACAATCCGCAGCTGACGGTTTTACTTTTTGAAATAAAGTGTTGACAACAAAAACACTAGATGTTATATTAATAAAGTCGCTTCTGAGCGGCGGGTTAATAAATTGTTCTTTGAAAACTAAAC
Organism: Bacillus sp. B15-48; assembly: GCF_016879755.1. GTDB lineage: Bacteria > Bacillota > Bacilli > Bacillales > Cytobacillaceae > Mesobacillus_B. The sequence goes on from NZ_WOFU01000013.1 coordinate 57,464, forward strand.
AAACAAGCGTCAACAAACAATAACAAATTGTGTTTCTTCTATTAATGAAGAGCACAAGCCAACGTTTTATTTTATGAGCTTAATCACTCAACAATTTATTGGAGAGTTTGATCCTGGCTCAGGACGAACGCTGGCGGCGTGCCTAATACATGCAAGTCGAGCGAATCTTTAAAAGCTTGCTTTTAAAGATTAGCGGCGGACGGGTGAGTAACACGTGGGCA
>NZ_WOFU01000014.1 GCF_016879755.1 Bacillus sp. B15-48
TCAAGGATGATACAAGCTGAATGTAAAATAAAGTGAAATAACCGTAATTCTGATAAAAAAATCATGATTTACGGTTATTTGTCATGCGTACCGAAAAGGTACGCTTATTTTTATAATTCGGGCTTACGATCAACTCCTACCATGGTCGAAGACAATTCCAGTAGAATGTCGCGTCCCAAATAAATCTAAATAAAGCATACAACAAGCGCCCACAAAAAAATATGTGGGCGCTATTTGACGCTTACTTAACAAGTATCTATTAGTAAGAGTCCCATTAAATAGTTTGCTGCTTTTAGGATTATTTTATGGAAGTGAAAAGAGGCGAACATTAAGTTTACATAATAATATTATTTTTTAATGCTATTCAAGCCAACTACAAAAAATATTTCATTGCTCCAATTATTAAAAGCTCCGAGCAAAATTAGATTAATAACTAACATGCTAAATCCTCAATGACAATTGTTAAGTCATCGATATTTTGGCGTAGGATTCCTTTAATTGCTCCGGATTTTATTCATAACCTTGCAGCAGGGGTAATTAGGGGTCAGTCCCCCGGTGGAGTAACGCTTTACTTCGCTGGGGGACTGGCCCTTTTTCCCCAAAAAATGTTTGGCCAATTATAACAAGAAGAGGTTCAGTTCTATTTCGAATCGACCACTTTCCTTAGACAAATAGCTTTTGAAAGAAGAAGTTGAGAGCAGTCTAGATAGCCTGCTTATAGAATTGAATAATAAGGATGAACATAAACTAATGCAAGACGTAATTGGTGTCATGAAAAGGTTAGAAATTATTTTTTATGATTAAAAGGAAGGCCCGATTCAAATTTATCTAAGATAAATGAATCGGGCTTTTCTTATCTATTCCCTAATCCCATAATATCAACTAAATATGGTCTAGAAGGTAAAAGGTTTCCGTCTCTGTCCTCAACGGGTGCATATATAACGCACTGCCCTTTTTTTAGATTTGCTAATTTTACTTCCCACTCTTTACGCTCAGTAACATCTTGGGTAAGATTATTAGCAATTGATGACACTTCACTTTCCATCGGTGCAAAAAAGATTTTCACAGCGGCATTTTGCAAACGGTTGACTTGATCAGTCGAAAAGCCGCCTTTTAAGAATTGAGTCGCAAACCATCCAGACCAACCAAATTTTCTGCCTTCAACAAGAATTTTGGCGCTTGGTGAGTCTCCACTAAAGTCTAGTCGCTGTGACTCATCAAGAATGACAGGGAAGGGGAGGTTCTTATGACCATGCTGAAGCTTGTAATACCATAAATCCCAAAGAATAAACTCAGTAATCATTTTCTGTACATCAGGTGAATATCCAGTTAATTGGACAACAAAGACTTTTCCTTTATCTTTTTCAAGAAAGGACCAATCAAAATCTTCCTCATAATTGAAAGGATTTTTATCAATCAGTAGATTCATTTGCGATACGGCGGTTTTTGCTGGACCCGATCCATCTTCCTCAAGCAATTCACGAAGATGAGTCAAATTCATTTGTTCACCATGAATCGACATTCCTTTCATAACTGCTTGGTAAATTGCATTTAGTTGCTGTGGGCCAAGGGTAGTGTAGATTGAACTAATGACATTCTTCAATCGTTCTGCCACATCGGAGTCTTCTTCTTCTATAATGATATCTTCATCTAATTCCTTAAGATTTCGTTTGAAAGGATTTACAGGGAATTTGTTCTTTAGAACAATAAATTGCTCTAAATTACCGCCCAATTTATCCTTAAATTCGTCTTCTAATTGGGACTTCTTAAAGCCATCTGTATAATCGACAATCATACTAGAGATTCCATGCTTAGATAATTCCCAAAGCAGGCATTGAATAAAATATGTTTTACCTTGTCCTGAACGTCCTGTAATAAACAAATGACGGTTAGCTAACCCATGATTTCCAAATTCCCAATGGAGCACTCTATTGGAACCTGAAACTTGACCAATAGGAACTCTAATGTCTTTTAAGTTAGTTCCTTGCCATGTTAATTTAGTATTATTGTCATCCGTTAAACGGTTTTGTTGTTCCGTATGGGACTTTTCCTGATTAAATTCCAATTGAGTATCTTCTAAATCGATATCAGCTGAAATTTCATTCCCTGACGTTGATGTAGAATCTTTATCTATAATTTTCTGCTCGTTAGAGTTATACGCATACTTTAAGTCAGGTTGTTCTGTTTCACTTCCTAGTTGTAACGTTTCCTGATTATTTTTAAACTTATCAACTTCTGTTTCTTTTTCCACTTTACTAGTTGTCCAAATTTCTGTCACATCAACTTCTGATGGATGATACGCTGAAAAGAGCATATTTTCTGGAGCAAAGTCCATATAACCTTTTTGCATTTTTTCTAGAATTTGTTCCATATCAATCGCTAACCCAGCATAAGCATCCTCTTCAATAAAGGTAAGTTTTAGAATATCATCAATATGCTCTGCTGTGCGAAAGCTATAATCTTTACGGAATGTGAGTACAGCACCTTGTCCAATGAAACGATGCAGATGTTTGGCCACCTTGAAATCATCATTCATCAATCGAGACTTCAATTGGTGAATAGATTCGAATTTTTCATCTGACCATAAATCATTAGAATGGAGCTTTTTCGCATTAGATAACAGAATTTGAGCAAAGAAATTACGGAAAAACTTCTTTCTAAAACTTATCTCACCATCATAATCGATTAAATAGCTTTCAAATAACCTAGTTGTTTTTCCGATTTGAATGTTTGCTTTTGTTGTTTGGAGGTGTCCAATCTTCACTTCTACTGGGTAGAAGTGAAGATATAGTAGATCATCGATTTCTTCTACACCCATCATTAATATATCATCACTATGTTTTCCGCTGGAATTCAGATTCTTTGCGGAGAAAATCCCTTCACTTTTATCTAGTTTGATGGCTGATGCAACACGAAGAATTTCCTCCAATGATACTGGAATCCAAGTAATGTTTGGATGGTATAAATAGTTTTCCAAGTATTTCATTGCAGATATTAGACTAATTTTTTCCCGCGCCAAATGTCCCTTACTGCCAATAATGTTTAAAAGCCATTCGCCATTTATCGAATTAAAGGATTTGATAGCTAAATCAATGTTTCCTGGTGTAATTTTTACCTTTTCACCAATATAATCGGAAATTACTTTTTTATATTGGTCAGATTTGTCTGTTACTGTTATCGCATCATAACGGTCAGAAGAAGTATGTTGATCATTATAGTGAATCACCAATAAGTTCTGGCTAGACTTTTGAAAGAAGTCTAAATCTACACCTGGGTCGATGAACGTAACCCAAGCTGATGATTGATAAAGCTTCTCAAGGAATCCTTTTGCTTGTGTCGACGTGCTCATTACAATCGATTTGTTTTTACTATACGAATTCTTTCCTTCATTCTGCATATTAAAAGATAGCTCGTTATAATATGTTGCGAGTTTGATTAAAGGATTCGCATCTTTTGGCGCATTCAATAGACCATATCCTGAGCGATAATCTGAATCACTTGCAATTGCAACCACAGAAGAAAGCAGACCATTTAAAGCAATTCCAGTTTCCATTTTATCTACCTGATGGGAAGCATCGATATCTTGGGTAGGTAGTTTAAAGAATGATATATGAGCATACTCGAATTCAGTGTGCTGTGTTAAATCATTTTTATAATAATGAATATGTTCTCTTATGAGTCTTAAAACATCAACTTCATCAAATTCTCGAGATTTCAAACTAATATTAAACTCTGCCTCGATTTCCGCTGGTGTCCTTAGTGTTGAAAAAAGTTCTAATGCACTCGGAGACTGGACGCCATTTCGATAAAGAGCTACTTCAATCGGCAGCATTCCATCTCGTCCCTTTGTCTCAAGCAACTTCTTTAGGAATAGGAACAATCCCCGAACAACTTCCTTGTCATTATGAATTTCTATGACATTGATTAAAAGGGGAGAGTGGGCGCTTTCTAAAAACAAATAATCAAAATGTCGGATAAATTGTTTGATTTTCTCCTCAATTACCGTTGCTAAAAATTCGTTCGCTGTTCCAACCGTTACTAAATGTTCTGGCTCATATCCATACCATTCCGCAAACGGGGAATCCATAGTAGGTCGATACAGTTCATCGTTTTCCGAATATAGGAACGGCAAAAGGTTTTGCGGATGTAGTCGGTCCAAAATTGGGTAATCAAGTTCTTCGTCCTTGGTTTCTTCTTCTAACATTAATTGATAAGCAACATTTAAAGGATGGAGGGGGCTAATCCAAATTTTTCCGTTTTCCACCTGTAATCCTAGCTTAAACAGATTCTTTTGCGCCTGATTCAGAAGAGAGTGCTCTTCAATCTCTTTAATTTCCCCAATTACTGTTTCCACATATTGTTTAGCAAGGGGAATTAGTTCCTCATCCATATAACTTAAACTAGGTAACAGTTGCTTAGTACTGAAGTAACTTAAATAGTCTTTATATGCTTTTTGAACCTTTTCTGGTAATAGGAAATCTTCTGCCTGTTTGCCTTCAAGAAGATAGTAATGCTTCTCTTCAATCCATTTTCTTTCTTGAGAGAGAACCTTTTTGAAATTCTCATGTGGGTAGAACGTGTTGGTTCCGTAACGTAAGCGATCATTTTCTAAATAAAAATGTTCCTGCTTTTCTCGTTTTAATTTCCAAACTCGTTTGGCTTGGATTGGATAAGATTTTGTATCTGAGTCTTTAAATTGCATAGGGAGGAAGTTTCCGTCAATTTTGATTGTGAATTCAAGCGAATCCTCGTCCCAGGCTCCTGCATCAACATCGAGAATAAGTTTTTCATCTTCTTCTATTGTAATGGTTTCGTAGGCTTCTTTAATTGTATATTCTGTTATATTATTTCCTGAACCGATGGTCGTGTTATCACCTGAATATTTAAGGAAAATCCCTTTTTCATTGCCTTTAATTTTCACTTCGAACACAGCTTCGATGCCTTCAAGCTGACTCACAGCAAAAGGTACAATACAGAAGTTGAATTCATAGCTAGATTGTGTTTCTTTATTGTGTTGATATTTAATTTGATGAAATCCAATTTCATCAGAAGCGGGCAATGTGACTTTTAATTTCTTCCCATTCGTTGCTGCAAAAGGTTCACTACGTTGATGAATAAATTGTTTTTTTAAGAAATCGTCAAATTCAAATTGCATTTCAATTTCTGAGTTCTTCGCTTCGTTGAAAATAAGAATATGCCGCTTTCGTTGGCCTACTTTTGTTTCTATCTGAGGTCGTTCCCAAAAAGTAATGTCTTTATTAATTTTCTTAGTTTCGCCGCTCAAATAGCCTAAGGATCTTTTAACATTGTTATAGGCATTTTTGACAGGCATAAATTCATTTTCATACCAGTCTTCTCGTTTTAGTTTTGGAATCATTTTTTCTTCGAATAACGGTTCTAATTCCGTATCCAACGTCTCATAATCATGGATTCGCTGGACTCTTTCAAATAAATGATTGTTTTCCTCTAAACGAATGCGAATATCGGCCGGTTTCATATAGGTATCTTTACCCAATTCCTTATCTAGGAACAGGTATAGAGACTTAAAATCTTGAGACTCAATTTCTCCTTTATTGATTAATGCAATTATATCCGCATAATCCCAAATAGATGTTTGAATGACAATGTCTTCTAGCTTTTTATCAAGATGAAAGTGAATGATTTCTTTTTCCGCTGTGGAAAGATTGTCATTATAATCTAATTCCTCCCTTATGTAATGAGTAATGCTTTGGATATTAAAAGGCATGCCTTTTTGTTGCAAATTTTTACTTCCACCTTGGATACTATCAAGGGAGAGGTGCGAAATAATAATCAATGCTGTCTTTTCCCACTCGCCATCCTGTTCACTGATCAGGTTTCGAATCGTTACTAAGAAATCTGGTGTAATCTCATCAATCGTTGCACCAACGACTACTTTTACTTGCTCGACATTTATAGAAAAGGTGGTATAGGGAGAGCCAAGTTCATGCTGATATTGAAAAGTTTCCGCATCAGGTAAATTTTTTAACGTCGCATAGAAATCCTTAACATTGTCTTCCTCATCAAACTGAAGATAGAAACGCTCTCCACCTACAAGTTGTTGACTCTCTAAAAATGTAACGAGTTTTTTTGCCATATAATTATAAAATTGGTTTAACATACTGTGCATCACCACTATCACTTTTTTTCTCAATGAGGTTTAGCTTATTGAATAATTCAACAACTTCCTCTTTTGAGTAACGATCTAAAAAGACTCCTCGTTTTTCGAATTCAACAAATAATTGTTTTAATGAAATTTTATTATCTTTAACTGATAAAGCTGTTAACAAAATTAGAAAATCTTGAGTGACATTGAGAGTATTACCAAGCGAGCCTCTAGTTTTTAGAAAATAAACCTTACCAATTTCATTTATGGCTAGGGCGTAGCGATATTTCGTTTCGAGTTTAAGACCTTTTGAAAGTTGTTGTTGAAGCTGTCTGTAACTCTCTTTAAAAACCGTCTTTTTCTCAATCTCATTCTGATTCCCTAATACTATTTCGGAGTATTCCATTGTCCATTTATGAACATCATCAATCATTCTTCTTTGTTCCTCTTCATCCAATTGTTCAAACTGCTTATGGAGCTCAAGGTAGTTAAGTTGCTCTGTGCCCATGATAATGTTTAAGTGTTCTAAAGTATTCACATGGCTTAAAAGCTTTCGTGCATTTTCCATAATAATTTTAAATCCTGTTGTAGTCGCCAGTCGATTACGGTTCGAAGCTTCCCAATCTAGATTGTAATAAATAGGAGTAGGGGAGGTAGCGTCCATTTTCTCAAACTGATTGATTTTCAATATTAATTGTGAAGCAGAATAAAAATAATAATAAGCCAAAAACAGCTGGATATGATTCGTGAAAAATTCCTTGTTCGTTAAAAGTGTTTTTAAGTCCTGTTGAAAAGTGTCCCGGATAAAAGAAAACGATGCGGTATACTTCCTACTAGACGGTTCTTCCGGCAATTGTGGCATATGCTGCTGAATCAAACGGGACAAAACATGTTCGCTTTCTTGTAATTCAAGGATTTCTTTGAACTTTTGAGTATCGTTCCCTAACAAGGCATTATATAAATACTGGGCAATTTCATTTTCCCCTTTGGCTTCCTTTGAATCAGATAAAGGGATGTATTTATACATGATTGGGTGGAACACCCGGATTGAATTGGCTTGAAATAAATAATCTTCTAGGATACGTTCAAAATGTGAGCGATCCGTTTCATCCATTACAACGTCAGTAGAAATTTCTGAAATGAGCTGTTCTTTTTCCAACTCAAAATTCGAACCAACACTTTCAACATATCGGAAGAATTGCCCTAGGACAGGGGAAAACCCATCTTTGAATTTCGCTCTTTCTGGATTCCTCGTTTGAAAGGGCAAGAAAGCGGTTTTTTTGTTGATATTATGTTTCAAAGTTAGTTTAGCGTTCTTTTCTTTTATATTTAATGCATCTCGTAATTCTTCCAAAGCACTCACAATCATCACTGCTCCTTGCTAAATGAATAGGACTCAAAATCGGCATCGAATTGTAATCTGAACGACAAACGGTGTTCATTATCTTTAATAAGAATTTCTTCTTGTTGTTTTCCATAAGGAAGAAGCTTGTTAATGAAATCGATAAATTGAATAGAATCTTCACGGTCTTTCTTGTTCAATCGGTAGCCATTTAGTACCCGGATGACCATCTCATACAAAGGTAAGTCGATTTCTACTTTTAGAACATTTGGAAATGGCTCACACCGAAAACCAAGAAATAGAGTAGGGGTGAATCGTTCCACTACCTCCTTCTTTTCATTTTTAATCGTGATTGGCGCTTTTCTTAACTGTAAAGGCTCAGCAATTCGGATTTTATTGCTTTCATCATCAATGAAAAGGTAATTGCTTTTCGGACTGCCCTTCCAAAGATAAATGGCTTTTTCTATTTCATAATAAAGATTTTGAAGCATCGGTTTTTTATCTGTATTGTATGCATAAAGATACTTCATATAGTCGTTATAAACAGAGTCCCGAAAGACCTTTTGTAAGTGTGATTCATATAAAAAAGTAGAACGAATGAACAATTCACTTAATTCTCTTTTTGTATCTTTATCAAGCAAAGCCACTTCTTCGATTGGCTCTAGTAAAGTAATCCATTCTTGAGCTGACGGATCATAAATGACATCTCTAAAAAATTGATAATAACTTCCTGCGTTATTTAAGCTAATCAGTTTTTCATCTACTTCTTTTACTCGTCGATGAATCAAATCATGGGTGGCAATCATTCTTAGGAAACTCGACTTTTCCACGCCCTCAAACAGAAGATTTGGTAAAAGACTTGGAAGCATATCAATAAAGTCTGATGTATTTATCTCCTCAATGGATGTAGGGACAAGAATATCGTAAATAAAGTTTAACAAAGCCCTCGAGGAAACAATTACCTTATCCTTTACAATTGTTTTAATTATCAACTGGATGATTTGTTTTTGAACGGATTCTGATGAAAACATTTCATAATTTATAAGAATTGGATTTGCGTTTAACGACTCTTTGTCTTGAAGATAGGCTTGGTAAAAAGGGTTATCCTCCGATTTTTGGGTGATTCGTTGAAAGAGTTCTGATAAATAGGAGGACTCAGGTCCATCCATAGTCAATTCAAATGTTTTATAATCCGCAAAGTTCACAAGAATAAAATGTTCGCTTTCCTGTGGCATTGTAATTGTATTAGACTCAAAGACATTTGCGCTTAAAATATATTCTTTTAATTTATGATACTTTTCGTCCGCATAAGGGGCTTCGATAAAGTTATTAAGTACCCCTAGGTTAATAGCGAGAATTCGTTTCTCATTGCTGGACTCGATATTTTCATCTGAAAAGGCGTCGAGAACTTGTGCTAAGGTATCGAGTGAGTTTTTCTTTGGATCAAAGCTTTCAGTTGCATCATTATGTATTTCAAACTGATTCATAATGTCACCCATGGTTGTGGATAACTGTGCAAGAAGGTGTGACTTCCCATCCCCGACACTTCCGCATAGAAAAATAAGCTTGCTACCAGAGGCAGAGGCACATTCGCGTACATGCGCTTCAAGCTTTTCCTCAATAGGGCGCTTAACATGTAAATATTGTTTAAAATCACTTAACCCTTTAAAGCCTTCAACAGCTCCTCTTGAGGATTCTCTCAGTTTACTTAGTTGATAATGAAGCTTCGAACCATGAAGGGAAGGCATCTCCTCATCGTTTGTTGTTTCTTCTTCCTCGGGAATCTCACCAACGGAAGTCCCTAATTCCTTTAAATAATTCGGCAAGTATTCCTGCAGTAGTTTCTTAAATTTGTCATCCATGATTTCGTCTAGGTTTTCAGGCTTTGGATCCTGGTACTCTGGTACCTTGATTTCAAAGTTTAAATATGATTCAGTGTACCATTTGAGTATCATATATAAATTAAAATGTACTTTTAATCCATCAGAGAAGGGAATCGCTTTCTTATCATGAACTGCAAAATTACCCATACGACGAATCCGATCAAAGGCTTTAAATAACTCTTCGTCCATAACCCCTGAGTTTTTTAAAATCATCACTCTTTCCGCATGTTTTGCAAATGCTGGATAGTCGATTTCTTCCTTTTGATAGACATCTTCTATTAAATGCTCAGTTAACTTTCTTGCTTTCATTAAAGCGGCTTCCATATCTGAAAAAAGCATTTTTTCAAAGTCTTTAGCAAGTTGCGCCCATTCTGGCTTTTCTTCTGTTATAAAGGCAAAAGCGTACTCTTGTTTTCCCACTTATTCACCCTCCTTAGTAAGGTTGATTAATGTTTTCCTAAAATTAGTTTTTATGTAATATTGTACCACAATGGATAAAAAATGATTTCATCGAATTGCATGGATACCTTAATCTTAGTTATATCAGTTCAATTATATAAGATATAGGGGGATAATTTTAAATGAATTGTTTTATTGCTCATATTTTGCGTCCAATACTACTCCTTAACCCAGACCTGATTACTTTCATCCTCCCCTTTAAAGGCTGATTCATATTAATAATGATTATGGGGCGGTTCTTCTGGACTTATGAAATATTACGCCATTGATTTGCTGACTCGCTTAGGTCAGCTTATTTTTTTGGAAGTGTATTCATTAGTGTTAAAATAATCTTAAAACAAAGTATTTTTAAAATGGAGAGCAAAGGAAAAATGGAAAAACTTTATCAAAAAATCATTGAATTTCGAGATGAAAGGGATTGGAAAAAGTACCATGACCCCAAAGATTTAGCGATTTCGATATCACTGGAGGCTAATGAACTACTTGAAAATTTCCAGTGGAAAAGCAGTGAAGAAGCGATTGCGAGTACGAAGCAGAATATGAAAGAAGAGATGGCCGATATCCTCATTTATCTCGTCCAGATGGCGGATAAGCTGGAGATTGATCTTGAAGAGGAAGTATATCAGAAGCTTGAAAAGAATGCGTTGAAATACCCTGTGGAAAGGGAATGAAACAATGATTATTTATAATGAGACTTCATCCAATTTCTTAAACCATATTTATGAAAATAAAATTGGCTACGTTCTAAAAGAAAATGTCTTTAAAAAAATGAATAAAGTCGTATCGCCAAGTGAATTAAACTCCTGGGAACGGTCACTTCCTCAGATGGCCAAAGTGCTAAGGGATGCCCCAAATCAAGCTTTTAGAGAGATCCTGCGTAAAAAACTAATAGGTGCATCGGGCCACATGGAAGTCAGGGATTTATTCAAGGGGTCCGCAGCCTATGTTGAAGCACCAGAAAACTATTTTGATGTGCTGATTTGTGATGAAGCCATCGTTTAAAAGAACATGGACATATGAAGAAGAAGATTCCCGGAGAAAACCAGGCAACTCAAATCATTCGGTCCTCAAAAGTCAGCGTCTTTTTTATCGACGATTATCAAGTCATCTCAAAAAAAGACATTGGCAGAGTTGATTTATTGATTGAAGAAGCCAACAAATTAGGAGCAGAAATCCATACCGTGGAACTAGAATCACAATTTCGCTGCTCTGGATCTGGGAATTACCTCGAATGGTTAGAAAGTATTTTTACTGAGAATGAATCCAATGTCCAACTAGAGGGAGATTTTGATTTTAAAGTTGTTTCAAACCCTCATCAGCTAAAAGAAGAGATTGTGGATCGACTGGGTGGCCGGTTATTAGCAGGCTATGCATGGGATTGGACGAAAACAGTAAAAAATGGGGTTCTTGTAGATGATGTCGTGATCGAGGAACACAATTTTGCCTTGCCATGGAACGACCCTAATCGGATTGACTGGGCGATCCATCCAGAATGTGCGAATCAAATCGGATGTATCCATACCGTACAGGGGCTGGAAATGGACTATGTTGGTGTCATTATCGGAAAAGATCTAGGTTATGATGAAGAAACACAGTCCCTTATTGTCCGCAGAGATGAATTTAAAGACAAAGGAGCAAAACCAGCAAAACCGAAGAAAGGACAAGCAGATCCACTTGTTAGTCTTGTGAAAAATACCTATAAAACATTAATGACCAGAGGGATGAAGGGCTGTTATGTTTATTGCTGTGATAAGGAGTTAGAGAAGTATCTTCTGGAGCGGGGACAAAATAAAAATGATGATATTAAATAAAACATTGCAAGCATTTTAGCTTAGGTAATTCGGCTACCCCGGTGGAGTAACGCTTTACTTCGCTGGGGTTCCCTATAGGTAATACATGAGTTACGGATTGAAGTGAAGTCTGGTGAATTCGAACGGGTGATTTTAGGATTGTGTTGTCGAAGTGAAAGTCCTGAGTTAAAAGGGCTCTCAATTGGGCATAAGGCTGTAATTCTTAAAATAAAGAATTTTAAATTACCATTGGTAATAAATCGGTAATAAATTGGTAATAAATTGGTAATAATATTTGAAACACACACGATTTGGATAAAATCTAAGCTGCATTGTATAGCAGCTTTTTTATTTGTTAACAGAGCATTAGAAAGAGAGATAGAGGCAATTTTGAATAGAGACTAAAAATAGCTTTAATAAATGGATATGTTTTCTAATAGTTACTAGATTAATCTATATTGTATGTTAAAATAATAAAGGATACATTCTGGAGACACTTCTCCAGAAATTAAGGAGAGATTGTAATGGGATTTGGACAACATCAAAGTTTTTATTTGCGAATCTATTGGTTAAGAAAAGCTATCCAACAGATTAATATAAATAATAGATTTTTTTATGAGAAGAACGCATCGGAGTTAATAGGTTTAGGAACCAATATGGTTAAATCCCTAAAACATTGGATAGAAGCAGCTGACATTTGTGAGGTTGGAAAACGCGAGTCCGATAACAAAGTCATTCACAAAATTACTCCTTTTGGAAATGTTTTTAATGAGTATGACCCATACTTAGAGTTGAATGACACAGCAAGTATAATTCACTATCATATTGTTGATGAAACAGAGCCTTGCACAACGTGGTATTGGTTATTTAATGAATATGACAAACCATCATTTAGTAAAGAAGAAGCACTAAATGACTTTATGGCTTGGTTAAACAAAAACTATGATACTAGAAACTCAGAAGACACTTTAGAACGCGATTTTGATTGTTTAATAAAACAGTATTATTCAAGAAATATCTCAAATGATCCGGAAGAGGTAATTCAAAGTCCACTAACTTCCCTAAAGTTATTAGAAGAGAAGGAAGGGAAAATATTCAAAAAGTCCCCTAAATATGAGGAGGTAGGCTTGACTGCACTCATGTACGTATTATTAAAGTATGGACAAAAAGAAGTTTCAATTGAAGAAATAGAAACAAGTAGAAAGCTATGGGGGAAAGTGTTTAATTTACAGAGAAGTGAAATTGTGAGAGCTATAGAACATCTTGTATCCATATCTAGATTTCCTCTAGAATTTGACAGGACTAATAGATTGGATTTAGTAAGAGTAAAGCTTCTCGATCCAATAGAGTTTTTAAGAGAAGAGTACATTAGGCAAGAAAGGGTATTGAGATGATGATATCAAAGAGTAAGTTTAAAACTAGTGTAAATATAAAACTAGATTTAGGAAATGAATGGATACTTGATAGATATATACCCACACCAACTCATATTGAAAGTTTAACAGGATTATTAGAGGGTTTTTTAGACAAAGGGAATAAATCCCATATATTAGTTGGTTCTTACGGTTCGGGAAAATCAATGATTGGGGCCTTAATAGCAAACATTGTTTCTAAAAATGTATCTATTGGGTCAATAAACAACTTAGTTGATAAGTTTGATAAAGTAAATATTAAAGAAGATACAGTAATCACTCTTCTTGAAAAGGCAAAAAACTTAAATAGAACATATATCCCTGTGGTAATCAATGGGAAACAAGGCAGATTCCGTGAAGCTGTTATTTCTTCTATACACAAATCATTAATACAAATTAAACCGGATTTAACACTCCCTTCCTTTGTAGAAGAAATAAAATCAAAAATTAATCTTTGGGAAAATAGTTATGCTGAAACTTATAAACAGTTTATTTCAAAATTAAGCGAAGAAAATTGGAGTATAGACAGTTTTTTAAATGATATTACTGAACACGATATTATTGCTATAAATTGGTTTAAAGACATTTATCCATCTTTAACGGCGGGTGCTGAACTTACAATATCATACGACCAGGATCTTACAGAACATCTAAGTTATATTCTTGATGAGTTAGATAAATTAGGGTTTGGTTTATACTTGGTTTACGATGAGTTTGGGAGATTTTTGCAAAGCTTAGATAAGTATCAAACTGTAGAGGCTATGCAAGACATACAGGATATTGCTGAATTAGCAGATCATCATAAAAGTGGAAACTTTAATATTTTGTTAATAACACATAGAAACTTAAAACAATATTTTCTCAGTTATGGAGAAGAACTCCAGAACGAGTTTAAAAGAATACAGGGACGCTTTAGGGTCTATCATACTTATAGCGACCCGGCTACTTTTATAAGACTTTCAAGTCAGGTTACTTTGGATTATCGAGACAATTGGAATAAGAAATTTGATTTTGAAAATCAAGTTATTAAGTACGATTTATTTCCTGAGCTTAATGGTCGGGAGATAAAGACTATAGTTGTAGAAAATTCTTACCCTATACACCCAGCAACCCTATACGCTCTTCCCAGATTAGCTAATGCAGTAGCTCAAAACGAACGTACTTTATTTACTTTCTTAGAAAGTAATGAGTTAGGCGGATTAGCGAACTATTTTCAAAGAAAAAACACATGGTATCACGTTAATAATTTATTCGACTATTTTGAGCCAGCTTTTCAAGAGTTTATGGGTGATACATTAATAGGTAATTCATATCTTAAATATTTGAGAGTCCAAAAAAGGATAGAAAGTTCACTAACAGCATCTTCTGAGTTGCAGCTAATTAAATTGATTTCACTATGGGATATTGCAAGCCTAAATAATAAACGTAAATTGACAAAAGACTTCATTTCATTTTCACTTAATTGGGATCTTAAAAAAGTTAATGAAATTATGTCGATACTTGAAAACAAAAAGCTTATTCGATTTAGGTTATTTGATGGTACTTGGGAATTATTCGAAGGTAGTACTATAGATATTAATAAGAAAATTGCTGAAATGAACCAAATTGGATTGGAAAAGTCCAATAAGTTAGAGTTGATTACTAGTATTCTAGAAAGTCGATATGCGTATCCAAAACGTTATAATGATGAAAAAAATATGATAAGGTTTGCATCAATTTCTCCGATTTATGCCAGTGATGTAACATCTGAAACTGTTAAAAACAGCTTTGCTGATGAAGAACAGTGTGATATGAGAATATACTATGTTATTCCAGACTTAGAAATTGAAGAAGTTAAAAGTACCATCTTAGACTTAAGCGAAAGTAATAGCCGGATTGTTTTTACTCTACCAAAAAATACATTAGTTAATTTTGAAGAAAAAGTTTTAAAGCTCTCATCAATAAATAAATTATTAGAGGACAAGTATTTATTAAATGAAGATTCAATTGTAGAAGAAGAACTACTGAAAATTAAAGAAAATACTAACTTCATACTCAAAGAATTATTAGAGCCAATAACTCAATTTCAAAATTCATTTTGGATACATGAGGGTGAGATTTTAAAGATAAAAAGTAGAGTCTCATTAAGTGAGGAATTGTCAAAAATAATGTTCAGAATTTATGATAAGACCCCTGTAATAAATAATGAGGCCTTTAATCGTAGATTAATTACCAAACAACAGCTAAATGGTGCTAAAGAGGTTGTAAATACAATTATATGTAATGAAAGTGAAATGAGTTTTAAAGGAGTAGCTAAATTAATATTTGCTTCGGTTGTTAAAAACAATCACATTAATAGCCAAGATGAGTGCTATGAGGTAAATGAACTAAGAAGAAGGTTAATGGATGAAATTAAATTAGGAAATGGTGAATTTAAAAAAATAATTGAAATTTTTATAAGTAGTCCTTTTGGTATAAGAGAGCCAATTATCCCGGTCCTTCTAACATCGATATTAAGAAATGAGTGGAAGTATATTATGTTCTATCATAAAGATGGGTCTTATATCAATGATATTGATGGTGATATTTTATACGATCGTATGTTAGACAAACCGGAGAATTACACGTACACATATCAAGTAATGGGAAATGAGTATAAAGAAATAATAGAAATAATAGATGATTGTTTTATGGATTATGTAGATAAAAGGGATGCGTCCTACCATCCGAGTGTTCGTGTAAATAGAATGTTATTAAGATGGTTCAGAGGCTTACCTAAAATAACTCAAAAAACAAATAAACTATCAAATAAGGCATCTATATTTAAACAATTAATAAAAAAAGGTGAGTTTGAACCAGATGTTGCTTTAAATGAACTTTATCAATTAAAACTAGATAAAGATTGCATTCTGAAAATTAAACAAGAAAGTGAAGGATACGCTTCTAACCATAAAAAATTAATAGAAACAACAGTTTTTAACTTAACTAATACCCAAAATTACAATGAATTAGTTAACTTTGTTCATAAAGAAAATGAATTAGTAAAAATAGATAACAAGTTCTATGCCGTAATTTCAAAAAAAACAGATAAAGATAATTGGATAGATTCCTTAACAGTTGAGTTAGTTGGAGTGAAAAGAGAAGAATGGTCTGATGCAACAGATGAAGTTTTTTTCAAAACCATAACTTCACTTATCGAATCAAATAGTAAGGAAGAGTTAAAAGAAGACTATTTTGAAGTTAAAGTTGAAAATAAGACGATGGCAATTCCTAAAGTAGAACTTTCTTCTAAGGGTAAAGTAATATATGAAAATGTTAAAACGGATCTCCAACTTATGGGGAGAAAACTTCCAAAGGAAGAAATAAAGGCGTTATTGTATAAATTGCTTGTAGACTATTATGATGAAAACAGATAAACAGAGGTGATAAATATGAGTGATAAAAAACCAATTTATATAGCAATGTTTAGTGGTGGCGCAGCAAGTTCGTATGTAGCTTATTTAATGGTACAAAAACACGGTAAAGATAATTCGATTCTATTTTTTACTGATACCTTATGGGAGCATAAAGATAATAAGAGGTTTATGGTAGAGGTGGCTGAAGAAATAGGAATAGATATTGTTACTGTTAGAGACGGAAGAACGCCTGAAGAGGTTTTTGAAGAAACACGTTTTCTAGGAAATTCAAGATTAGCTAAATGTTCATCTGAATTAAAGGTACGTCAAACAATGATATATTTGGAAGACTTACGTGATGAAGGATATGAACCAATATTATTTTTTGGCATTGGAAAACATGAAAAGAGGCGTAGAGAAGGAATTGAAGCTCTTTATGGCCATTTCCCTTTGGGCGAACCAATTAAAACAGTATTTCCACTTTATGAAAGTAACATTTCAGATGATGAGATTAAAGAAATAATTACAGAAGAATGGAAAATTCAACTTCCTGAGATGTATCATCTAGGCTTTTCTCATGCGAACTGTGGTGGTCGGTGTGTTAGAGGTGGCTTTAATCATTACAAGCATCTTTATGATACATGGACAGATGTTTATATTGAACAAGAAGAGATGGAAAAAAAGTTAAGAGCACAACTAGGTGATGTTACTATCCTTAAAAGGGATGGTAAACCTTTTACCCTAGAAGAATATAGGCAGGAATTAGATAAGGATTCTGAAATTGCGAAGAAACTTGTTGAGGAAAATGATGTACCCTGTGTATGTCATTATGCATAGTAAATATGGAGAAGAATGAACTTGTAGACCTAGATTTAAAATATCTAGGTCTATTGTCTTTTTAAAATATAAAGAATAAGTGTTTTATATGTTAATATATGGTTAGAATAGTACTATACGAGTATAAGAGGATAAAGGGGGCTTAATTATGTCAACATATAAGTCAAATTGGATAAACTTCCTTAGGCAATATGGACCAATACCAAGGAATGATAATATGTATGACGAAGCTATCCAACGTTCTATACAAAGAAAAGGAATGGAACCAATTAAGGTACAGCCCGAGTACTTACCTAAGTTAATAAAAAACTTTAATTCAGGTTTTCCAAAGACTGTCATCCTAACAGGGACTGCCGGTGATGGAAAAACATTCTATTGTAGAGAGGTTTGGAATGCACTAGGAGGTTCAAAGGAAGTTTGGGATAACGGTGACACAATAAAATCATTGGAATTACCGGAAAAGACAATATTCTTTATTAAGGATCTAAGTGAATTGTCGGAAGAGGATAGAAATATTATTAATGACTTAGCCGACTCAATTAAAAATGGTGGGAATAATGTATTTCTTGTTGCAGCAAACGATGGGCAACTTATTGAGGCATGGAAAAAGGCAGATTATACATATGATGTAGTTGAAGTAACAGGCATTATTGAGGATTTATTGGTTAATGAATTGGAAGAACACCCTGATTACAATTTGGAGTTAATTAATTTAAGTAGAACAAACTCAGCACGGACCTTCCAAAAAGTGGTTAATTCAGTTATTGAGCATCCAGGTTGGAATGAGTGTGAAAATTGTATATACAAAGAAACTAAATGTCCTATTTGGGAGAATAGAAAGCGTTTGAAGGGGATCGATGAAAACAATGTCCTTAAATCTAGGTTAATAAACTTACTAGAACTATGTGAATTAAACGAAGTGCATATACCAATAAGGCATCTTTTGTTACTAGTTTCTAATATGATATTAGGCCATCCTGAGGCGAAAGACAAATTGATGAGCTGTAATCAAATACCAAAAATATTAGAAGAAAATTCAGCTTCAAAAGCCAGTATCTATAGAAATATATTTGGAGAAAATCTAAAGTCACGTAAGCGTGAACAGACCGAAATATTTTCGATTCTCAATCGTTTTGGTATTGGTACTGAAAGTAATAATCTTATCGACAATATGTTAATTTACGGAAATGATGATCCAGAATTATTTAATTTATATGATAAGTACATGCTCTCTGATACTTACTATGGTGCAGATGAAACCTTTAAAGCACATCAAAAATCTTACCTAGAGGGTGATGTTGATAAAGAAGAAAGCCAAAAGTTCATAAATAGATTGAGATCGCAAAGGCAACGATTATTTTTCTCTGTTGACATTTATGATGTAGAAGAGATTAATGTATGGGATTTAACTACATTCAAGTATGCTGGGGAGTTCCTAGAAAGCGTTTACCGTAGACTAGAGAATGGAAAAAGGGTTCAGCCAAAAATACTATCTAGATTAGTAAAAGGAATAAACAGAATATCCACAGGGTTACTAACTAAGGATACCGATAGTATTTTTCTATCAACTTCAGGTAGTCATTCACAATCCAAAATTAGTAGGGTTTTTGAATCTAGAATATCAGTTAGACCGGATAGAGGAGAGAGTGTAGATATTACACTTGAAAATGGGAAGCCACTATTATCCGTAAAAATGTCCTTAAGTCCTGAAGTAACACCGGTAAGTTTAAAATTACATTTAGTTAGATATGAGTTTATTTCTAGAGTTGCAGAGGGTGAACTTCCAGGGAGTTTTTCAAGAGAATGTTATGAAGATCTTCTGGCCTTTAAAAGTAGATTAATAAATCAACTAGAAGCTCGTAGGAAATTAGAAGGGGCTCATGAATATGATTCAGACCGACTCGTTTTAGAACTTCTTCGATTAAATAACGAGGGGATGCTCTATACCCGTCCAGTGGAGGTTGAATTTGAATGATAGAAAGATTACCACGACCTAATGGTATTGATTCACCTAGAATGTGGGTGGATGAGGCTATCTGGGGCCATCGTCTATATGATGAGCAGACACCATGGCTTTGTCTCATGGAATTCTTGAATGTCCTCCAATCTGAATATAATGAGGGTAGAGCATTCCAGGAAGATAATTATAACTCGTTAAAGTATATTGCATATTCCCGTATGTATTTAAGAAATATTCTTTTTAATAATCCACAGATGCAAATTATTGAGCAGGAATACGATGACAATAATGCCCGCTGGAAAAAATGGATTCAAGAAATGAATGATAAAAAGGGAGGATTAGGCTCAGCAGATTTTTCATATTTAAAAGAAGGCTTTCCTAATTTCCAGGACTTTGCGGATATAATTAAATTTCTACAAACAACAACAATTGAAGGGGAGAATAATAAGAGGTGGAGTTCCCAGTTTATTTTTCCTTACGGTCCAGATTGTTTATATGAAGATGTCCGAGTAACAGGGTCAAGCATTAGTAATGATAGAAGGTTTTTTGGAAGAACAGGTGAACTACTATATTTAATGTTATCTAGAAGTTCTAACAAAAATGACATCCTAAAGTACTTAGGAGAAAAAATACTCGATGGGAAATCACCGCTAAATAGACTTGTTGCAAAACTGCAACCGAGTGTTGAGCGGTATAGTGGACAACCTCGAGACGGCGGATATTTACCAATTGCTAGTCTGCCAGAATATGACTTGCTATCAGAAGATTGGCTTAACCTTTTTAAATGTAATATGCCAAACTATGATGTCTTTCCTCATTTGGTAAATATCACTGGATTGCATTTTTTAATTTATTTTTTAAATCGATCTAAAGAGGTGTTAGGTAACAATAAAAAAACATCTTTCGTTTTGGAAATTATTGCACCACAAAAAACAATAATACGGGATTTAGCTGCCATATCATACACAGAAAATAATAATTTATCCAAACAAGCAATCGAAGAGTATATATTCGGAATAAAGAATACTGATGCCTGGAGACAGGTGGAATTATCCGATGAACCCTTTGAAGCAGCAAAAGAACTAATCGAGAATGCTTTTTACTGGAAAGATGTTGAAAGTGCATCAGCAACAACTCCAATTGGCTTATTAGAAGAACTTTCAAAAAAGGTTGCAATAAGACACAAACAACATGTTCAAAATTTCCACAGAGTATGGGGAAAAGAAATTGGTTTAGTCTCAAAAAGAAGTAGTAGAAGATTAAGATATGCCCCAACTGATACTCTATTAAAGGCACTCGTATTAAGTAATGTTAGTAATAAAATGGAGTTTCAAGAGTTTCTAGACTGTCTATTTGCTAAATACGGTTTTGTGATTGGTGATCGTCAAGCCAAGGCATTATTGGAAGAAGGAGATGCTGATCAAGAGGCATTCTCTGAAAACGCAATTAGACTTGAACAGAGATTATCTAGTATGGGACTTTTGAAAAGGTTATCAGATGCTTGCGCCTATGTTGAAAATCCATATGTTAGAGGAGTAAATTAGATGAATGAGTTAGATTTAATTGGTAAAGTGGCAACTGAATACCTCAGGTCTAACTTTAGGATGGATGTTGAGTCTGATGGTATAGCCCGTTTTCTTTTAGATAGATTAACTGGAAGACAAGTAGCCCGAATTTGTCAGGAAATATTAGCGGATGCAGAATTAGGTTCCTATATTGAGATTAAGATTCCTAGTAAATTAGTAGAGGAATTTGAATTACCTCAGGAAATTATTACTGAAGAGAAAACAACATATTGGAGAAATGCACCTATTGATAAACCTGCAATTATTTTAGCAAATACGAACGATGATCAAGGGCAATCACTAAGAGATATTACGACTATTGGTGCCAAGGATTTAAAAAGTAACCCTGAGATATGGGTCAATGTTGCTAGTTCAGGGTTAGCTCTTACAGATGAGCAAAAGAAAATATGGAAACAGGCATTAAATGGTCTGCAATCGGTTAGTGAGTATAGTTTGGAGCGATTTAGTCAATATATTGTTGAAGTTAGAGGTAAGATTATACACGATAGTGTACCAATAATAACAGCTTTAGGATGGGCATTGCCATCATTGAGGCTTCCGCGTGACTCTGCACTTTTTGAGGCCATCCCCGAAAAATTCTTAGGTCATAAAAAGAGATGGGGAGATTTATATCAATCGGCAATAACAAAACGAGCATGTTACCTAGTTAAACAATATCCCAATAGAGAAATAATTGATAATGAAGACCTGCAATCTTCATATAACAAGGTTGAAGAAGACATTCCGGATCATGCCAAAGAATCTATAAATAAATTTATTCAGGCAAAGTCAGGTTGGACTCAAGAAGCAGCTGAACTGGCTAATTATGAGTGGGAGCTTGATAATATTTATGTTTTTTTCTCAGGAATAAAAACAAAAAAAGTAGATTTAGGTACCCAAACACTAGAATATTTAGAGGATGAACATTCCGACACCCTTACACAAGATGACATAGATTACTTAGAAACTCTATCAAAAAGGACAAGTTCTGAACCTAACGAGGAGGATATAGAGTTTTTTGAAGGTCGTCGTCAAGAACTGGATGCAAATCGGTCTTTAAAGTCAAAGTGGGACAGATTTGTATACGGTAAACCGATAGAATCAGATGATTTTATTGCTGGTTTATTAGAAGCTATTGAACGGCTTTTTTCACAAAGTGGAAGTATTGTAGGTAAAAAAATATTAAGCATTAAAACACAAAAGAAAAGCAGTAAAAGTTCATGGCTTGAATTGAATACAGATATAGGCTTGTTTTTTTGTACAAGATATAGGGGTTTAGATGTATTAACGCAGCCAAATATTAATTGGGACGTTCATTGGCTATTTAAATATGATGAGCTTATAGAAGATGCCAAGAGTAAACCTAGATATAAACCAAACAATTCAGTATCACAGAATGCTACTAAGATAAAATTTTATGTAGAGTTAGAATATGAGGACGAAATCCACCCCTCACACCAGGTTCAATTAATTTGGAAAGGTAACCCTAATAAAATTGGATCAGAACTACATAAGGATTTGTCGAGACTAAGGAAACATCCATTTCCACTTTCTAGAGTATCTAAGAACCCAATAAGTAAAAAAGGAAAATTACAAGGAGTCTCTTTAAATGACGTAGGTACATTACAAGCAGTGTATGGTCAAAATAGAGGGTCTCTTATAGGGAAATATAATCCAAATAACGATATAAAGAAACTATTTGATAAGAATCTTAAATCAGCCTTTGAAGAAGGTCGCTTATCTGATACTGAGTATCAACAAGTTAATTCCAAGTGGGAACGATTCTCACAAAAATACAGGCAGGCGATAAATGATTTTATAGATGAAGGGCTTTCAGCAGATTCATTAATTTCACAGTGTGATGCATATGATAATCTTCTTCAGTCGTTACAATCACATGCTACAAGTGATAAAAATAGAGTTGAGTTATGGCAACCCATACTTAACTTGGGTAATGTTCATATAAATGGGAATCAACCAATGTCAATTATTGCCCCATGGCACCCAATGCGTTTAGCTTCTTTAGCTATTAAGGCAATTCAGTTTAGGAATCTAATCAAGACGATTCTTGATTCTGAAGAAGTTGATTTTGGCGACTCAAAACTCTTCTTTTCAGATTTGCGTCATGATTTCACCCAACCATATTATCCTGAAGTCTCATTTAGTTTTAAAGGAAAACAACCTGAACTTTTGTCAATTACGGATTCAGTTAATGAGTATAGCTTGATGGAGATACCTGTTAGGAAATTCAATAACTTACAAACTAATGAGGATCCTAAAGAGGCAAGTTCAAAAGTATATAATCTGGTTCAAAAATATATTGAGCTACAACCACATGAAAGTACAAATCTAGGTGTGGTTCTCTATAATTGTGATTCTACAAGATTACCTAAAGCAATTGTGGACTCTTTGTCAACTCTTCGTGACCAAAATGATGATATTCGTTGTCAAGTAGTATTACGTCATCGTAATTTAGAGAAACTTAGTGAATTATACATGAAGATGGTTGAAAGTTCAGATGAGGATGCCGATACATTTGTTGCTAGTGAGTTATCACGCGATTTCATGGCTAGACTAAGAATTGGCGTAATGGCAGATACTGCTCCAGTAGATGATTTGAATCAAGAGAAGCCATCAGATATTGTATTTTTACAAGAAGTGATTTCACGGGAAGCAAATTTTGTTTGGTCTCCTGTTAATAAAAGTACAATACCAGATCTTCTAACACATTATCCTCCAAGATGGTCAAGAAGAAGACCTACTGTAAAGGATGAATTAAAGTCGACGGCTTATTTAGTTTGCCCAAGTCAGCCTTCAGTGGGATGGTCTTATTTAAAAGCATTGCAAGCTGTGTGTGATGTTAATGAGTATAATCAGGAAAATTACTACTTACCATCAAGACAGATCTCTTTTCAAAATGAAGAAACTAGAAGTATTTTTGACGAAGCCCATAAAATCGGAGAATGGGTTGCTAATTATGATGAATTGCTAGATCAAAGGTTATTAAGAAATCAGGGTGTTAACGTTATAAAATATCAGCACAGTCAATCAAATGGGCCCAATTTAGTAGTATCAACAAAATCAAAATTAAATCTATTGCAGATTTTAGTTAAAAGAAGATTGAGTGCACTTAACCTAGGATTAGAAGAAACTGAACTTGTAAAACTTGCAGAAAAATTTATTGGCGAAGCCAATATGTTATCAGGGGATATTGTCTTAAGAGCTGCAAAACGAGGGAAGTTTGCTAGTGAACTTCTTGGTGTAGTCCTTAGTAAAGCATTAATTATATCGGAGCTTGGAAAATCAGAATCAATTGGTTGGTTCTTCCTAGATGATTACGCTTCTTGGTTAGGTAAGAAGGAAGAACAAATTGCTGATATATTAGCTTTATGTCCGAAAGAGGAAAATGGTAAATTCTATCTCCAAGTAATAATTACCGAATGCAAATATATTGATATAAAGGGTTTAGCAAATTCCAAAAAAATATCTCGAAAACAATTAAAAGATACAGTATTGAGAATTAATAATGCCTTATATGGAAGCCCAACGAGATTGGATAGAGATCTCTGGCTTGCTAGAATAAGTGATTTGCTAGTTGAAGGTGTGGAATTTACTAAAGAATCTTCACTGTCATTGGAAGAGTGGAGAGAGGGAATTAGAAATGGAAATATACCAATTGACTTAAAAGGATACTCCCAAGTATTTGTGTCAAGTTCATCAGATGATAATAACCTAGACTGTGAACAAATACAGCTAACAGAGTTAGAAGGTTGTTACCAAGAAGTATACAATAGAGAAAAAGTTAGAGAGCTTGTATTAGGAATTAACAAAAATGAGCACTTAACACCTATCCGAAATGAAATTGGGGATGAAAGACCATGGGAAACTGTACATTCTGTATCGCCATCTGGGGATAGTTCAGAAGAAATAGAGGATGGAAGTGGCGGTAATAGTAGTGAGCCTCTTCAGAGTCAAACTGGAGAAAATCAGCAAAAAAATCATTCAGACGAAGTAAGTAATAATGAACAAAATGTTTCATCTACTAGAACAGAAGCTGAAAGAAATGGTAACGAATCTGTTGATGGCGATTCCTCGGAATTTTGGGGGAGTACCGATTTAAAAGAGTGGATAGACACTGGTGTTTCGCAAGTAGTGGGAAATGACTCGGAAGAATGGTTAAAAGAAGTAGAACGCAAACTAAAAACAGCTTTAATGTCATACAATTTACAGGCAAAAGTTTTGGGATCTCGATTAACACCTAACTCAGGAATTATTAGACTAAAAGGTTCTGATAATTTGAAAGTTGAGGATGTTGAAAGGAAGAAATCACAATTATTAACGACTCATGCTCTACAAGTATTAAATGTGGTAGGAAGGCCTGGAGAAATAGTTGTATTTATTGCAAGGCCAGAGCGTGAAGTTATTTATTTACGGGATATATGGAAAAGACGGAAGGTTAAGCAAATTATGCCTGGTATGAATATGAACTTCCTTGTCGGTGTTAAGGAAGTGGATGGAGAATTGCTTTATTTGAATTTAGGTGGAGCGTTTGAAGGATTACAACAACACGCACCTCACACTCTTATTGCAGGAGCTACTGGTAGTGGTAAGTCAATATTGCTTCAAAACCTCATCCTAGATATTTGTGCTACAAATTCAGAAGAAATGGCTCACGTTTATCTAATAGATCCTAAATTTGGGGTTGACTACCAAAGTTTAGAGGATTTACCTCACCTATCTGAAGGTATAATTATTGATCAAGATAAAGCTGCTACAATATTAGAATCATTAGTTGATGAGATGGAAAATCGTTATCTGACATTTAGAGAAAATAAGGTTCCAAATATTAAGGAATATAATAAAAAAGCTCCAGACGGTAATAAAATGCCTTTAATTTTCTTGATACATGATGAATTTGCTGACTGGATGTTAGTAGATGAATATAAAAATACAGTTTCTTCGTCCGTGCAGAGGTTAGGCGTAAAAGCAAGGGCTGCTGGCATTCACCTCATATTTGCTGCACAAAGACCGGATAAAGATGCATTACCAATTCAGTTAAGAGATAATTTAGGTAACAGATTAATTCTAAAAGTTGAAAGTGTTGGCACCTCAGAAATTGCTCTTGGAGAAAAGGGTGCGGAAAAATTATTAGACAACGGTCATTTAGCGGCAAGGCTTTCAGGGGAGTCTAGTTTGATATTTGCCCAAGTCCCATTCTTATCAAGTGAAGATTCATTCGATGTTGTAAATGCAATTAAGCAAGAAAAGAATAGTTAATAAACCTTGTATGATAAGAAGCCACCTAGAATAAGTGGCTTCTTCCTTCTGATTTAATGTTAACAAGGTAAAATTGTTAACATCGTTAATACAATGGTAAGCCTGAAATGTAAAAATAAGCGTACCTTTCCGGTACGCATGACAAATAACCGTATATCATGATGTTTTTAATCAGATTTACGGTTATCTTTTTATTTTCTGAGTATTGCGGACCGTTTGAGCCAGCAGTGCGGAGTTTTGAGCCACTATATGCGGATGTTTGATCCAGTAATTGCGGAATGGAGATCCACCAACAATGTTTTGCTAAAATTATTGCAAATACTATTGTCCGCCACCATTGACTTAACTTTTATCCTTGTTAAGGAACAATCGCAGGTCTGTCATAAATAATGCCAAATATGCACACCTGCTTGATTACAACCAATGAAATGTACCACCAGTGACATAGTTCTTTCCAATAAATGACAAGGTATTTACCACTGTGTGTTTTTGTTGTATATAAGGTTATAATTATACAGCGCTAGTAGGAAATTTATATTGCACAAACGGGGAGGTTAGTTTGATAGCAAAGCAAAACAAAGGAGTGAAGCATTTGGGTTTTAGTTATCAAGAGTATGGAAATGAGAATGCTCCATTAATAGTGTTTTTACACGGAGGTGGAGTAAGTAGCTGGATGTGGGATAAACATTACTATGCGATGTTTTTCAAGAAAGGTTTATACCAACAATTCTCAACCCTGATAGTGAAATACTATATAACCCTAACTTTGGAATTGCTTCTACTTTTGTTGGAGGTGCAGACGCTGACATTATCATTGGCGGAACATTATATGATATTAAAACGGGAAAAAACATAGGGTATAAATGGCAAGAGATTGCTCAAATAGTTGGATATTTTTTACTTAATGAAATATCTTTAGACGTTAAAAACGCAGCTGATTTTGAAGAGGATTCATATCAACATTTATAAATTAATCGTATCGCGATTTATAGAGCGAGATACGGTGAAATTGAATACATCGACTTACCCGATTTTGATAAGAATCTAATAGATACAACTAAAAAGAAACTAATAGCTTATTTTGCTAAAAACCCAAATTTAACTAGAGGAATGGTTGAACACCTTCACATTTTAGAAGATTTAGCTGCCGAAAAATAATTTTAAAAGTCATCCTAATTGGATGGCTTTTACATGTTGTAACTTTTATATGTAGGGGGGAATACGTTCCTGTGGTAAAAACGGCCGCCGACGAAGTAATGTTTTTCTTCATTGGGGGACCCACTGGCCTGATTTTGCGTTTTTGTGGAACTAATGAAACTGTTCGAAAGCAAATTGGAATGGCCGCTCATCCTGAAGGGGTACAAATAGGATTTGAAGCTATTCTAAAATCTTTTAACTGGAATAGCATATGTTAAGATTCAACCATTTTCAAAATTGCAACTTTGAAAATTGTGAAAAAAAATCGATGTAGCTCATAGATTTGTAATAGTTCCTATAAGCTAAACAGCCTTTTTTTATCTTATTGCTCATTGTTTCTCTTTTGTTTTACGATTATTAGTGTCTAGAATAAAAGTATGGATGTGTAAGTTGGTGTTGGAGGTTAAGCTCTCAAGTTGCTCTGCGTTTTGTATTTTCGTATTCAGGGAAGATAGTCTTGCGGGTATCAATAGGGATGAACCATTCGAAAATATTATCAATGTTTTTTTGTTAACACTTAGTGTTCGTTTAATATGAGCAGGATTCAGCCAAATGGTTTCTTCATGCTTGGGTGATCGAGTAGGGAACAGTACAATTCGTTCCACTAGGTTGAACATGATAGGGCACATTTGAATTTAATCAAGAAATTTTTTAAGCAATCAAGACGATTGCCCATCTCATTTTAATCTATTGTAATATGTGACGCTGCAGAATAATAATTCTGTTACGGTAAATTCTCGCACCTAATGGCCGAGCTTATAACACGCTTTTCCTTACTAATCAGCATACTATTCGACGCAGGGGAAGCCTTTCAGAGCAGAGCGTTACCTCCTCATTCACTCCTCGACACAACCCTTCAATCTTAGAAATCTAGTATTGCCTGACCTTTACCGAAATTGTGTGATCACATTTCATTTAAGCCAGGAACATTTCGCACCCACCTTTACATAAAATATCGTAAAAAAAGGGGGTATTTCAACCAAGCAAGTCAAATTGCCTATACATAAGGCGAGTATTTTTTAAAATTAAACCCACTCGGAAATATGGCGACCTAACTCAAAAAAATATTGTAATTTTTGGAAATACATCCAAGAATGACTGCACTAAGAGCATTCTTTTCAAAATTATTTTCTTATTTTACATTTTATTTAACTTTGATACGCATAGGCGTTCCACATTCTTTTTTCGTATATGATAACTTCTATTTTAGAGGCTAACAGATTGCGGGAGAGGGACGTTATGGGTAAAAAAGTAGTTGTTAAACTTCATAGTTTAATTAAAAAGCATAATATCTCGATGCGAGAATTAGGCCGTTTAGCCGACATACGCCCTGCGGCCCTTAATGCTTTGGCAAATCAAAAAAGACGAAGAGTAGAACTATTACATATTGAGAAAATCGCTAAAGCTTTAAATATTTCAGATATGAATGAGATTCTCCTACTAAAAGACATCGATGAAGATGAGAATGAACATGACGAATCCCCCCTATAACAATAAAATACGGTGGAAAAACATCCTAAAAACCACTTCACAGAAAATGATCTGCACGCGATATTGTTAAATTGATAACTTAATCTCCTATTTACCTTTTACCTATCTTCTAACAGGAAACCGTTTTGAACCCCATTTGATTAAAGGAGTTAACTATATGCCCATTAAAGAAATGGTGCTTATTCCAATTCATGCTCAACGCTATAAGGTAAACTTAAACTTGAAAATTAGATCCACGAAAGGCGATTGACGCTCATATTTCCCTCTTTTCCCACACACTACTTTCTATTTGCGCATCCGCAAATAGTTCCATTTAAAAGTAAATCCCAACAGCAAAGGTGGTATCAAGACATCGATGTGTGAATAATCCCTCAAGCGAGAAAACAATCCAATTATTTTAAAAAAATCTAGCAATATTGCTACTAAAGGGGTCGAAGTTATTTGTTCATTGAAAAACAATATTTAATCCAGCCGCAGTTGGTGTACATGATTGGCGATTATGATCGTTACGGGAAACTTTGTACCCGAATCATTGAAACGGAGCGAACGTTTATCGTCGACAAATCGCCATTAGAAATCATCGATGAAAGCATTAAATGGATTGGCTATGACTTAAGAGGAGCCACACTTACCTCAAAGCGGTTGTTAGGCAAGATCCAGATGTATCCGATTATGGTTAATCCGATCGAACGCATCGTCCTGTTTCCATCAAAGTCCCCTCATCATCTCGATAATATTTGGTTTAACCCTCATCATATTTCACGAACGAAAAGCCACCACCACGAGACGCTTATTAACTTCAGCAATGGCTTTTCACTATTACTCCCAATCAGACTTGCTTCCTTCAATACGAAAATCAAAAATGCAGAACAATTGGAAGCGATTACAGCAAAACGGCTCACCTTCGTCCTCGATTCCGACAAGCGCTATAGTAAAAATAAATGAGAACAATCTGTCGGGCAGGAGGGGAGCTTTAATCCCTTCCGCTCGCTCGAACATGATAACAAAATCAAAACGACAACCAAATGGGACCTGGTCCAACAAAGGAGATTAAAAACAGATGACCAACGGAATTATTAAACGCCGCAAGACGACCGATTTTGCCCAAATACATAATCAAGTGCTGCAAAATTTAACCGACATTCGTACGATTGGCTTAATTGCCCACTTAATGTCGATGCCCGCTGATTGGGCGATTAAGAAAACCCATCTTTATAGCAAATTCGGACGCGGGCCAGTGACCACAGCTATTGCCGAACTCGAAAAGAACAACTATTGGGTTCATATCACCTATCGTGACGGAAAGAAGAACCTTCATTATTACCAGATTTCTGACAGTGCATTTACCGCTGCTGAAGTGAGTGAGATGATTAAGGAAGTTAGCGAAGCGGGTTATAAAATCACACACATCAGTGAGTCGTTTCTTCATCTAATTACCACTTCCTCGCCTTGTTTAACCAATGGGGAAGAAGAGGCGTCTTCAAGTGTCGATTTTCTAAAGTCGAAAATGGACTGTCCAAATTCGACTGTAGAAAACAAACAGCTATTAAATAAAGAGAAACAAAGAAATAAAAAACAAATAAATAATCATCAAACAAATATTGTTAATTTACAAGCAACGCCCAACCCATTCTTCGAATGTGAACAATTCGAACAAGCATTAACGACTGCCTGTCATGCCCTTTACAGCCAATACGCACCAGGAAGATGGAGTAAAAACTCCTGGCATACTCTAATTGACACGTTCGTCAAAGAAACAGTCGAGGCAGAAAAACATAACCAAATCCCGATTCCCAATATCTCCGCCTACGCCGAAGCAGCCATCCGCAACATGACCCATGCCTTTGATCAGAAAACAGCCAGACTGGCCATAAACAAGAACATCCCAACAAGACCAGTGCCGTTTTATAATTGGCTAATTAATGAGGTTGAGGATAGCAACTAATCGATAGGTGCTTGTCGAAAATACTTTATAAGGGGGAGGGGGGAGAGAAGCAGGAAATAAAAAATGCAAATACAAAAAAATAAAGATCCCAAGTGAATTTGCTTCACTTGGGACAGAATTAAGATCACGCTAGCTTTTTTGTTTTGTATAGAATTGCGCAAGAGTGAGAACTTTTACGGTAGCGTGTAACACTATTTAATCTTAGTGCATATTTCAGCAATATACGTATTATCCAGCCAAAAAGCCTGCTTTGTTATCTTTCTTCCATCTGGTAATAACGTTTTATCACTTCCATCTTTAGCTTTAGGACGAATATGACAGAGTCCATTATTTCGTGGTTTCGGTAAATTATTTTTAACTATGATACGTGTTGATTGTTTGACAGGCTCCAATTTGATACCAGTATTGATTAATTTCTTTACATGCAACCAAAATTCTTTTAATCGGCTTTCTATTTCCTTTGTAGGCATATTCCAGAGAGTAATTCCGCTAAAATAAAGTTTTCGATTAGGATTTTTGTTTTTTGTTTCTGTGTAATGGAATACTACAAAGAGAAACTTAGTTTGCTCAAAATAATTTCTTACCCAACTATCCTCCCAAGATTCAACTGCCCATGTTTGAAAATCGATATTTTTGAAAGACATATGCTCCTTTGGTAAACCATCAGGCTCTATACGGACTGTTTTTATTTGAATATTCGCCTTGGAGAACTCTTCTATTTGATCAAGCTTAGTTCCACGAATTCCAAGTAACCCACTAATGAATTCCTGTAAAAAACTCTTTGAATGATGGTTGATAGTTAATCCTGTTGATGAAGCAATTTTATCGAGTGACAACCCAGAATACGGGGCAAACTTTTCTTTTAATATTTCAATTAGCGGTTTTTGTTTTAATTCAGCAGCTGATGTAAACTTTACTAAATCTTCCTGATCAATGATTTTTCTAACAATGGAAGTCATATATCCTTGTTTCAAGGAATATGCACGTTGCATGGCCATAATATCACTGTAAGGTTGATGACGCAGTGAGTTTTTATTTGCCCCTTTGGAGCAGGCTCCCAAATAGTTTGTATCCCCTTCAGATAGTTCATGAGCTAATCCTGCTTTAATTTTTTCAACGATTGTTTTCCAGTCTTGCTTAATAATTTCTAAATCTTCCTCAGGATATTGATGGAGATAAGCTTTTATAATTTTATAATCGGCTCTTTTGACATCAGGAAGCCATTCATAAAACATCATTAAGATTTCTTTGTTTTTTTTCCAGAAGCTCGATTCATCAAACTCATTTTTTGCTTCTTCTTCATAGTTAATAATATTGAGGACTAATCTTTCTTTAGCTGAAAGGGTTCCATTTTTATTTTTTTTAAAAGGAGTTACTTTTAATTCGATGCCTAATTCCGAAAAATCAGCTTCACTTCTTGAATTTACCTCATAACCAAAATAACTTTCTTCAACAATTTGTCCAAGTTGCCCCTTTGCTTTTTCATTTTGAATTCTACCACTTTGATCAATTTCACCAAAAGTTTTCCCTTCTGCCAATCGGGCCATATGTAACAATTCTTCTTGGGTATGATAAATCATAAAGTGACACTCCTTAGAGGTATGTAATGATTTAATTATAACAAAAAGGCTGATACGATGTATCAGCCGTAAAGTCTCATTATACTGCATGTTGAGCATTAATATCTTGTTCTTTCATTTCCTCTTTTCTATTCATTTCTTCAATTTCAAATATATATTCGCCCATTGTCTTAACTAATCCGACAACAAGGGCATTACCCATACAAAAATATCTCATACGTTCGGACATCCCCGAATTAGTCCAATTATCATGGAATTCATTTAATCTTTCACATTCAAGAGGGGTTAAAAATCTTTTACGTCCATTTACTTGAACGATATGAGTACTTCTATTAACAGTACCTTCACTAGTCAGCATGGTTCTACCAGGTAAGGCTAAATCATCGGTTGGAGACATGCCGCCTTCTGAAAAAATATATTTATGACCGTTGGCAGCGGTTCTTTCAATTTTCTTAGGACCTCTTAAAAATTCGAATTTCTCTTCCATTGTAGGAGTCAGGAAGTACTTTTCCTCAATGGTTTCTTCATCTTGAAGAATTCTTCCTAATGGAGTTGGTTCATGCTCGACTGGCTCCGGATGAATGGTATAAATTTTACCATCTCTCATGATACCAGCTGGAAAAAAGTTAAAGGAAAAATGATCGGAAATTTCCACAATATCTCTTGATGTTAATTCGGTCTTAGCCTCACGTTCTTTAACTGGTACTTCTTTAATTGGAAAGGATTCAGCGAAAAACCCAAATTTATAAACTAAATCCTCAAGCGGAAATTCTCTCATCCTTTTCTCATATGAAGTATCGTGTTTATATGCAAATATAAACGTTCTTCTTCTTCGTTGAGCATGTCCATATTCAGCGGCGTTGATAACACGCCATTCAACGGTGTAGCCCAAATCTCTAAATGTAGCAAGCATGACGGCGAAATCCCGGCCGCGCTGCTTAGAAGGAGATTTCAGCAATCGATCGACATTTTCAAGCATGACATATTTAGGCATCGTATTTTCTATTACTCTTTTAATATCCCAAAATAAAACTCCTTTTTTACCTTGGATACCCTTTTCACCTGAAAGAGAACGAGCTACAGAGTAATCTTGACAAGGAAATCCACCAACCACTAAATCAGGTTTATAGCTTTGAAATACCTCTTCAGGTACTGTTGATATATCTTTATTGCTGAACTCATCTAATCCCGTAATAAAATGTTGAGAGTAACATCCAAAAGCATCCTGTGCCTTTTTCGAAGGCTCCCACTGATTTGCCCAAACTGTATGAAAAACGTCTTTGTTCGCTTTTTCTAATCCAAGTCGGAAGCCACCTACGCCTGCAAACAATTCAATGACTCTAATTATATTTTGGTCTTCCATAATCGAACACCCTTTCGTATTGCTTTCCACTATTGTATCATATCTGCTTAAAAAGATCAAGATCCTAATTTAAATAAACATTAACGAAAAAACCGAATAAGTTAGATTTAAATTTCTTCCGCTAATAATTGTTTAAAAAGAAATATCTACTATTTCCTACATCGTTTATTTATTTGAAAATCAATCTAGGGAAAGACGATATCTTAATATGATACAGAAAAAAGCACAGAATAATCAACTGTCAAAAGGAGTAAAGTTTAGGTTTAAGTTTTTAATTTTTATCAAAGAGGATAATTAATTATGATTGATACAATTAGCAAATATAACAGTTCCTCCATGGAATTGCTTGAAATCGAATACGATGAATTTTTCAAAGAAATTTGAGAACTTGGCTTTGCCACATGAATTCTTTAGAAATTGTCATTTCAAGTGAAGCGGGTACTGGGCCGTCGCTTTGATTGATGAATAATGGGGTAAGGGGATAGGAGAATTATTTTTAGGGTATAAGAAGTACAAAAAAATCCCGAAAGATGAACTTTCGGGATAAGATCTAAAAAATTATAGTTTAAAAAGTGAAAGAAACAACGAAATATCGGGAAGCGCTAAGAGTAGTTCAGGAATTAGATCGTGAAAAGAAGCAAATAATTATTTGGTGCATGTTCGTCAATACAATTTTGCGTATAATACTTACCTCTTCTTCAGAGAAAGTAATGGGCTCATTCTGAAACTCATTGAACCAATCCGTAGCATTTTCTTCTCCGTACATCTCTATTACATCAACCATCGACAATCCGGCCGTTTTTTAAAACAACACCAGGCAATCTTTGTCCAAATAATTTAATATTATTTTTCGTGTCTCTTTAATACTTCGATTTCCTCTTTTTTAAACTTATCAATGCTTGTTTATTTGAATTGACAATAAAATCATGAACGATGTTATTGTAGGCTTCCAAATCCTCAAAGTTAAAGCTGCCGTGTTCATCGATATATTTACTGATGTGCGTGGCAATACGGCCATTTTGATCATTGTAATATAGGTATTTTAATGGAATACGATAGACAGGATAGTTTTTCGTTTCACCCTTAATGGTTAATTTACGTGTTCCATCTGTTTTCATAATATCGTCGCCAATTAGTTCAATTAAATTAATTTCGCTCATTTTTCAAATACCTCCTCATAATAATCCTCTTTATCTGCGTATAATTTATATAATTCCTCCGAGTAGAAAACATCGGTATCCCTTAAAATGTAGAGTACTTTTGATTTTTCTAATGTTAGGCCGTATAAGTAATGGATTTTTTCGAGTAAATCGTAGATATCAATAATTCTTTCTCGTAAGATATAGTCATAAAGAAAGTCACCTAGCGAAAACTTCGTGTCGGTTATTTTATATACATATCCAGTTGCAGTTTGTATCGACCTTATTTCATCAAAACACCAAATTATTCGTTCATAGAAAATATCGGAAAAACCTAGGTTCTCGAGATAATGTTCAAAACCATTTTGACGTAGGGAATACAAGGTAAAATATTGATTCTCTTCAACCATTGAAAGAATTTCTTGCTTAAAGTTGTCAATATCAAGCTTGCTCATACCAGCCTGAATAAATTTAGAGTATGTCATATAAACATCTTTTTCCACTTTGAGAATATCATAATTTTTTTCAAGATCATACATAACACTCCAAAAAGTTTTGGTTGAGTAAATAGGAAGATGATTATTATAAAAATAATCTTTGGATAGTATTAATTCTCGATAATATTGATCCAAGCTGTTATAGTCATTGCTTAAAATATAATTGTTACGCAGTGTATAGCCTAATTTGGAAAGTGTCATATTATTGATATAATAATCTTCAAAATTTGATATTACCTTTACACCATAGCAAATCATCTCATCCACTGTATAAAGTGGTTTATCTAACTGAATAGATAATTTTTTTAATTCTTCATTTGATAAAGAAATGTAATCCGTCTTGATTATATCTCCATCCAAATATTCATTTAGATTCGAAAAAATAAAGCTTCGTGTTGAATCTGCGCGAATACCCCATAATTCTTCTAAGAACTCAAGGAATTCATCAATATGAACAGGGGAGTATTCATGAAATAATCGCAATAGGAAGGCCTTTTTGGAAATATTTCCAATCACAAATTCCGGCATTCTCGTATAGGTGACATGTTCCAAAGGAACCATTTGTTTATAAAGATTGTGTAATTCATACTCGGTTTTAATGTCAATTGCTTCCATTAAGGATGGGTTCTCATTGAATATTTTTTTCATACTATAAACGCCTGTTTCCAGCTGTAATAGAGAAGAAAGCGTTAAGATGACATCCTGTGTAATAATATCGTAGTTATAATAGCGGTACGTATGACTATTTCCACGAATAATAATTTTACTTCGGTCGCCCAGACCCCTGATAGATGTTTCATCACTCATAAGAGAAGGAGGAAGGTTTTGTTTTGCGATATACTCATTGTATCTGTCCACCAAATCTTTGTCCCTAACAGGAAGGAGAGCATATTGTTCAACAACAGTTTCAAAAATATTCATTTTCGAAAGCTCTTTCACTTCACTGTGCTTATCGATAAAACAATTATACTGCTCAAGAATCATTCTTCTTTGTCCTTCCGTATAACGGTTGTTAAATAAATCATCCAGCAATGATTTATTTCCCTTTGTTAACACCAACTCTAAAAACATATAGATATAGGAAGGTTCGTTAAATAACTTACAAAACAGAGATTGGCCAATATTAAATTTTTCAAATACCTCGCTATATTTATAGACTTCCTCGAAACGCGGCATCTTGTCAACAATCCGCTTTAAAATATTATAAATACCTTGTCGTGAATATTGATAACTTTTTGCTAAGTCGGATACTGGTTTCCCTTCTAGAAAGTCCAATAATATTTTTTTATCGTCAAAATCCTTTTGTAGATATTCATCAAGTTTCGGGAAAACTTTTTTGATTCGATTCTGCTCATCGAAGCGAATCGCTTTTTTTGCTTCAAGTTCATTTAATATCCTAGCTAGTGTCCCGTTTTCAAGAGTGTAAGGAATACTTTTTTCTAGCTCTTCCATTGTCATAACATCATTAAGATTAAACGTATCAATAATATTTTTAACAATTTTTGATACCATGCTGTAAGGTATAACTCCTTTATTCAACTCTAACGATTCATAGGCACTTCGTATTTTAGAGAATACCGAGTTTTTGTTCGCACCATTCATTTCATTATACTGTTCGAGCGTTAAGGATTCGATATCTTGATACCTTATATTTAATTGAATTAGATTATCAATGATGGTCATAGAAAGACCTTCATGAGCCAGTTGTGCTGGACTATTATTTATTTTTTCATCTTCTAGATTAAGTAGTGCATGCATGATATCAGAGTACAACTTAGGTTTTGTCTTCTGGATTTCATGGATGTGTTCGGTTTGATGGATAAAATCCTCAAGTGATAATTCCTTTTCAACCAACTTCTTTATTTGGTTTAAGGAGATTCCGTACTCATATAAACCATAAATCTTGTGCACTGTTTTCATCTCCTATTAATGAAAAACATATTGGTAATATAAATCCTTATTTTCGAAGACCTTCTCTAGCTCCTCTGAGTAATAAAAATCTGTTGACTTGGCAAGTAAAACAGCAGAATCAAATGAAATTTGGATATCCCATCTAGATTTCAATTCATAGAGAACATCGTCTAAACTCATAAAATCCTGATTCTCAAATATTTCGGCCAATAAATCCGTATTCGTAACAGCAAATGGGGTCTTACGAAACAACATCTGATTCTGTAAATTTAAATACTTCAACCTACCCGGACGCTTTAAAATACTCTCGTAAAATAAATTTTCAAAACCAAATTCCTCTAGTCGATGCTCAAAACCTTTCTTTTTAATAGACGATAAGGTAAAGAATACATTTCCATCAATAAATTGCTCAACTGCATTTTTATAGGAAAGGAAAAGATCCTTTTGAACGTTAGCTTTCTTCAAACAGGTATCGGTAATATACATATTACCTTCTATTTTTACGATTCGAAAAGCGTTTTCAAGATTTTCAATTTTCCTTTTTACAAATGGTTCCTGGTAAACATTGTTATTAGGTACTTGAAAATAATCATGTTGAAAAATTTTCTTTTCAAAGTAGTCATTTGCATCGTTAAACTGATTGTCTAAAATAAAATGAGAATCTATTTTATAACCAATTGCTTCTAATAAAGTCTTGTTAATCTCCTGGAGTGTGAACCCACCTAAACATTCATCAGCTATCGACCGAAAATCTTCCACAGTATAGATTGGATTATTTATGACGTTCCGTAGCTTTTCAATCTGTCCGTTCGAAAAATAATTACCATGGTTCTCTGAAATGTATTGACGAGAAACGGCTGGTAAATCATTTAAGATTTCTCCAATATATTTGGCGTTAAGCCAATAAGCTTGTTTAGTGATTAATTGTCCATCTGGGAGTTCTACTTTGTCATTGCCATCCTTTGCCTTCGGACGTATATGGGCAACCGGATTTTCTTTTAAGCCTGGTAAATTATTTTGCCAAGTCGTTTTTTTCCAGAGGGTTTTGGAGTAAATTCTACTCCACACTCTACAATTGCTTTGGTTTTTGACCACATTGCTTTCAATTTCCCATTTAAAATATCCGGAGGCATTTCCCAAACTTTTGTTCCTTTGAAAAATAAAATCTCATTTGAGCCGATCTTTTCCGATTGGAAAACGATAAACAAAAACACTGTCTCATTAAATTTCTTATATAACGGGCTACATTCCCACTGCTCATCCACAAGAGTCATGAAGTTAACCTGTTCAAACGACATAGACTCCTTTGGAACTCCATTTTCTTTAAGACGAACAGTTTTTAGTGAGAATTTCAGTGGGCTAAACTCTGTTTCTAACTCTATCTGATTTAATCCAACATACTCAAACATTTGCCTTACTAAGTTCACTGTTGACAATTTTGAGGAAACAATAAGATGAGGATTAATTCCAACTTTATATGCAATATCATTAAAGGATGTCCCTTGAAACTCACAAAGTTTTACTGAAACATAGTCGTTAACTTCTTCTAATTTTTTTACTTTCACGTCATCACCCGATTTTAGTAATATTTTATGAAAAACTAGTTTACAATATTTAGGTTAACGCAACTTAATGGACTCTACAACATTTAGAATAATTCAGAATAATCTAACGTTTTATTTTCGTTTAAAATCAAGTTTAATCGTGGCTTAATCTTTTAAACTTGAGGTGAAGCGAAGAAGAGAAATGGTTGTTTATGCAGAAGAAATCTTTAAACAAAGAGGGGAGCAATTGTGATGAGAAAATCAAAATATGTTGCTAGTCGGGGAAGCAGGGGGACGTACCGAGACCAGTGAAAAAGTAGGGAGTACATAAAAATCAACTTAATCAGGGGGTACCAAAATGTCTCCCTCTGTAAGTAACGCGCCTTAGAAGCGATTCTAGAGCCTCGTTTTTCTATCTTCTTTTCTCATTTAATAAAATTTGGACTTTTTCACCAGTCTCGGACGTACCTTATGCTTCTTCTTAATATTAATTATAGTTTAGTGGGTTTATGGTTTTTTATCATGTGGGAAACAAATAGGAGGTTCCTGGAAATCTAGCGGAGATTGCAGCTTAAAGTATATGCCAAGTTTGATAGGTAACTATTATAATCTGCTATTAAGTAACGGTGAGGCCGACGATGAAATTTCCTTGGAAGCGTAGGGTACGTCCCTATGCTTCCCCGTGACCGTAAACCTCGTAAACGTGGAGGAAAATCCAAACACAGAGGAATCAGCCACGAACAGGTTTGTGTTCTCGTTGCCAGAGACCGAACAAAAGCAACAGTATCCAAAGTTGCCTGTATGGGGCGTATTGTAAAACCGAAAGCCGATGCCTTGATTGGTTCTAAACTATCCAAAGAAAACGTGATTGTAACCGATGCTTGGAGGGCTTACAAAACCTATGCAAAAGAAAAAGGTTTAGAGCATTACCGTATTAAATCAGACGGTGGCAAACACGTTATTAAGAGCTAATATCACATCCAAAATGTCAACGGTCTCCATTCCCGTCTAAAACAATGGATAGACCCTTTTAAAGGCGTGGCTACAAAGTATCTCGACAATTACCTTGCTTGGTTTTTTTTGTTGATAGTCGTAGTAACGAAAGCACTAAACAGCACATTAAAGAATTTCTATTATCATCATTTGTATTTGAAATGACGGACACATATGATAGTTTGAGGCTATCAAAATTCAAAGTGTAATTCTTTTTTTAAGCTATCGAACAGGAAAAGCCTATAAAGAAGCAAAACATCAAGTATATTCGTCAAATATCAAAGGAGGTGGGTGTTTTTGAGAAAGTTAATCTTGATTTCAATATTGATTGTTTTATCTACGACTCTAATGGGTTGTAATTTAATACAACCAAAGGATAGTGTGCCGATTGAATTGATTGCATTCAATAGTCTTACAGATGAAGAAAAAGATTTAATTCCTGCAAGTCCGAAAGATTCAATTGTGGAAAAAGTAAAAGTTAATGATGAAAATAAATCTTTTATTGACAAGAATTATGACAAAGACCAAGTTTATGCAGTTACATTTAATAATACCGAGACTGATTCTTCTGGAAGACTTACGGTTTTTGTTGATTTGGATAAGGAAACAGTAGTCAGTAAAGGCTTTTCGAGCAAGTAAGTACAAAATACAACATCAGTAATGGCAGGAAACCCCGAATAGTAGAGGTTTCCTTAAACTTTGGGGCTATGGGGTCATTCCCCCGCCGTAGTTAAGGGTTAAATCGGTGGGGGACTGACCCCATTTTGAATTCTGATAAGCGTTTTCCACAAAGCTCAGCTGAGAATTGGATTGTTATATCAGTTTTTATCAATTACAGTAAATCATTGATGGAGGCATCGAAATACTGGGAGAAATATTCGATTTGTCACCGTTTTTAGAAGACCATCGTGCTGAAATTGAAGAAAATCTAAAACCTATTGAGGAAAAATAACGGAAAAATTAGGAGGATACTGATGTCAAAAACAAGTCAAAAAATTGTTCCGCATCTTTGGTTCGACAAAGAGGCAATAGAAGCAGTCGAGTTTTACGCTTCCATTTTTCCAGACTCAAGAATTACGAATATAACAACCATTCACGACACACCATCAGGCGACTCTGATATGGTTTCTTTTGAGCTATGGGGTCAGAAGTTCATGGCTATCAGCGCAGGTCCATACTTCAAGCTCAATCCGTCCGTGTCTTTTATCGTCAATTTTGACCCATCGCGGGAAAATGATGCGAGTGATAAAATAAATGAGGTTTGGAACAAATTGTCAGAGGGTGGCACTGTGTTAATGCCGCTTGATCAGTACCCGTTCAGTGAGCGATATGGCTGGATTCAGGATAAGTATGGTTTGTCCTGGCAGTTAATCCTTACCAATCCAGATGGTGAAGAGCGGCCAGCCATTGTTCCGTCCCTATTGTTTGTCGGAGATCAATGCGGCAATGCGGAAGAGGCGATGAATTATTATTTATCCGTCTTTAAGAACGCAAAGCAGGGACATCTCGCTCGCTACCCTAAAGACATGGAACCTGACAAAGAAGGAACGATTATGTTCTCTGATTTTAAATTGGAAAATCAGTGGTTTGTTGCAATGGACAGCGCTCATGACCATTCATTTCTTTTTAACGAGGCCTTCTCTTTTATGGTCAACTGCGACACACAAAAAGAGATTGATTACTATTGGGAGTGTCTTTCTGCGGTTCCTGAAGCTGAGCAATGCGGCTGGCTGAAAGATAAGTTTGGCGTATCCTGGCAGATTGTACCAAGTGAGATGGACGAGATGATGAGTAAAGGCACACCGGAGCAACTTGCGCGCGTAACAAAAGCATTTCTTAAAATGAAGAAATTTGATCTTGCGGAATTACAGAAAGCATATAAGGGATAATGAAAAGGGGAAGCGTGGGACGTACTCTGTGCTTCCTTGACGTGATAGTGACAACACGGATTTTCTTGTTTCATAGATTATTTTTCTTTATATGAATATTTTTTTAGAATTCTTCTGTGTCTATCAGGCTTTACTTACAAATTTTGATACTAAATACAGAAACGGCAACTTTGCAAATAGAGCAGAAAAGAAGTTTTTAAATATTTGAAATAT
The DNA here is from genome assembly GCF_016879755.1 of Bacillus sp. B15-48. Taxonomy (GTDB): domain Bacteria; phylum Bacillota; class Bacilli; order Bacillales; family Cytobacillaceae; genus Mesobacillus_B. The sequence goes on from NZ_WOFU01000014.1 coordinate 41,786, forward strand.
ATATGTTGACAAATTTGAATGTTCGGGATAAAGTATTAAACAGCTAAACATTCGAGAGATTTTTATTTTGACTTCTAATATAAATAAAGGCTTTAGCATATTGTTAATCGCTGAATATTGACTGTATGAAAAAGCCATCTTATTTATTAGAAGGAAGAATATGATAAATCGGTGTATTTCTTGCCTAGGCAACTAGAAGGAAATATACCGATTTTTTGTTAGGTGGAGGGGAATTCTGTGAATAAGTCAAAAGGGTTTGTTGAAGCTGAAATAAGCAAAGCACTGACACAGTGGGAGAAAGACTTTCTCGGACGTGGATCGGTATCAGTAAAGACCGATATACTGCGGGATATGATTATTGTATCATTACATGGCGTATTATCTCCTGCCGAATATACATTATGTAATACAAAAGAGGGAAAATTAACGATTAAAAGAACCCGGTCTGAGTTGGTTGAGTCTGGATTAGAAGGACTAAAGGAAATTATTTTAAAGATAACTGGTGAAGAAGTGAAAAATTTCCATACCGACATTAGTACAAAAACGGGGGAACGAATCATGATCTTTAAATTGGAGAATGATTTGGAGCAGCACTATAAAAAGTAAACATTAATGAATAGTAAAAGGGAGATTTTCAAATAACAAATAAAGTTAGTTGAAAATAAACCGACAATTTTTCAGAACCAATGCATGCCATTGATTCTGAAATTGTCGGTTTTTTTAATGCATGGATATAGGAGGTTACTATGTTTGAGATTATGTTAGAAAACTTATTATCGCCTGTTGTATTGTTTTTCATATTAGGGATTATTGCAGCTTTAGTGAAATCTGATTTAAAGTTTCCAACCGGATTAAGTGAAGCATTAAGCATTTATTTGTTGATTGCAATTGGGATAAAAGGGGGAATCGAGCTTTCGTATTACTCATTGGATGCTGTTCTTGGACCCATTATAGGTACGTTATTATTAGGAACAATCATTCCATTTATTACGATTTTCATCACGAAATTAATGAAACTGGACTTGGAAAATTCAATCGGCCTTGCAGCCACTTATGGATCCGTCAGTATTGTCACATATGGAGCAGCGATCGCGTTTCTAAATAAAAGCGGAACTAGTTACGAAGGGTTTATGAATGCAATGGTCGTTCTTATGGAGAGCCCAGCCATTCTAGTTTCTATTGTATTATTAAAGATTATTGAGAAAAACAGTGATGCCCTCCAAGTTTCTTCACAAAGCATAGGAATAATGCCGGCAGCAAGCAGATTAATTGATAAGGAAGTAATAAAAGAAAGTTTATTTGGAAAAAGCATCTTGCTGCTGTTAGGAAGTTTAGTGATTGGATTGGCAGTTGGAGAACGGGCCGTACCAATGGTTAAACCATTGTTTATGGATTTATATAGCAGTGTGTTAATTCTATTTTTACTGAATATGGGGTTGATTGCTGGCAAGAGGTTACCAGAAGTAAAGAAACATGGCATTAAATTACTGCTCTTCGGCCTATTCACTCCAATCTTGTTTGGAAGTATTGGTGTTGTAACTGGAAGTCTTGTCGGCTTATCTCTTGGCGGAGCTACGTTAATGGGAGTATTAGCGGGAAGTGCTTCATATATAGCAGCACCAGCGGCATTAAAAACGTCTGTACCAGGAGCAAATCCATCGATTTATTTAGGTTTATCATTAGGAGTTACGTTTCCATTCAATTTGATCTTTGGAATACCTTTATACTATGAAATTGCTAAATGGATCATTTAAGAGGAGGAAGTCTTATGACGAAAAAAGCTTTGATCCTAACAGGAATAAATAATAAATTACATCCGTTATTTTCTAACATTACGAATAGAAAAGCAGAAGAGTTAATGGTTTTGAATAGTTATGAGACAGAGATTTCACAACCGTACGGCTGTTTGATCCGAAATATGATTAGGGCTGTTTATTTCGAAAATGTAGAAGAAATTTATATTATTGATGAAAGAAGCACCGAAAGACAATTGGTACAGCGCGATGAGCTACTGGCAAAGTTTAAGGAAATGGGAGTTGCCGAAGGAGTGATAGATACGATTGAATATATTGATGTTGTCGGTAATGATGTATTTAATTGGTTAATAGGGTCTACTGATGAAAAGATCAGAATAAAAAAGAATATCAACTTAATTCATCAGCATCCATTTATGCCGAAATCGGTATCCGTTTATGGCTTTATTGCGAATGCAGAAACCGGTGAATATGAAGCAGTGTGAAAAGAGGGCAAAAATATTTGTCCTCTTTTTCATGCCTAAATCGTGTCAACTTCGATGAAACTCCTCCGTAAAATAACTCCATATAACCCCAAAAAAAAGCTGAACTGCAAGCTTTATTCATAAAACATATCCCCGCTTTTGGAAGACATTTCAGAAGATTAGAATTCATCGAGACTGTGCTTAATATTGTAAGGATAAATAAGCATAAATGTATTACCTAGGTGGCCTTTTTGCAAAAATATCCTTGTAAAGAAAAATAGATGGTATAATTTACCTAGGTCTATTTTAATTATAGTATTTACTCGGTACTGTAAATTACAAATGTGGTGAATAAATATGGATGTTCATGAATTAAAAGAAAAAATCAATAACTTAACGATATGGAAAAAGCGAGATGAACGCGCTCCTCATAAACCGCTATTGATTTTGTTTGCGTTAGGTCAGTTACAAGCGAAAAATTTGAGATTATTACCGTATGAGATTGTAAGAGTGAAATTAACTACTTTACTTATAGAATGTGGTCCGACTAGAAAAAACTATCGCCCTGCAGAACCATTTGTCCGTTTAATAAGGGATGGAATATGGGAACTGGATTCAAATGTTAACTACAAAGCTCTAAATAATAAGGAATTATTTACTCATAACGTGGCTGGTGGATTTACTCTAGAAGTTTATCGCAGGTTAACCGGCTGTAAGACCCCCACTTCAAGAATTCGAAAGTAATAAAAATTGTAATTGTGGGATCAACAGCCAGTAAACGCCCGATTGGTTCAACTAACAATCAGTGGGGGATGAGAACCCCCCCTCTGATTGAAGTTTCACTGATAAGCTGCTATCCTCAAATCCTTATTTAATAAATGAGATTGCACAATTCATTTTAGACCAACATTTTCCTGAAACTTTTCATGAAGATATTCTAGAGGCAGTAGGTCTCGATTTAACAGTAACTAAACGTAAAGCGCGTGATCCATTATTTAGGGATAAAATTTTAAGAGCATATGTATATAGTTGTGCGATTTGTGGATTTAATGTTCGCTTAGGCCATTCCTTAGTAGGAATAGAGGCTGCCCATATTAAATGGCATCAAGCAGGTGGTCCGGATATTGAAGAAAATGGAGTCGCTCTTTGTGCACTGCACCATAAGCTTTTTAATAGAGGAGTTTTTACTTTATCGAACGAAAGAAAAATGATTGTATCCCAGGAAGCGCATGGGACACATGGCTTAAATGAGTGGTTACTAAAATTCCATGGACAAATTATTAGAAAACCGATAGAGGATATATACTATCCTAATGATTCTTATTTAAATTGGCATGTGCGTGAAGTATTTAAAGGACCGGAAAGGTATTTGGCTAACTAAACTATGACAAGAAAGGGAAAAAATTACTGGTTTGCAATTCGGCTGGATTGATTTTTCAAAAGAACAACGAAAAAAATGTTAAGTGTGATTAGTCTTCTTTCTGAACCAGGGGCAATCGATAAGTTGGGAATTGGGATTGTCCGTGATGCGTTTGCGAATGTCTTCTTTCCAGGAACATTTACGCTCCAAACTAGGGCAAAGTACTTTCTTTTAATTCCCTACCTTTTTACCGAGCTTGAACGTGACAAGGGATTAAAGCCAGAAACAATGTTGTCTAGATTTCATAACCGTGAACTAGATTGTATTGATATTTTGAAGTAGGGTGGAAAATGAGGGATTATTGGGGGAACAGCTTGGAGAAATCTGCGACGGTAACTGTTTATTGTTCGATTATATAATAGATATTATAGATAAATTCCTTTATTTTGGGGGTAAGCATGTGAGATTGTTTACACGGTTAGCTATAATCGTTTCGATTATTATTGGGATTTTTACATTTATCATATTTGCCAGCTATATTAACCATCAAATACAACTTTCAAAAGAAGATAAACAATTTAACCCTTTTGGACAACTTGTTGAAGTAAATGGCCATCAAATGCATGTTTATATAGAAGGGAATGGAGAAGAAACACTTGTTTTTATGTCAGGTGGTGGTACAAGCTCACCTGTTTTAGATTTTAAATCACTCTATTCTTTATTAAGCGACAAATACAAAATTGTTGTCGTTGAAAAGGCAGGTTATGGATTTAGTGAGGTTACGGATTCTAAACGGGAAATTGATACAATCCTATTTGAAACAAGGAATGCTCTTTTACAAGCAGAAGTTGAAGGACCATATATTTTATTCCCTCATTCGATGTCAGGCATTGAAGCATTGTATTGGGCTCAGAGTTATCCGAATGAAGTAAAAGCAATCGTCGGTTTGGATATGGCCGTTCCAATTGCATATGAAAATATGGATATAAATATGCCCCTTATACGATTAGGTCAATTTGCCGCAAATACTGGCTTAATAAGGTGGATTCCGAATGTAACAGAAAGCGATGCAATAAAATATGGAAATTTGACAGATGAAGAGAAAGCGTTATATAAAGTGATTTTTTTCCGCAGAACATCAACTAAAAATATGATCTATGAAGTTAATCATATTAAAGAAAATGCAAGAAAGGTTGCAAAAAACGAGCTTCCAAATATTCCTATTCTGTTGTTTTCATCAAATGGTCAGGGAACAGGATGGGATAAACAAACGTGGGTAGTATTTCAAAAGGATTTTGTCAATGACCAAAGGAACAGTAAACTAATTGAATTAGACAGCTCTCACTATATCCATAATATTAAATTTAAACGAATAGCTGATGAGTCAGAAAACTTTATACAAAGTTTATAATATCTCCGTTGAGCTTTACATTTTTCTAGCTCTTAGTGTGCTAAAGGGAAGTTGACTACATTCTGGTTGAGCTAAATCACTAAATGAATGTATTCTGTTATTTCATTCAGATGTTATAATTAAAATAACGAATTAGCAGAGAGGGATGATTCCCATTGGCAATGGTGGAATCAAAAGCAAAAGTTGGAATTAACCCTGAGTTTTTGTCCTTTTTAAAAGGGCTAGAGCGCGGGCCATGGGGTCAGTCCCCCGCCGTAGTTAAGCGTTAAATCGGTGGGGGACTGACCTCATTTTACGGATCTTAGAGGATGGAAGCTATCAGACGGTCGAAGTGCAGCCGGTGGATATGTTTCCACATGTGGAGTCTGTGGCGCAGATCATTTTAAATGAAAAAATGAGGCAAGAAAGCTTAAACTTCTTGCCTCTATGCAATATTAGGGGGCGCAAACCGATAGTGAATGATTGGTGTGTCGTCTGCTTTTACTTCGATTCGATTTCTTCCAGGAAGGTGCTGTAACTTTTTTGAAATTCTTGTCTTTTCCATTTTCGCTATTTATCATTAGGCAAAAAGCAACCCAGTAATTGTTTTGAACTCTGTTTCTACACTCCGACTCGAATCCCGCTAGAAGTCATCACGGGCGTTGCGCAATTCGATAAAGTTCTCCAATGTTTCTCCTTGCAGAAAGAGGTTAATTTCTTTCTCCCTGCCAATCGTTGTCGGGAGTGTTGGCTGTCCGTTTGCACGCAATTCCCGGACTTCTTCCAATGCTTTGGAAATTTTTTTATTATCCGGCCGCATGTCGTATGCAAAACGTAAATTAATTTCGGTATACTCGTGACCGGGATAAACATTTATATTATCATCCAAGCGCTTAAATTTCTGCAAGGTTTCATATTGAGCTTCGTAATCGCCGGTAAAAACCCGACCGCATCCTGCTGAAAACAAGGCATCCCCGCAAAAGAGAGCATCTCCCATTAAAAAACTGATATGGCCATGCGTATGACCTCTCGTTTCGGAGACATGAAAAGTTTGGCCCAACAAGTTAAAGGAGTCCCCTTCCTCTACAACACGGTTCGCCAAGGCCTCTGTTTCTTTCGGTCCATAAACAGGACTTTCCGGATGTCTCGCTACAATCTCCCGTACCCCGCCGGTATGATCTTCATGCTTATGTGTTAAAAGAATGGCCGCCAAATGAAGCTGCTTTTCTTCGAGGTAATCAAGGACAACTTTCGCTTTTCCCGGATCAACGACAACTGCTTCTGTTTCTTCTTGAATGCACCATATGTAATTATCAGAATAGGCTTTGATTGGATGAATAATCACCTTACGATTCCTCCCTCTTTTCATATATCTGATGATTTGCGGTTTGGAGACTAGTTTTCCACTTTTGCTGACAAGTTTTAGTTCCCTCACTATCATAACATGGAGATTGGATGATAATGAAGTATGTACAGGTTCATTTAATTTTACAGTGCGAGCTATGAATCGAAATTGGGAGAATATAATATGTTCAAATAATAGGGATATGTTAAATAGTTTTATTAATGAATTTCTCCAAATGTGGAATACTGCTAATCATTTACAAGATGAACTTAATATTGAACACTCTCATGGCTAAAGCCACGAGATTCCTAAGTACAGAAACCTATTGGCTTCTAATTGATTAGGCGAACCCCACAGTTCCTGCGGTTAGAAGTCTTATAGCTTCATTCTTCAGATTTAATCCTGCGTTAATATCCCTTTGGTGAGTGCTGCCACAATTGGGGCAACTCCATTCACGCAATGCGAGATTTTTAACGTCTTTATTTTGATATCCACAAATTGAGCAAAGCTGGCTAGAGGGAAAATTCTTCGCAACTGTTACAACTTGTTTTCCGTACCATTTTGCTTTGTACTCAAGCATTGATTTGAATTTTGACCACGATGCTTCACTAATTGCCTTTGCTAGGTTGTGATTTTTGAGCATATTACTTACTGACAAATCTTCTATTCCGATTATGTCGTGGTTCTAGACAATCTTAGTAGAGGTTTTATCTAAGTAATCTTTTCGTGCATTAGCAATTTTTTCATGGATATGAGCTACTTTGAGTCTAGCTTTATACCAGATTGTCCCATCCGAAGAATAGCAAAATCTATTAATCCAGATACATTGGGTCAGTCCCTCACTCAACTAATACGTTAATTGGGTGGGGGACCCCATAGCATCGGAGTTAATTCCCAAAAGATAAAAATAATTTGTGGAAAAATAGGGGAATATTAAAAGCAGTTCTATTTCCAGTTCGGAGAGAATAAATATTCTGAAAATAAATGTTTCGAGGTGATTTCGATATGGACAAGACTTCCAGGGATAGATATAATGGAATTAAAAACAAGTTTGGAGTGATAGATATGTCAACTGTTCAAACGCTCCCTAAGATTGTTCAAGAAAGTCAAGCAAATACTAAAAAACCTCAATCCATTTCAGAATTAAGAAAAATGCTTGCAATAAAAACTGCACCTGGACATTCTCTTGTTCAATTATATAGAAGAGGCTAATAATGTCAGAAAAAATAATAAGATTAGAAGATCTTGACGCTGTCTCTTTCGAACAAGCATTTATTTACGTTGATGCTTGTTTTTTATTGGCTTTCTTAGATGCAAATGGTGACGAGGAAGGAGAATTAGTAGAACGAGTATTAACGAAAATGCAAAAAGATAGAATTGAACATTTATTAATTAGTAATCATGTTTTCTCGGAAGTCGTACAACACCTTTTCATTGGTCATATTTATAACGTTATTCACACAGCATTTCGCAAATTCGTACTGAAAGATGAGCTTTCGCCACATGATCAAGCTATATTAGGTGACGAATCTGTTGCAATGAAATTAGTGAACTTAGTGGATCAACGTGAATTGGCAAAATTTCGCCAATCAAGAGAAGTTTTTATCCCTGTAAAAGAACTTATTAAGAGATATAAAGAATCTTATCAGGACCGTGGTTCTCTCAGTATTTATTACGATTATGTGTTGCAAATTTTTAACAATTTATTCAGTAGCTTAGATGAGTTCTTCGGTATTAGAGCTAAACATGTATCATCCGATGAGGAAACTTTTTATAAAGCACAAGAATTTATGCAAGAATTTCAATTAGAGGTGAAGGATGCTCTCCATCTGTCTGTAGCGAAACAACATGGGGCGAATTACTTTGCTACTTTAGATTCTGATTTTGCACATAAATTTTATTCCCAAGAGAATTTAGAAAATACCTCAATCCTACATATATCTAAAAGATTCATTGTTTAAAATAAGTCCAAATAACATACAAAAGCTAGCTTGTTTGAATAGCTAGCTTTTATATGTTATTTAAAGTGAACCAAAGGCACTCAGAGTGAAAATGAAAACGGTTGGTTTAGTAGCATCGGAATATTATATCGAACTCACCCCATGTCTAAAAACATCTATACCCTGCATGGTCTTTCTCATTCGGTTAACACTAAGCAGAGCAGAAAGTTTTAAAAGGAGTGTTCGTCATTGAAAATTGTCGTCACATCAGATACGCATATTCCTGGTAGAAGGAAAGAGCTGCCGGAACCACTTTTGAAAGACTGTAGGACGGCTGACTTGATCATCCATGCAGGTGATTGGGTGTCATTCAAGGTGTATAAGCAGCTATCGTTTCTTTTTTAATCTAGCATATACTGAGAATTTTTTTGTTTTTTTGTCTTTTATCCATTTTTAGTGGACTATTTAAATTCCTTGATATCGAGCCTCAGCAGGCATGACTTTTATTCCAGCTTATTAAAAACAATGCTTGCCTTGCCAAAGTAAGCTCATGCCCGCCACTCCAAATCAAGCTTCTCTATCTCATGAGCTATTTTTTTGACTCTTTTGATAATTCGAATTATATTTTATGTTAGTTACTATGTTAGGAGGGAAAGATATGGTCAATCTTATTAAACAGCAGTTTGCTAGAACAAGAGAAGGAATCATGAAAGCGCTAGAGGATGTTTCCCCGGAGACGGCTAAGGTGATTCCAGATGGTTTCAATAACCATATTCAGTGGCAAGTAGGACATATCCTAACTACAGGAGAACTATATTTATTCCCAGGAAAAGGGACGCTACCTGCTGAATATGCCACTTTTTTTGACACTGGATCAAAACCGCGGGAATGGACAGAAGGAGTTCCATCATTAGAAACTCTTTTTGCTGAATTAAAAGAGCAGCTTGTCCGCATTCAGGATATTCCTGATGAAGCCTTTGCCGAAAAATTGTCAAACCCACTGGGATTGGAGACTTTTGGAGAAATTGCCGCCATGATGGCGGAACATGAAGCGACGCACTTAGGTCAAATTCAGTCACTCAAACGAGTGGTTCAAGCTAGGGATGTCTAACCTTCACATATGGAAGGAGCAATTTGTGTCATTAGATAGCCTATCCTCCCTAGGTAGTGTTAAAAATTCAATGGAAACTCAATAGCTGTGTTGCATCATTTCGGATATGGTTATTGGCGGTGGAATAACTGCAGGAACTTTCCTCAAGAAATAGCCAGAAATGCCAGTAGGTCTAGCCTCTTTTTTCAAAGCTAGAGTTTTGACTTTGTGTGAGGGTACCCATATTCATTTGTTTGCGAAGTACATAAACAGTCAGCTTTAATGAAGTTGGCTGTTTTTTGGTGCGCCCGGCATGGGTGTAATCTCTAGGGTGAGAGTTCCCAACCATGAAGGAAGAAGTAGTGGTTAGCTTAGCGCAAGGGTGTCCGTGGTGACTCGGAATCTGAAGGAAGCAGGCGGCAAACTTCCGGTCCGAGGAACACGAACATACAAGGCTAGTTAGGAAGGCAAAGGGATATATAAAAGTTGAATATAGATGGGTGGCAGACATAGATTTAGAAAAGTTCTTTTATAAGGTGAACCATGATAGACTCATGAGTACATTAGCGAAAAGAATCAACGATAAACTTTTCCAACAGTTTCGGATTATGACTTGAGTTCAGTAATTTCGGGGAGTGGTGTTTTATGAAACGAGGAATCAGTTTTGAACTGCCAAATGAATATGGGACTTTTCTTGGTGACGTACTAAAGCCAATTGATATTACTGCTTTCAGTTGGCGAATCGGTAGTGGAGAGTCATATAAGATAATGAATAATGAATTAAGTGAAGACCTTTTCCCCGAAGATAAAAAGGTGATGGAAGGAATTGCACTCAAAGAATTGTTAGAAAACAATAGCTATTATATTATTTTTGCTGATTTGCAGGCATATCCAAAAGGGAAGATTGCCGAAATCAACACTTATGAAGAATTTACGAAAAGTGATTGTGAACTTGTTTTGTTAGTGGTGGACAGTTGTTATGCGACCATCTACTGTAAGGATAAAGACAAACTTGAACTCCTTTACAAAAACGCACGAGATTGTAGATTTGAAGATGTTGAATATATTACTAATGAAAACGATACAAGAACAAGGCTGTCCGTTTGGTAGAAATAAAGTAAGACCTTCATAACTTGAAGGTCTTCAAATTCTTAAAAATCAAGGAAAAGCATGGGGACGTATCTTGTGCTTCCAAAAGGAGCACAAGGTCCGTCCCCTTGTTATTCCATGTTATTCCGGAAGCGTAGGGTACGTCCCTATGCTTCCCCTATGCTTCCCTTATTCCAGTTTAGTTTATCCTCCCATTTTTTGTTCATTTATGCGTTTCGAATGATATCCGCTACGATTTCGTAGGATTGTAAGCGAGCTTGATGGTCAAAAATTTGGCTGTTTATAATGATTTCATCTGTTTGTGTTTCTTCCACAAATTTTTCGAGTTTTGTTTTGACGGTCTCGCGGCTGCCAATGATGGAGCCTGCTAATTTTTGCTGTAAAATTGTTTTTTCATAAGCGCTGCATAGGGCATCGATATCATCAACTGGAGGTTGAAGCGGGACTTGCTTATTACGAATAAGTCCAAGATGATGTTGCAGCATGGAGGTTGATCGTTTTTCTGCTTCTTCATCCGTATAGGCAGCAATAATATTGGTACCAATCATGACATACGGCTCTTGCAAGATAGGCGATGGTTTAAACCGATTTCGATATAAGGTAAGAGAGCGGGCAATGTATTTTCTGGTGAAAAATGATTCGCAAAGGCAAAAGGGAGACCAAGTTCTGCAGCTAATTGAGCACTATAGCCACTTGAGCCAAGAAGCCAAGTCGGTATTTGAAGACCTCTGCCAGGGATGGCATTCACTTCTCTGGTCACAGGGCTAAAATAAGCTCTTAGTTCTGCCACTTGTTCAGGAAAATCATGTCCATCACTTCTAACGTTACGACGTAAAGCTGATGCCGTAGGCTGGTCCGTTCCTGGAGCACGGCCAAGACCTAAGTCGGTTCGACCAGGAAATAGCGTTTCTAATGTTCCGAATTGTTCGGCTACTACGAGTGGAGCATGATTAGGCAGCATAATTCCCCCTGAACCCACTCGAATTTTTGATGTATTCGTAGCGATATGGCCAATTAAAATAGAAGTCGCAGAGCTTGCAATTCCCGGCTTATTGTGATGCTCAGCTAACCAATATCTTTTATAACCCCAATTCTCTGCATGTTGAGCTAAATCGGCCAAATGTTTAAAAGAAGTGTTGCGTCACTTCCTTCATTAATAGGAACCAAGTCCAGAATTGAATACTCAACATCTTTTAGTGTTTTGTTCATTCCTTTTTCAACTTCTTTCTATAATAGTAGATGAATATGAATATCTTATCAGTTATTTTGGAATATTTAAAATAATAAGGTTGAAGATAAATGAAGAAACAAAGGGACGGTTTGAAAGGGGAAGCATGGGGACGTACCTTGTGCTTCTTTTTAATATTAATTATTGTTTAGTGGGTTGATGATTTTTTATGATGTGGGAAACAAATAGGAAGTTCCTGGAAATCTAGCGGAGGTTGCAGCTAAAAGTATATGCCAAGTTTGATAGGTAACCATTAAAATCTGATGTAAAGTAACGGTGCGGCCAACGATGAAATTTCTTTGGAAGCGTAGGGTCCCTATGCTTCCAAAGAATGGAATTTGCATTTTTCTAGCTCTTAGTGTGCTAAAGGGAAGTTGACTACATTCTGGTTGAGCTAAATCACTAAATGAATGTATCTTGTTATTTCATTCAGATGTTATAATTAAAATAACGAATTTGCAGAGAGGGATGATCCCATTGGCAATGGAGGAATCAAAAGCAAAAGTTGGAATTAACCCTGAGTTTTTGCCTTTTTTAAAAGGAAAAAATGTGGAATCAATTGATGAAGATGTTAATTTATCATTAGCTATGTATTTATTTACTGCAAGAAAACTGACACTTGCACGAGCAGCTGAGCTTTGTGGAAAAAGCTTATCAGATTTTATTGAAATCTTAATTGACCATAATATTCATTGGGCTGAATATACAGATGAACATAAAAAGCAAGACGATGAAACAATTGAATTTATCCTAAAAGAAGATGGAAAAGAAGATGAAAGCAATATGTAATACTAGTCCGATTATTGGTTTATCTATTATTGGTCGTCTTGAATTACTATGGGAACTGTTTGATATTTATATACCAGAAGAAGTATATAATGAAATTGTGAATGAGGGCAGTGAACAAGCAATAGGGAAACAGGAGTTAAGAAATGCTGTTGCTAAAGGGCTTGTTAAAATCCATAAAGTACAAGATCAAGATTTTGTAGCAAAATCTTATGGACGCTTGCATAAAGGTGAGCTAGAGGTTATCGTCGGTGCGAAGGAAATCGATGCTAGTATTGTTATTATTGATGAAAAGTCAGCTAGAAACTTTGCTGAAGCATTGATGCTGAAACCATTAGGTCTTCTCGGTATTTTGAAACTTGCAAAACAAAAAGAAATGATAAATGAAATTAAACCATTGATAGAATTGCTAGTTTCGAAAAAATTTCGGATATCTAAAAGCATAATAAACCAGTTACTTAAAGAAGTTGGTGAGAAATAAATACTCACTACACAATACTGTCCTACCTATATATTATTAACTAAATAACTAGATAAATGGGGTCAGCACATAATGGCACTTTTCTTATTTGCCATTATGCGCTGACCCCGATATTTCTTTTGGAAGCATGGGGACGTACCTTGTGCTTCTTTTTAATATTAATTATTGTTTAGTGGGTTGATGATTGAAACAAATAGGAAGTTCCTGGGAATCTAGCGGAGGTTGCAGCTTAAAGTATATGCCAAGTTTGATAGGTAACCATGATGATCTGCTGTAAAGTAACGGTGAGGCCAACGATAAAATTTCCTTGGAAGCATAGGGTAATCCCTATGCTTACCGCGTCCCTATGCTTACCAACAAACTAAATCCCCCAAGTTTTTATGTCACTAATTCTAAATCTGTCTATATTCATTTTAAACAACAATGGTAAAAAGGTTTGTCAATTATTTCCTGAATGACATGTAGTCAACACGAAGAATGCCTGCTATAATTGCCCCATAGTAACCACTCGAGGGGTTACTAACTGAAGTTTCGCAGCAGAAATCAGGCAATAAAGCCTTGATATAACTAGGCTGCGAGTTAAACCAAAATATCACTTGCTCAAAAACGAAGTCTGTGTCTAGTAAGAATTGTTTTTTCAACTACGTGAAGAACACCATCGGTTGAGCCCATGGTTTAGACCGGTTTTTTCGGGGCGAAACTTGAGTGGAAAATATATCTAAAAGGGGAATACTATCATGAGCGACTATAACGCAGTATTAGCAAGAAATACGGAAAATGCTCCAAACGATATCGGTCCATATTCACAAACTGTAGCTTTTTCTCATTACAATAATCTTTCAGCTCAATTACCTATCGAACCCCAAACTGGTAAATTGGTAGCTGGTGGTATAAAAGAGCAGGCTGACCAGTGCTTTAAAAATATCAAGGCAATTGTAGACAGCATCGATCATGTGATGAGCGATATTGTTAGAATCACTGTATTCGTTAAGAATATCAAGGATATGGACGCTATAGACGAAGTTTATAAAACATTCTTCCCAACCTATGTTCCTACACGGACGGTAGTCGCAGTTGCAGCTTTACCTATGGATGCTTTAGTACAAATTGAAGCACTTGTTTCAAACGGTGAAGGTACAATTCCAAACGCACCACAAGCAGGCGACCTCATTAAGCTTACAAATAACACGGCAAATGCACCAACAAGTTGTTTATCTACACAAACTGTGTCTTTCTCTCATTACAATAATCTTTCAGCTCAATTACCTATCGATCCAAAAACGGGTAGATTGGTAGCTGGCGGTGTAAAAGAGCAGGCTGGACAGTGCTTAAAAAATATCAAGGCAATTTTAGAAAGTATCGACGTTCCTTTTGACGATATTGTTAAAATTTCTATCTTCCTTAAAAACCTCTCGGATATTGAAGCCGTAGACGAAGTTTATTCAACATTTTTCCCAGATTCGGCTATCGCCAGGGCCGCAGCCTATGTTCCTGCACGGACAACAGTTGAAGCTTCAGCTTTACCTATGGATGCTTTGGTACAAATTGAAGCAGTGGTGTCACACGGCGATGGTACACCTCCACAAGCTGTTGAAGACAGGCATGGAATCGTTATATGGGCAAACAACACTGAAAATGCACCCAAGAGTTCTCTATCTACACAAACTGTAGCGTTCTCTCATTACAATCACCTTTCAGCTCAATTACCTTTGGATCCAAAAACTGGTGAAATGGTAGCTGGTGGTGTAAAAGAGCAGGCTGGACAGTGCTTAAAAAATATCAAGGCAATTGTAGAAAGTATCGACCACGTTATGGACGATGTGGTTAAAGTAAATATCTACCTTAAAAATATCGCTGATATTGAAGCGGTAGACGAAATTTACACAACATTCTTCCCAGGCGGTGTTCCTGCACGAAGAACAGTTGGCGTATCAGCTTTACCAAAAGATGCTTTAGTCCAAATCGATGCAATTGTTTCAAACGCTGAAGGAACACCTCCGAAAGCATAACAGGAATTTCAAAGGGAAGCATGGAGGAAGCGTGGGGACGTACCCCATATCCATCAAGTTAACTTGAAAGTAAAGGGAAATGGGCTAATATTTTTGGGCTTAACCTGAAAATAGGCATACTCAAATAAGCCTTATCATTCAATTTTTTTAAACGTAATAGGATTAAGCTGATCCCTTGGTAGCCATCCCGATTGTCCTTTCATAGGAAACTTTCATTATATCAAATACAGTCAGCTTCTTTTTCCTATGACTTTTTTTTCCATTTTTCTCTATCTGGGAATAGATCCTGTATAGAATATCTAGGATGGAAGTCGTACTGAAGATTATCGCTTCAAACAGCGTTGGAATAAACTCCATGATGATTGAAATGGACTTGTATTCACTCGTTTCTCTTTTCTTTTTTCTCAGTAGATACTCCCTTGCTTGAAAGGCGATTGTGGAACTAATCAAAAGGGATATCAATGTTCCGTATAAATGGCATTCAAATCGTTCCATCTTCATCTTTTTCACTTTGTGGATCTGGAACAGGGACTTCCATGTCTTGAACAGGATCTCAATCTGCCAGC
>NZ_WOFU01000015.1 GCF_016879755.1 Bacillus sp. B15-48
TTGATTAGTTCGACAATCGCCTTTCAGGCAAGGGAGTATCTACTGAGAAAAAAGAAAAGAGAAACGAGTGAATACAAGTCCATTTCAATCATCATGGAGTTTATTCCAACGCTGTTTGAAGCGATAAGCTTCAGTACGACTTCCATCCTAGATATTCTAAACAGGATCTATTCCCAGATAGAGAAAAACGGGAAAAAAAGTCATAGGAAAAAGAAGCTGACTGTATTTGATATAATGAAAGTTTCCTATGAAAGGACAATCGGGAAGCCTACCAAGGGATCAGCTTAATCCTATTACGTTTAAAAAAATTTAATGATAAGGCTTATTTGAGTATGCCTATTTTCAGGTTAAGCCCAAAAATATTAGCCCATTTCCCTTTACTTTCAAGTTAACTTGATGGATATGGAGTTAGACCCTTTACCTTTGTGATGAATTTCACTTGAAAGATTACAAGACATTCTTTTTATCTAGTTTTACTTAACAAACGTGGAAAAAACGGGGGGATCTTTTATCCAAAAAGAACTGTAGTGTTTATAAGTCTATTAATATTATAGATTGTATCTATAAGTATAGACCCTATTCACCTTCCCTAGGTAAGACCTTTATGTCAAAGTAACGTATAAATCTTAAAATTTTTTTGACAAACATTATATGTAACTTAGCAACATTAAAAATGAGATCCGCAGCTAATGACAGACTATACTTTTTACAAAGACTGTTTTAAATAACATACACGAAAAGTTTGGGAACTTTCCTCCACACCGAAAATAATCAAATCGTACTAACAAAATGGCTCTTCCCATATTCTTTATAAAAGAAAACAATAAGAAGGGATGTAGAGTTTATTGAAAAAAACAAAAGTTCGCCTCCGGCCGCTTGTAGATCAGATTAATTTACCGACAGTTTTAAAAACAACGATTCTTCCAGGTGACACAATGGAAAAATTATTTATTGCCACTCAGGTTGGCGAGATGTTTTACATAGAAAATGGACGTTTAAGAACATTTTTAGACATTCGCTCGCACGTCATAAAACTTGGTTCTTCGGGTGGCTATGATGAACGGGGATTGCTAGGGCTCGCGTTTCATCCCCTTTTTTATTCTAACGGTCTGTTTTACCTTCATTATTCAGTCGCGGGGACAGAAGGACCAGGTGCTCTCCCTGATTCTTTTGAGCCTGATCCATGCGATCCGGAAACGTTAAACCTCCAGTGGAATCATCGAGAAACGCAGTATGATCATATTGATACAGTCGAAGAATGGATTTTCCAAGCGAACGGTCATCATCAAAAACGACGAACATTGCTCAACCTAAGAAGACCGTTTTTTAACCATAACGGGGTCAATAGCTTAAACTTTTCCCCTGAAACAGGAAAACTAATTTTAACAACCGGCGATGGCGGATCAGGCTATGATCCATTTAATTTAAGTCAGGATCATCTGGAAATGGCCGGTAAAATTATTGAAATCGATGTTGCTATAAATACATTGATTCCGAATCCACCTGCCGTCACACGTTTCGATGAACTTCCCGTGCCGATTCAGGAAACACTAACAGTAACCGTTAAAGGGGTGCGAAATCCAACAGGCATTTCATTTCAACGGTATTATAACCAGTATATCAAATACGTAGGGAATGTCGGACAGGGGTTGGTCGAGGCCGTTTTTTCATTCGTTCATTATCAGCCGATCCCTGTTCCTCAGCTCATCCAAGCTTCTTTAAGAAACAATCGACTGTCTGGTTTGATTGACCTTGGCTGGCGAGGATGGGAAGGTGCGTTTCCAACCCAGCTCATAACGGAGTGCAGCGACCATCCGAGTTTAGACGAGAAAACGATTGCTTTTTACGATGAAGCAGTAAAAACTTCATCAGGGCGGCTCACACCTTTAACCAGTTATTTCCATAAAGATCCCCGCCCCGATAAGTTTGCAGGAACTGCACTTACAGGAGTGCAAGCTTATATGGGGAGGGCAATTCCCGATTTAACAGGCAGTGTTGTCTTTACGGATTTTGCCCGGAAGGACGATTCTCAAGCTCTAACTAGGGGAGTACTCGCTTATACGAGGTACAGGCCAGATGGTCAAACGAATGATTATACTGTTATTAAAACCGATTATGATTTTGGGTCGGAATCTGCTTATTATGTTAGCTTGGGAACTGATTTGCATCAAACTAGATTATTTTTAGGGGTTCATGGATCTATAAATGTAACTGACTTTAACAAAGGAACTGTCTTTGAAATCATTCCATGATTCTTTTTGAACTAATTGATCTCACCTTTATTTTATTAAAAAAGAATCGGGCCAGCTCAACCCAAAGCCAGCTATAAAGGAATGAAAAGGAAAAAATGCTAGTCGCACTAAGGAATGAAAAGGAATTTAATCCGAATGGGCCAAGAACAGGAAACTGGAAAATATATAGGAGACCGAAAATTCCCATCGTTAAGAAAATGGCACCAATCGAAATAATCGAGACTCTCTTCTTGACATAAGAAAAACCTACGCCGATTCCAAGCGCTAACAACCCAGTTGTAAAAGGAAAAATGATGAGTTCACTTGGAAACAGAATGAATAGCAACAAAATCGTAAGAAAATAAGCCATTGCACCCATTTGAATGAAAAACATCGCACCAATCAAAATCGGTAAACTGGCAAGGGGGCTAATCATGTAACCGATTCCCGGTAAAACCTCCCCTGCTCCTTGCAAGATCGTAGCGATACAGGCGAGAAAAGCACCTAAAACAAGTTTTTTCACTTTTGTATGTTTACGAAACTTTATTTGAGCGCGTTGAACATCCTCTGAAATTGATTTTAAAAAATACACCGGCCCACCTCAATCAAAACATTTTTCAATACAACATATTAATGATTGATTGGAAGTGGAACCATGATTAAAATACACGAAAGACAAAAGGCGGTTCTTACGTTTTTCCAAACTCTCAATGGAAAACCCGTTTAAGAACCGCACTGTCATAATAAGTCAAACACAAACATTAAAGCCCCTACATCCATTTGAAGCTTCTTTTTCTAGCTACTAAATAAATTAAAAACGAACACGAACTTCGCCAAGTGTATCGAATTTCATCGCGAACACATCATTCGGCTCTGCTGAAACCGCCGCTGACAGCGCTCCTGATAAAATCACTTCGCCTGCTTTTAAAGTAATACCAAATTCATGCAGCTTGTTGGCAAGCCATGCAACAGCGAGTGCTGGATCCCCTAACACCGCTTCACCGACACCTGAATTGATTACTTCCCCATTTTTCTCGAGAGTCATGCTGACCTTCTTTAAATCAACATCTGAAAGATAGAAAGGTTGATTTCCAACTAAAAATAACCCACATGAGGCATTATCGGCAATCGTATCCGGAAGTTTGATTTTCCAATCTTTTACGCGGCTATCGACAATTTCAATCGATGGCAAAACATAATCGGTCGCACGTAAGACATCTTCTGTTGTCACATTTGGGCCCACTAGATCTTCCTTGAGAACAAACGCGATTTCCCCTTCTACCTTCGGTTGCATGACGCGTGAAAACGGAACTTGGCCTTCATTTTCTACTAACATCCCATCTAGTAAAATTCCATAATCAGGTTGATCGACTCCTAGCAATTGTTGCATTGCTAACGAAGTTAAACCAATTTTTTTCCCAATTATTTTTTGACCTTGCTTTACTTTTTTATCAATATTATGTAACTGTACTTGATAGGCTTCTTCAATACTTAGTTGTGGTTCACGTTCTGTTAAAGCTTGAATACTTTCTCCTGACAGTTCTGCTTGCCATAAAAGCTCCGCTAATGTTTCAATCTTTTCAGTTGCCATTTAAAAATTCCCCCTAAACGTTTGTTAGAAAACTCTTTTGATTACTAGAATCTCTGTTCATGATTTATTTTATTGTATATTCGGAAAATTTTAAAGGATTTTTGACAATTAACGATCGTATTCTTTTACGAATCATCGCCAACACGATGACTTGGCTTGTCTTTATATAGATTGTTTCTGTTCATAAGATTGCTCTATACGCTATAATTAAAACATGATTAACTTGGAAAGGACCACTCGTATGAATAGAAAAGAAAAAAGCCTTCATGACATTCTTAATTTAATCGAAGACGATGCTGATCTGATCATTCCTCTTGGAAATGGAGAACCGGATATAATCTTATCCGCAATTGATGAAAACCCACACCATTTTACGGCTTTAAGGATTCATCAAATGTTTGAATTGAGAGACAGAAATTACATGCATGGGCAATATCCGCATATTCAGTATTTTTCCTATTTCATGAATGCTTTTGCCCGACAGGCATTTTCAAATGGAACATGTGAGTTAGTTCCAAACCATTTTCACCAAATGCCGATGCTGCTTGAAAAAACGACGAAAAAACCGTTCGTTATTTGCCAAGCCTCACCAATGGATAATGAAGGTTTTTTCACACTTGGAACCGAGGCTGATTATGCTGCCTATTTTATCGGAAAAGTCCCTTTTATTTTACAGGTCAACAAATTTATGCCGCATACACATGGTGAAACTCGCATTCATCTGTCGCAAATTTTAGGCTTTATACATCATGACGCTCCCCTAGTTGAAATTCAATCGCCACCAATTACCGAAACAGATATGAAAATTGCCGAATATATTGCGGAACGCATTAATGACGGCTCCACTTTACAAGTTGGAATCGGCGGGATTCCGAACGCGGTTGCTAGCTTATTAAAAAATCATCGGAATCTAGGTATTCATACCGAAATGTTAACAGATGGAATTGCCGAGCTCGCTAAAGCAGGGATCGTCACCGGGATGGAAAAAAACACCCATATTGGAAAAATCGTTGCTAGTTTTGCTTTAGGTTCGAAGGATTTATACGACTTTATGGACGATAATGATCAGATTGAAATGTTACCGGTTCATTATGTAAACGATCCGCGAGTGATTGCTAGAGAAGATCAGATGACGACGATAAACGCAACTACTGAAATTGACTTTTACGGTCAATGTGCATCAGAAACGGTTGCCGGAAAATATTATAGTTCAACTGGAGGTCAAGCCGATTTTGGTACTGGCGTTCAATTCTCTAAAAATGGCAAAGGTTTTATTTGTATGCATTCGACCGCAAAAAACGGTACGATTTCTAGAATCAGACCTATGTTAGCCCCAGGCTCAGTTGTAACAACTTCAAAAAATGATATCGATTATGTCGTCACCGAATATGGAATTTCCCGTTTAAAAGGAAAAAGCATTTCGCAGCGAACAGAAGACTTAATCAAACTCGCTCATCCAAACTTCCGCGATGAACTGCGATTTGAAGCGAAAAAACTTGGGTTTATCTATTAAAATTCTAATACGAACAGTGACTTCCACTGAACGCAAAAAAATGGGAACAATCGATAATAGATTGTTCCCATTTTTCACACCTTGCCCGTGGAACATTTCCGTGAAACAAGAAAATTCGGGGCGTCACTTCCTCTGTTAAAGCTCCCACTTGTTGCAAATACTATCTCTACATCATACTAATAAGGAGAAAAATTGATGAAAGCTTTAGGAATTTGTCTATTGATTTTTTTATTAACGATGTTCCTTTGTTTGTTCATGGACATTATGTTAGGTTTTACCTTCTATCAAGCCCTATTCAATTTATTTAGCCCATTTTGGGTCATTGAAACCGGAGAGATAATCATGTTAGCCTTTATTTTTTTTCTGACAATTGGTCAACAACTGATGTTTAGTGTGAAAAATAAAGCAAACAAACAAAAGGGATCGTCCTGAGCAAATAGCTCTAGTTCCCTTTCTGTTTGAACCGATTCCGAATGAGCGTAACGAACAGCATGAGCAACGGAATAATCACCATAATTGGAAGATCGAGGAAATAGGGTTCAATGTTGCGACTTTCTTCCGTATGTTCTGTATAATTTGAGGCCATAAGCATCGATACCAGGATGAGAATAACTCCAACTGGTAAAACCATCGGTTGATGGTTTTTTAACTTAAACAAATCGACGATTCCAATTAAGGCAACATAGAAATAGATGGATGTTTTGAAAAACATTGTAATTAGAAAAGTAAAGACAACAATTGCATCCAGTCGTTGGATAAACTCAAAAAGGTTGACTTTTCCGATCGTTGATAACAAAGGGAAAGTTGACCTCTCCACATCTTCAATACCTAGAACGGAGATATTTAACCCCATTGTCCAGCTTAAGACAAGCCCACTTGTAATAATGGCAGACAGCGATACTTTCTTCGCTAATTCGGGGCGATTTAAATAAGGGAGCAGCATCGCAAAGACAATCAACTCTCCAAAAGGAAACACAGATAAAAGTGGAAAGACAGTTGTTAGGATTGGCTTCCATCCATCTTCGAGAAATGGCCGCAAATGATTAAGATCGACATTTCCTGAAAAAAACACAAAAACATTTCCTATTAATCCGAATACAATCAACACAACAATCAATACTTCTGACGTCCGTGCAAATACTTCAAACCCTAGATAAAGGACATAACAAATGGTAAGAACAAATAAGATATTGAGAGCTAATAACGGTGTTTCTGGCATTGTCGATGAAAGCAGTAAATCACCGAAGTAACGCACATTTCGGGACGCAGAATACACAAAGAAGATGACGTAAAATAGACCAATTATCCATCCAACGTATTTTCCGAATATTTCTCTGGCGTACCCGGTAAACGGCACGTTTGGATATTGGCGAAATAAAAAGTAATAGATGAAAAATAAGACGATTCCTACTAACATTCCTAAAAGAATCGCTAGCCAGGCGTCTTTTTTAGCACCAATGCCTAGGTTTACGACAAGGGCGCTCCCAAGTTCAAACAGAACGATGAGAGCAAATAATTGTATGACACTAATTTTGGCTTTCTCCATCGCAGCTTAGCCCCTTTTTTAGAAGTTAGTCCCTTTTAAAAATAAATAGGTGGTTATAAAGGGGAAAACGAACACCACCTATGAAAGGTTCACATTACATATGGTTTTGTTCGTAGACCAGATCGGCGAATAAAAGCTTTCACGTCCACTGTAACTTTTGTTTCGGGGAAAATTTCATCATTCCATTTCTCCTTTATTTCTTTCCACAATTGAGGATCTTCACGGTTAATAGCTTCACCGAAACGAAAAATATCAGTTTTTTGTTCTTTGGCGGTTTCTAGCGCCAACATGATTTCCTCTTTCATTGCCTCCTCCAGCTGTTTTTCAAGTTCTTGAATCGTTTCATGTTTATTTAAATCGATTGGACATTGAACTTCTGAAATATGACTTTCAGACCGTATTGTAAGATGAATAACCGGTTTATTATTTTTTATTTGAACGTTAAGTTTTCTTTTGGAACGCACTATATCAACGGCTAAGCCCTTCTTTTTGTTTTTACAATCAAGATTTATAACCGTTTTTTTCATTTCATTATTAATCCATGTAACACCACGAAACTCTTCCAAATCCAGCCATTTAACGAGTTTTCCATTTTTTAAAATAGACAGTCCTTTTATTTCAATTTCTGCCTGAGGTGAGATTTGTTGGACATTTGTTAACTTATTCCCTTCTTTTAGATCACCAGTTATCTGAATCCCCATTAGTTGTGCCACTTCTCCACTCAATTGTTGAATGACTTTATCAGCACGGGTAATCGCAAAGTTTCCCCATGTTTTTTGGGTGGCCTCTAAGCCGCCAGCAATTTTACCAGCAGGAATAGGTTCTAAAGGGGTCAAAATTTGAAGAGCATCCTTTGCTCTGTTGTCTCTAACAATTAAAATTGGAAAAAGGGTCCGGAATTGGGGATCACGTTCAATCCAGTCAAATAAGTCTTGAATGCCCTCTTGCTTTGCCAATTCCTCCCCAATCACTATTAATTGGACATGAGGAAAAAAAAGTTCCTGAGGTAATTTTGGCGCAATTTTTTGGAGGGCCTCCGCAACTGTACTACCTGAAGCCGTATAACTCGAAACAGGAGTCCCTTCCACCTTTCCTGCTTGCTGTGATCCACCACCTATTAGCCCTTCATTTATCACTTGAACGGTGACGCTTAATCTGTTTTCGACATCATCGGAGCCTTTATCAATACCAATTGCACTTACGATATCGATATCTTGTAATTCTTTCCGATCCCAGCAGCCTGAAAGTACAATGACAGATAGGATCAGAAAAAACATGAGAGATAGTTTATGCTTCATATGATTCCTACTTTCATTCGTTGTCCTTTATTTTCCTCTTGGTGAAGGTCCATGCTCCTGAGTCTGATCTGTCCTCTTTGTTTTCATTTGACTAATTAAGCGAGGGCGCTTTGACAATAACGGTCTTGGCAAACGAATGATGGTATCCTTCCAATCAGCTAAAATAAGTGGGGCAAAAGGAGCTAAATAAGGAATCCCAAAAGAACGGATGCTGCAAGTATGGGCGACTAATAAAATGACGGCAATCCCAAGCCCGTATAGCCCGAAAGAAGCTGCAAAAATCATCATAATAAACCGGATTAAACGCGCAGCATTCATCATCTGATTAAGTGGAATCGTAAAACTAGCAATCGCTGTCCCTGCTACGACAATGACCATAGCACTTGAAACAATTCCTGCTTCAACAGCTGCTTGTCCGATAACAAGTGCACCAACGATGGAAACAGCCTGCCCAACTGGCCGTGGCAAGCGAACGCCAGCTTCGCGTAACACTTCAAATGTAAATTCCATTAACAAGGCTTCTATAAAGATTGGAAATGGAATTCCTTGTCGCTGTGCTGCTAGATTAATCAATAAAGGAGTCGGAATCAATTCTGGGTGGTACGAGAGAAAGGCAACAAAAAGAGCCGGTCCAATGATCGCGATTAAGAGTGCAACGATTCTTAGCAATCGCCAAAAACTAGCAATGATCCAATTGATATGATAATCTTCAGCCGATTGGAAAAATTGGGTCCATGTGGCTGGCAAAATTAACGGTTCTGGTGTACCATCTACAAAAATAGCAACTCGCCCTTCCATTAAATCTCCGGCCACAATATCCGGACGTTCTGTTACAAGTACAGTGGGCCAAATGGTCCATCTGTTATCGGTAATCCATTCTTCAACTGTATTGGCACCATCAATTTCATCAGCTTCGATTTTACCTAGTCTCTCTTTGACTTCGGTGAGAAGGTCGTTATTAACAATCCCATTAACGTACATAATGGCAATATCTGTTTGCGTGATGTTTCCAAGCTTCATCGTTTCCATCCATAGATTCGGGCTTTTAATTCGTTGACGAACCATAGCTGTATTCGTAATAAGCGCTTCTGTGAAGCTATTTTTAGGCCCACGAACAGCAGGTTCTCCTGAAGGTTCTGCAATCGCTCTTTTCTCGCCACCTTGTACAAAACAACTAATGGCTTGCTTGGAACCATTAATTAGAAGAATGGTTTGCCCAGATAATAGGGACGACAAAAGTTTATTCCAGTCCAATATGTCCTCAACTGTTCCAACTGTTAAGATATTATCTTTTATGTATGTAAATAATTCGCTCGGTGACGGAGGGTTAACAGTTTCAGAATCACTAATGTTTCTCATTAGTCTTTCGATAATCGAACGACCAATGAGCTCCTTATCTGCTAACCCATTAATATAAATAATCGCCACTTTATGGAGAGAAGGTTTCCCCATTTTAAATTCACGAATAGCTAAGTCACCACTATTGCCGAATGCTTCTTTAATATCATTAAGGTTGTCACTTAAATTTTCACTGATCTCCTGGTTTTTAGAGGTGATTTTTGTTTCTTTATTTAGCGCTGATCGTTTTCTTTTTCCCCCTATTTTTAACCGGCTTTTCCATCCAAACATCATATTTAACACTCCAAGTAGATAAGGCATCGATGCATTTCTTCGTCCATTAGTATACTTATTTTCCAGTTTATAATTCATATAAGATGGAATATTCACCCGAAAATGTCATCTTCTCCTATTCAGCTAATAGAAAGAATTCGATGAATATCGATGGTGGTGATGTTTTGCCAAGAACCTAAATTTAAATATTAGAGAGTGAAAACTCTTTTTGCGTAAAAAAAATAGGAACAATCCATAATAGATTGTTCCCATTTTTCACACCTTGCCCGTGGAACATTTCCGTGGAACAAGAAAATTCGGGGCGTCACAGTGACGGCCAAACGCCACCTGAAACGGGTAGGATATGTCCTGTGATATAGGCCGACTCATCACTGACTAAAAACAAAGTAGCATTGGCGATATCAATTGGTTTGCCTAACCGACCTAATAATGTCTTTTTACGATATTCTTCAAGGGTTTCATTGTCCATTCTGTCAACGATTGAAGTTTGAATTAAGCCCGGTGCAATACAATTCACATTAATAGATGGACTTAATTCCTTTGCAGCTGTTTTCGTAAATGAGGCTACTCCCGCCTTCGCAGCCCCGTAATCTGCGTACCCTTTTTCACCGTCAAAATGAATGGTAGAAATGTTGACGATTTTTCCGTACCCATTTTGCAGCATCTTTTGTGCCACTAATTTTGTACAATTAAAAGTTCCCTTTAAATTAAGTTCCATCGTATGATCCCAGCGTTCTCCATCTATATCAAAAAGTGGTTTAATCATCGTTGTATCACGGATTCCACCAACAACATTTACTAAAATATCAATCCTCGTAAATCGATTATTCGCTTCTTCAACTACTTTTTTTACTTCATCAAAATCCAGCACATTTGCTCTTATAGCTAAAATTTGATCAGCATCCATAAATTCTAGTAGTTTTTCTTCTGTTTGATTTAACCTGTTTTCAGAAATATCTGTAATAACGATTTTGGCACCCTCTTCAGCAAGACGCAGTGCAATCGCCTCCCCCATTGGGCCACCAGCACCAGTTACAAAGGAAACTTTATCTTTAAGTCGCAAAAGACCTCTCCTCATTTACTAGATTTATATAAAGCGAAACTTCCATCAGAGGGGGGTTCTTCATTCCCCACTGATGGTTAGTCACGCGGAACCTGATTGATTTTTCTAATGGCTAAAATCACAAGCTAAAAATATCTCTTAAAATTGTCGACTTCTTTTATGAAAATTTCCGATGTAATTGAGCAGCGATAATATTCTTTTGAATTTCAGATGTTCCTTCGTATATTCTCGTGATTCGAGCATCGCGGTAATAACGTTCAATTGGATACTCCGAAATATAACCCATTCCACCATGAATTTGAACGGCTTTATCTGCGACACGACCGTATGTTTCTGAACCGAGTAATTTGACCATCGCTGCTTCTTTAATGACATTTTTGCCTTCATCAACAAGATTTGCCACATGGTAAGTAAGAGCACGAAGCGCTTCAATTTCCGTTGCCATTTCAGCTAAATAGTGTTGAATAATCTGTTGCTCAAAAATTGGTTTGCCAAACTGAACGCGCATATGAGCAAATTCAAGCGACATGTCTAATAATTTATCAGCAGATCCAAGGTTTCTTGCTGCCATTGCTGCACGACCGTTTGCTAATATTTTTAAGGCATTAACATACCCTTGTCCTTCTTCACCTAACACATTCTCGACTGGAACTTCGCAATCCTCGAAGAAAATCTCATATGTGTGTGAACCATGAAGACCCATTTTCTTTTCTTTACTTCCTAACTTAAATCCTGGGAAATCCTTTTCAACGATAAAAGACGTAATTCCTTTTGGTCCTTTAGAAGAATCTGTAACCGCCATCACCGTGAACACATCTGCAAGTCCGGCATTGGTAATATAATGCTTAGAGCCGTTTAAGATGTAACGGTCTCCTTTTCTCACCGCGGTTGTTTTTAAATTGTAGGCATGGGAGCCGGCACTTGGCTCTGTTAAAGCAAAAGCACCAATGCTTTCCCCACTCGCCATTTTAGGGAGATATTTCTGCTTTTGTGCTTCATTTCCTATTTCTACAATTCCAACGCTCCCAATCCCGGTATGTCCACCAATGACCGTTGTATAACCATTAATCGTTCTGCCGACTTCCTCTAGTACGGCACATTTTCCGACCATTCCAATTCCAAGTCCGCCGTACTCTTCGGGAATACTAAGAGCAAACAAGCCCATTTCTTTTGATTTCTCCAAAATACTTTCTGGAATTTCATCCGTTTCTTCGATTAAATTTGCATGTGGCTCTACTTCATTCTCAATAAAGTCGCGAATTCCTTGTTTTAACTGTTTAATATCATTTGTTAGAACTTGTACCATTTATCCCATTCCTTCCATTCTTTATTTCGTTGTGATTTGTTTGCGATTTTTTTATTCTCATTATTTATAAGAATAGAATCCTTGTCCCGATTTCCTGCCTAATCTCCCTGCTTTTACATATTTCACAAGTAATGGAGATGGTCGGTATTTCTCACCTAGGGCATGATATAGATACTCCATATTTCGAAGACGGCTGTCCAATCCAACGAGATCAGCCATCTCTAGTGGACCCATTGGGTGATTTAAACCAAGTTTAATCGCTTTATCAATATCCTCAGCTGATGCGACACCTTACATCAGCATATTCATTGCTTCGTTTCCGATAATGCAATTCATTCGGCTTGTTACAAAACCAGGAAATTCATTGACCTCAACTGTTTCTTTTCCCATTTTTTCAGAAACTTGACGGACAATCTCATACGTTTTGTCAGAAGTATCCATCCCGCGAATGATTTCAATTAATTTCATGCGGTGAACGGGATTGAAAAAGTGCATCGCAATAAATTGATCTGGTTTTTTCGTTGTAGCTCCAATTTCAGTCGGACTCATCGTTGACGTGTTTGTTGCTAAAATCGCATGCTCTGGAGCAAATTCCTCGATCTTCTTAAATGTTTCAATTTTTAACTCCATAATTTCAAGGATTGCTTCAATGACCAAATCCGCACTTTCCACTGCTTCCTGCAAACCTGTTGTATAAGTTATATTTTGTTGCACTAAATCCCGTTCTTCATTTGTGATATACCCTTTTTCAACACTTGAATTCGCAAGAGACCCGTTAAAATCTTTTGCTCTTTCGAGGGCTTCTGCTGAGATATCTTGAAGTGTTACTCCAAATCCTGCTAATGCAGCAGTATAAGCAATCCCGCGCCCCATTGTTCCACTACCAATGACAGCAATCTTTGTTACCACCATTTTTCCCCCTCCTTATTAGATCTGGCAATTTTCAAAAATAGTTGTAATTCCTTGTCCACCGCCAATACATAATGTCACCAAGCCATATTTCACACCTCTTCGTTCCATTTCATGAAGAAGTTTTGTCGTCAGAATAGCCCCTGTTGCCCCTAATGGATGCCCAAGTGCAATTGCTCCGCCGTTCACATTCAATTTATTTAAATCCAAATTCAATTCCTTAATAACTGCAATCGATTGGGCTGCAAAAGCCTCATTTAACTCTATTAATCCAATGTCCTCTAGTGTTAAATTCGCTCTTTGTAACGCAAGTTGAGTGGATGTAACCGGTCCGATTCCCATGATTTCTGGAGACACACCTGAAACAGCTTGTGAAACAATTTTCACTTTTGGTTGTACTCCATATTGATTCACTGCATCTTCAGACATTAAAACAACTGCTGATGCCCCATCATTTCGGCCGCTGCTATTTCCAGCAGTAACCGTTCCATTTTCTTTGAAAACTGGTTTTAAACTGCTTAATTTTTCAATGCTTGTGAGGCGTGGATGTTCATCGACCGCAAAGGTTTTCACGCTCTTACGCTCCCGAACTTCATAAGGGACAATTTCTTTTTCAAACTTGCCTGAAGAGATTGCATCATAAGCAAGTTGTTGACTTCTCATCGCAAACTCATCTTGCTCTGCACGAGAAATACGATATTGTTCGGCTAAGTTTTCTGCCGTTAAGCCCATCGTCAAATTCCCATACTCTTCAATTGGTTGAGAACGTAGCTGACTTTCCGTATTGGAATCAACAAGCACATTGTTTCCAGTACCGATTCCATAACGGGCATCTCGAATATAAAACGGTGCTAAACTCATTGATTCAACTCCACCTGCGACGATTACCTCATTCAGACCGCAGGCAATCTGTTGTGCCCCGTTATTAATCGCTTGAAGTGCGGAACCACATTGTCTTTGAACTGTGTACCCTGGAACATCAATAGGAAGACCGGCGCGAAGCCCAGCAAGTCGGGCAATATTCGGTGCATCAGAAGTTTGTTTTGTCTGCCCAAGAATGACTTCTCCTACTGCCTTTTTGTCGATATTCGCTCTACTAACGACTTCTTCAATCACCTTTGCTGCAAGAAAATCAGCTTGAACATCCTTTATCGTACCGCCCATTTTCCCGATAGCTGTCCGAACGGATTCAACTATATATACTTGTTTCATATGCTCCTCCTATGAAAATGAATCGATTTAAAATCTATCAATCTTTTTATTCAGTCTATTACATATTTTCAAACAATTATTTCGATTTATATACCTAAAGCGATTTCTCTTCTCCGATGTTCAGCATTAATTTTTTGAAGTAACTAAATTGCCCGTCGATTTGTATTCTTTCCCGATAATATCCTTTGCGATAACCATCATATTCGCTTGTGCTGTTCCATCGCCAATTTCGAGGCCAATAACATCACGTAAACGTTGTTCGTGAGCCATTTCCTTCGTATAACCATAGTGACCGTTAAACAACAAGCATTCATGAATGGCTTCTACTCCATATTTAGGTCCAAGCCATTTGACAGAAGCGGATTCTTTTGAGTGGTTTAGGCCTTGATCACGAAGCCATAGGCCACGATACGCCTGCCATTTTACAAACTCTAATTGAGTATAGTGAGTAACAATTGGGAAAGCTACGCCTTGATACGTTGCTAAAGGCTTGCCAAAGGAAGTCCTCATTTTCACATGTTCAATTGTCTCATCTAAACTTTGCGAAGCGGCACCTACAGCTTGTAGACCAATTAATAGACGACTAAGGTCAAACCCATTCATAACTTGGGAAAATCCCTTGTTTTCAAGGCCAATCATATACTCCTCTGGTACCTCTACATCCGTTAAATAAACTGAACCACGGCCAATAGCAATATTCCCCATATCCTCATAACCTTTACATTCCACTCCTGGGAGGTCTGCAGGAACGATAAAGCAGCTTATTCCACGGTTTCCTAGCTCAGGATCCGTTTTCGCAAAAACGAGAAAAGCATCTCCTACTGTTGCCACACTAATTCCAGATTTTTCACCATTTAAAATATATGCACTTCCTTTACGGACAGCGGTTGTTTTAATCCCACCGGCATCTGTTCCGGCAGTAGGCTCTGTGATCGCAATCCCGACAATTCGATCTCCTGAGGAAATTTTCGGAAGCCACTCCTGCTTTAATTCCTCACGGGCATGTTTATTGATAATTTCACCTATTAAAGCATTCAACATGACGGCATAGGTAAGATTGAAATCACCTCGTCCAATTTCTTCCGCCGCAATCCCAGTCGTGACACAATCAGCTCCACTTCCGCCATATTCAACAGGAATTCGAAGTCCATTCACCCCTAATTCCCCTAACTTTTTCCACAAATGTTTTGGTGTGATTCCTTCTCGGTCCCACTTTGTATAGTTTGGTAGTAGCTCCTCTTTAGCAAAATCCTTTAACATCTTACGAAAAAATTCTTGTTCCTCTGTGAATGAAAAATTTAACATTTTTATTCCCCCTATCAATTATTTATATTGCAAGTTTCGTGCCACTAAATAACATTGATATTCAAGCACGAAAATCAATTATTCTCGCAAAATTGATAATTATTTGCAAAATTAAGAATTATTTTTGCAAACTTGAGATTTTTTAACGAAAATAGAAATCGAATCCTATTCATTATGTTCGGATAAAAGATCATGAAATAGCACCAAGTCTATGATCGTTACATCGCTTTCTCAACAATTTCTACGATATCAAAGTTCCCTACAGATTCTTCCAATTCTTTTGCTTTAACACCATCACTAATCATCGTTAAACAATATGGACATCCAGTACCAATCATCGTTGGACTTGCAACAAGAAGCTGTTCTGTTCTTGCGACATTAATTCTTGTTCCTGTGTTCTCCTCTGTCCACATCATCCCTCCACCTGCACCACAGCACATGCCGTTTTCACGGTTGCGTTCCGTTTCAACTAGTTTTACCCCTGGAATTGCTTTTAAAATTTCACGAGGCGGATCATAGACTGTATTGTAACGACCTAAATAACAAGAGTCATGATACGTAATCACCTCATTCAATTCTTTTGTAAAGGTGATTCTTCCTTCTTTAATCCATTGGTACAGCAATTCTGTATGGTGATAGACTTCAGCCTCAAGACCGAATTCTGGGTATTCATTTTTGAACGAGTTATAGGCATGTGGATCAATCGTTACAATTTTCTTCACATTATGCTTGTTAAAAGTATCAATATTGGCAGTAGCTAATTCCTGGAATAAAAACTCATTTCCAATCCGTCGAGGTGTATCGCCTGAATTTTTCTCTTTATTCCCGAGAATAGCAAATTTAATCCCTGCTACATTCATGACACGGGCAAATGACTGCGCGATCTTTTGACTTCTATTGTCATAAGATCCCATCGAACCAACGAAGAATAAATATTCAAATTCTTCTCCAGACTTTTCCATTTCTTTAACTGTCGGAACGACAAGATCTTCTCGGCCTTCACGCCAGTTTTCTCGCTCTTTTTTATTAATTCCCCATGGATTCCCTTGTCGTTCGATATTTGTAATCGCGCGCTGAGCATCAGAGTTCATTTTCCCTTCAGTCAGGACAAGATAACGACGTAAATCAATAATTTTATCGACATGCTCATTCATGACTGGACATTGGTCTTCACAGTTCCGGCAAGTTGTACATGCCCAAATTTCTTCTTCTGTAATGACATCTCCAATTAAGCTACTTTCTTCGATTGTTGCTGCAGATTCTCGGACTCCAGCTCCCGCTAGTGCTAATTGATTTCCCCGAGTGTTTTTAAACGCAAAAGCAGGTACCCATGGCTGCCTAGAAGTAATCGCCGCTCCTTTTTCTGTTAAATGATCCCTCATCTTCACAATGAGATCCATAGGCGATAACACTTTTCCAGTTCCTGAAGCCGGACACATATTGGTGCATCGTCCACATTCAGCACATGCGTATAAGTCCATCAACTGATGCTGGGTAAAATCCTCAATCTTCCCAACCCCAAAGGATTCCGCCCCTTCATCCTCAAAATCAATCTTTCTTAATTTCCCAACCGGTCCACTTTTCTTGAAAAAGATGTTAATCATAGCAAAGATTTCATGAAATTGCTTAGACTGAGGCACAAATACCATGAATGTGAACACAACTGCCATATGAACCCACCAAAATACGTTGAACAACACCGTTCCTGCCGTTACTCCAATTCCGCCGAACAACAACGCAAACACACCAGAGAATGGAGCATATACAAGATTTGGTTCATGATTCAACATAATCGCTTCAAAACCTAATGTAAGTAGAATCGATAAAGTTAGCATGAATAAGGCGATATAGACAAAAGCAGCTTTGCCATCACGCTTCCATTGCAAACGTTTTAACTTCTCACCATAACGGCGGTAAAATCCATATACGACAGCCAACATCATCAGGAAAGTCGCCCATTCCTGTAAAAGACTGAAATATTTATGTGCATCACCGAATGGAAACTCATACCCTTTAATAAACCCTTTTATAATGAGTTCTATTAGGCCAATTTGGATGATAAAAAAGCCATAAAATAAGACTAAGTGCATCAAACCACTTTTCTTGTCTTTGAATAATTTTTTCTGCCCAAATCCATTGATTAAAATTAAATTGATTCGTTCTTTCAGATTTGGTTCAAATTCTGCTTGTTTCCCAAGCTTGATAAACAAATACCGGGTGTAAAGAAGATTAATAAATAAATAGACTGCATATCCAGTCACAGCAAGGAAGGCCAGTAAATTCAGTAGCGAAAACATGCTTTTTCATCCCCCTTCGATGACAAACTTTTGAATAATAGGAGGAGGATGCTCCTCCTACCATAGCTACTCTCAATCTTAGACCCCTGCGCCAACCATTGCTTTTTTGAGTTCCTCCGTTAGCATTGGCACAACTTCGAATAAATCGCCAACAATCCCATAATCGGCTACATCAAAAATAGGTGCTTCTGGATCCTTATTAATCGCTACAATTACTTTCGAATTCGACATCCCTGCTAAATGTTGAATCGCTCCTGAAATCCCAACGGCAATATAAAGATCTGGGGTGACAACCTTTCCGGTCTGGCCGACTTGTAAAGAATAATCGCAATACCCTGCATCGCACGCACCTCGAGAAGCACCTACTGCAGCACCTACGATCTCGGCAAGTTCTTCTAAAAGCTGAAAGTTCTCTGGAGCCTTCATTCCTCGACCACCAGAAACAATGATTTTTGCTTCAGTTAAATCGATTCCACCTGTCGATTTTTTTACAATATCTTTAATGATCGTCCGAAGATTTTTAATATCCACTTTAATAGCGGTTACTTCACCTGAGCGAGTTTCATCTTTTTCAAGTGGGGTAATATTATTAGGACGGACCGTTGCGATAATCATTCCATCCTTGATTTTGATTTTTTCAAAGGCTTTTCCCGAATAAATCGGCGTCGTAAAAATGGCCTCTTCACCATCCATTTCGATATTGACTACATCAGAAACAAGACCAGCATTTACCTTTGTGGCAACTCTTGGAGATAAATCTTTCCCTTGTGCCGTATGTCCCATAATTAGCCCTTCAGGCGTTTCTGCGTCCAATACTTGAAGTAAGGCTTGTTGGTAGGCGTCTGTTGTGTACACCTTTAAATCAGGATGTTCTACTTTCACCACACGGTCAGCTCCATAGTGAAGCAGATTTAAGCTTTCATCACCGATTGATTCTCCAAATAAGGCTGCTACTACCTCACCGCCATCTGCAAGAAGTTGCGCTGCGGCAATGGCTTCATTTGAAACATTTCTAATAGCTCCGTCACGAATATCACCTAAAACTAGTACTTTTCTTCCCATTATCATTCTCCTCCCTTAAAATTATAGAACTTTCGCTTCAGATTTTAATAATGACACTAGCTCTTCTACTTGATTATTTAATTCTCCTGCTAACACTTTTCCTTGTTGTTTCTTTGGCGGCAGGAAGACTTCAATCTTTTCTGTCTTTGCTTCTACATCGTCTTCTTCTAGATCTAAATCATCTAATTCGAGAGTGTCTAACGGCTTCTTCTTTGCTTTCATAATCCCAGGCAAAGATGGATAACGTGGTTCATTTAAACCTTGTTGAGTTGTCACGAGAACCGGAAGGGATACTTCTAACGTTTCTTCATCCCCTTCCACATCATGAATCATGATGGCTTTCCCATTTTCAATCGAAAGGTTCGTAATCGCTGTCACTTGAGGGATTCCTAGCATCTCAGCCACGCGTGGTCCTACTTGACCAGAACCACCGTCAACCGCCACATTTCCTGCTAGAATAATATCTAGATTTTTATCTTTTAAATAGGTTGCTAGTATAGTAGCCGTTGTGAACGGATCGATTTCTTCAACCTCATCACTATCAATTAGTACCGCCTTATCAGCACCCATGGCGAGAGCAGTACGGAGTTCCTTTTCCGCTTCCTCTTCACCAAAAATTACAACTGTTACCTCTCCACCATGTTTCTCTTTGAGAGCGATTCCTTCCTCAATGGCGTACTCGTCATAAGGATTAATAATAAACTCCACACCATCACTATTAATATTGCCATTATTAATCACAATCTTTTCTTCCGTATCAAAGGTACGTTTCATAATCACATAGATGTTCATTCTTCTCTCTCCTTTTTGTTTATTTTTATCCAGTATCGGATAGGAATTCGGTATATAGAATTAATACTTATATAAAAACAAGGTTCGTTTTATCTCCAATTTCATTTACTACTTTTTCATAACAACGGCTTCCCCATCTACCACTAATTCCTGATGTTGATTCATCACTTGTGTTTTTAACTTGATGATTCTCTTATCATCCTTTTTTTCTACCACTTCAACATTTGCCGTAATCGTCTCTCCAATTTTTACTGGTAAGAGAAACTTAAAGTTTTGGGACAAATAAATCGTGTTCGGACCAGGAAGTTTCATTCCGAGTACAGTAGAAATAATACTACCCGATAAAATACCATGGGCAATTCTTTCCTTAAAAGGTGTCTGGCTAGCATATTCTGCATCAAGATGTACGGGATTGAAATCACCAGTCAGTCTAGCAAATTGTACGATATCATCCTCAGTAATCGTTTTAGTAAATGAATCCTTGTCCCCGATTTGAATATCATCATACATTCGTTCTTTGTTGGTCATGTTTATTTCCATTTATTAGGCATCTCCTTCTACGATTAAAAATGTATAGATGGCGAAATCATCAGCTTCTACGATTCCATCTTAATCTCACAATGAGCTAGCATGATTACCCTAGCATACTGTGTCCTCCGTTTACCGATATCACTTGCCCGGTAATCCATTCAGCATGGTTCGAGAGTAAAAACAAGATCATTCCCGTCACATCATCCACTTTTCCAAGCCGCTTTAACGGATATTGCTTTGCAATTTTTTCTAATGTAGCTTCATTAAAAGCTAATGAACCATGGTCAATCAATCCGAGTGCTACTGTATTACACTGGATATTGCTTTTTCCTACATCTTGCGCTAAAGATTTTAGGAAACTAATCGCGCCATTTCTGGCAGCAGCTGAAACAATTAAATTTTTGTCCCCGGTTCGCGCTGAATCTCCGACAATATTAATAAACTTTCCTTGCCTGTTTTCGATCATTTCAGGAACAAATGTATGAACTAAATTCAGAACTCCATAAAAGCAAACATCGACTTCATGCTTCCATTCTTCTAGTTCATACTGAGTGCAAAGCAATATTCGCTCCTTCATTAGCAACTGCGAAGGCGATGCCTCGGCCAATCCCTTTTGCCCCACCCGTAATGAAGACGTTTTTCCCTTTCAAATCAAGTTCCATGAATCTTCTCCTCCTGAAATGAAGTGGTAACTGACCTTCTTCTAAAAGTTTCTCTTACCTTATCTTTCTTAAGAAATCAGTTTCTTTGTTTAGTTTCCTGAAAACGATGGCTGTCGTTTTTCAAGGAAAGCTTTCGTTCCTTCTACCTTATCTTCTGTTGTATAAAGAAAGGCTTGTGCTAAGGTTTCAATCAGCAATCCGGTATCCATATCCGCCTCAAAGCCTCGATTTACTACAAGCTTTGCCATTTGAATGGCAAGAGGTCCTTTTGCTAAAATTTTCTCAGCTTTCTCGCGTACAGCATCCATCAATTCCTCTAACGGAACGACATCGGTCACTAACCCGATTGCTTTTGCCTCACTCGCATTGATCAATTCTCCAGTTAAAATCATATTCAATGCTCGACCCTTCCCGATGATTCGAGTTAGCCGCTGTGTTCCGCCTGCACCGGGGATAACCGACAAGTTCAACTCAGGCAATCCAAATTTTGCATTGTCCGAAGCAATCCGAATATCACAACTCATAGCAAGCTCACTTCCACCTCCAAGTGCAAACCCGTTAACGGCAGCGATCGTAGCTTTTTTACTATTTTCAATCCGACGGTATACATCACTCATACTTCCAGTTTTTAATGCTTCAATTGCTTTTCTCGTCGTCAGCTGATTGATGTCCGCGCCTGCAACAAATGCCTTCTCCCCAACTCCAGTAAAAACAATGACACCAATTTTCTGATCATTTTCTAGCTCTTCAAAAGCAGCTAAAATTTCGGTAACCGTTTCATTATTCAAGGCATTTCTTACTTCGGCACGATTTATTTTTATAATGCCAATTTGATTTCCCTTTTCGACTACTAGATTTTCATAACTCACAAGTAACTCCTCCTATATTGCTGTGCAACGATTTTCCATTCGCAATGTGCTATCGTAGCTTAAATCAGATATCCTCTTTTACATAAGCTGCATAGTGATCTACCAATCCATAGAAGGACCATCTGACGCAGCTTGTGATAAGAGGGGATGTTTCCTTTTCAACTGATTCATCGATTTTCCATTAAACCATTGCTAAACCGCCATTTACGGAAAGGGTTTGGCCTGTTACATAATCCGCCTCGTCTGACACCAAGAATGCAACCCCATTCGCAATATCACTAGGCTGTGCCAAACGTCTAAATGGAATGGCTTTTTCAAGCGCTGCTGCAATCCCTTCATTATACGAACCAATTTCTTCGAAAAGAGGGGTATTACTTGGTCCTGGTGAAATACAATTCACATTAATCTTATGTCTAGCCATTTCTCTAGCCATCGTCTTCGTGAAAGCAATGACTCCACCTTTAGCAGCCGAGTAAACTGCCTCACCGCTTGAACCGACTCTTCCAGAATCAGAGGCAATATTAACCACTTTGCCGCAACCATTTTCAATCATAATAGGTAAAATTTCTTTAGAAGTATGAATTTGTCCCATTAAATTAATATCTACAATCATCTTCCATGTGCTTGGTTCGCTTTTCAAAAATGGTTCGACCTTATCCCAGCCTGCATTGTTGACTAGAACATCAATTCTCTCAAAATGAGCGAGTGAAGCTCCTACTGCCTCTTGAACACTCTCAAGCTTCGTTACATCGCAGTAAACCGCAACTGCCCTGCCTCCTTCTTTTTCGATAATGGAAACCGTTTCGTTTGCATTGTCTATATTGACATCGGTTACAATAATATTCATTCCTCGTGAAGCTAATGTTTTCGCAATCTCACGTCCGATTCCCCGTCCTGCTCCAGTAATAAAGGCTACTTTTTTTGTCATCGTTTTTCCCTCCAAATTTTTAGTTAAATGCGTAAAATGTGAATAACAATCTGAATCTATAAATCTATTGATTTAATTCCTGTTCACTTAAACTTTGAAGAACTTCTTCTTTCAAGCGAAACTTTTGAATTTTACCACTTGCAGTTCTCGGAAACACTTCAACAACTTCCAGATATTCTGGCCAATATTGCTTAGCAACCCCTTTTTCCTTAAGGAACTCTTGCAGTGCAGGAAAGCTAAGAGGCTTCTTCCCAGGTTTCATGCTAATAACGGCACATGCCTTCTCTTGCAATCTCGGATCAGGCACTCCGATTAGCTGTGCATCTAATATGTCCTCATGCTCATACAAGACATTTTCAACATAAGTAACAGGAATATTTTCTCCGCCACGAATAATAATATCTTTATTTCTCCCCGTAATTCGGATGTAACCGTCTTCATCCATGACCGCTCGATCTCCCGTAAAAAACCATCCATCATGAAATTCAGACAATGTCCCTTCGATATTTTTCAAATAACCAACAAACAGTGCTGGTCCTCTACTAAGGAGATCTCCTTCTTCGTTAGGTGGACAAGGGTTTCCGTCTGTATCAATTACCTTAACTTCCATGGTATCAAGTGCCACACCGTCAGTACCTGACAGCTTTTCTTCAGTATCGTTAAGTTTTGTCAAAGTAACGAGACCAATTTCCGTTTGACCCCAACCAGCAAGAATCGAGAAGTTCACCTTTTGGAACGCTTCTTTTACCAATGCCATTGGGATCGGTGCACCCATAGCTGCAAATACTCTTAGTGACTCAATGTTTCGACTTTCAAGTCCTTCCAATTGCAATGTATCTTGCAGAAATGGGGTCGCCCCGGCTGTAAAAGTAATCCCTTGCTCCTCAATTAGTTCAACAAATTCTAATGGATTCCAAACTTCTTGATAAACACCTGTTCCCCCAATTGTAGTAGGGAGCCTTACCCCGTAACCAAAACCCGTTTGATGGGCAAAGGTCGATGCCATGAACATCACGTCATCGGAGGTTAATTGCAAATGGTCAATCCAGTAATTCGTTGAGACGCAAACGGTATTATGCGTATGCAAGACTCCTTTTGGGTTTCCCGTTGTTCCAGAGGTGAAAATGATTTCGGTTACATCATTAGGATCAAGAGTAATTTCATCTAACACTGCCGGATTGCGAATTTCCTCCCATGGTTTATCGAACAATGCTGCCAGTGGATTCATATGCGATGGTACATTCTCGCCAATGACATAAACATGCTTAAGGGCTGGCCATTGATGGGACAATCGATCAATCATAGCTGGATAATCATATCCGCGAAATTCATCAGGAATGACAATCATTTTCGACTCAGCCATGCCAACCATATAACCAATTTCACGATCCCGATAAATCGGAATCAATGGGTTGGTAATGGCACCAATTCTCGTTGCCGCATAGTGAAGAATAATAAATTCATTCCAGTTAGGCAGTTGAATCGAGATGACATCTCCTTTACCTAATCCCAATTCCAACAAACCTAAGGCAACACGGTCGACGATTTTCCCGAGTTCCCGATACGTATAACGACTCTTTTTATCAATAATCGCAACTTTGTCTGGAAACTTTGAAATCGCATCTTTTAAATAATCAAGAATCGTTTTATTTGGCCAAACGGACTGATACTTTTCTATATAATCTGGGCTCAAAATCGTTTCTAATTTCAAGGACTTCATCTCCTAGTTATTTTCTAAACTTACTAAAATCTACAGGTCTTTTTTCAACAAACGCATTCATTCCCTCTGCAGACTCATCTGTGTTATAAAACATTGCTAGGCTGCCCATTGCGAGTTGTGAGATTCCTTGGATGTTAGCAGTGTCAGCATTAAATGAATATTTAAGCATTTTGATTGCTGTTGGACTTTTAGCAAGAATCTTCGTAGCCCATTCTTCTGCTGCTGCTTGAAGCTGATCGGCTGGAACAACTTTGTTCACAAGGCCCATTTCTTTTGCTTCTTGAGCGGTATACTGCTCACACAAATACCAAATTTCTCTTGCTTTCTTTTCGCCAACTACTCTTGCTAAATAAGTCGATCCAAAACCAGCATCATAACTACCCACTTTCGGTCCGGCTTGTCCAAACTTGGCCGTTTCTGAGGCAATTGTTAAATCACAAATAACGTGGAGGACATGCCCGCCTCCAATCGCATATCCATTTACTGCTGCAATAACAGGCTTTGGAATATTGCGGATTGTTTGGTGCAATGTCTCGATTTCAAGACCAATGCCACCTCCTAATCCTCCGTTATAATCGTAGCCACCCTCATCGCCTTTTTCTTTCTGATCGCCACCTGTACAAAATGCTTTCTCACCAGCACCTGTTAACACAACAACACCAATGCGGTTATCATCCCAAGCATCGCGGAAAGTCCAAATTAGTTCCTTAATTGTCCGCCCACGGAAAGCATTGTAGCTTTGCGGTCGGTTAATCGTAATCTTTGCCATTCCATTCGTTTTTTCATACAAAACATCTAATAATTCCATTTGTCATTCCTCCATTTTCTATTGTTGCGTTTTTTAATATTATTTTAATATTTCCAAATTTAATTAGTATTCTGTTAATTAATTAGCTAGCAATGCCCCCTTTCACTTACTTACTAATACTAATTTGCAAGTTCTGTGCCAACATTTACCCCTATTGAAACATGCATTTTATCCTCTTTTAACCTCGCAAATGTGATAATTTTCGCAAAATTAAGAATCGTTAATGCAAAAACAGCTGAATGGAGTCCTAATACAAAACAAACACATGAAGAAGAACCGGGCAAAATGAGCTGCCCGGTCCGTTGTTCATAAAGCGAAACATCAATCAGAGGTGGTTTTTGCTAGTACTCGGATTAACCGTGATTAATAGGCTAGTTTAATGCTAGTACTTGGATTAAACAGATTTTTGGCCGTTTTTTATTGCTAGTACTTGGATTAAACAGATTTTTGGCCGTTTTTTATTGCTAGTACAGGGATTATATCAGCCTTCTGACCTCATTTTATTACTAGTACTTGGATTAACCGCTCATTTTATCGCGTTTTATTACGAGTACTAGCAATATATCAACGAAATTTGTTGTTTTTATACCGAGTACTTGGATTAAAAAACGCGTTACCAGCATTATCTTTTAAAAAACATTCGGATCCCTTCGGAAAAATATCCATAAATGACCTTTTCTACAAAAAACATACAATATTTGCTGTGCTTTTACCCAGTACTCGGATTAAAAATGTGAATTACTAGCATTTAAAATACATTAAAGTAACAGCGTGTCAAAAAAACACACTACTATACTAAGTAGTGTGCAAATATCATTTTAAATTGTACTTGGTTATTTTACGATACAGACTCGCAATATGAATTTTTAGTTTTTGAGCAGCTAGGGATCGATCCCCGTTGGCTTCTTGTAATGCTTGTTGAATGGCGTTTATTTCTGCTGTTCTAACTTCTTCCTCTAAACTTTGTAGCGGCCTAGTTTTCTTATTATTTATTGGACTAGTAGATACCTGAGTAGAAAAATTGATATCATTCATCGTTAGCGTATCTCCATCGACAATATTCATTCCCCGCTCGATAAACGCTTTTAATTCGCGTATATTTCCAGGCCAATCATAGTTCAGCATCCAATCTTGAAGCTTTCTATCTATATGTTTCACTTCAAGATCGAGCCTCTCATTGAAATAATCGATAAAATAAAAAGCTAACGGCAAAATATCCTCTATTCTTTCTCGAAGTGATGGGATTGTTAAATCAAAGACATATAGGCGGTAATATAAATCTTGCCTAAACTTCCCCTCCTCCACTAGATTACCTAAATCACGATTCGTTGCGGCAATAATACGAAGATCGATGTTTTTACTAACCGTTCCTCCGATGCGTTCAACCTCCCTTTCCTGCAAGACGCGAAGTAGCTTACCTTGTGCCTCATAAGGGAGTTCTGAAATTTCATCAAGGAAAAGGGTCCCATTCATGGCTAATTCTACTTTTCCAGGTTTTCCTTCCTTTTTGGCTCCACTAAAGGCTCCTGGCTCATAGCCAAAAAGCTCTGATTCAAATAATTCCCCAGGGATGGCGGCACAATTCACTGCCACAAAAGGATTATTTTTCCTCTTGCTCATCCCATGAATCGCTTGTGCAAATAATTCCTTCCCTGTCCCACTTTCACCTGTCAGCAACACCGTTGAATTACTAGTTGCAATTCGAGTAGCTAGTTCTTTTGCATTGTTCATTGCCTCACTATTCCCAATTAATTCCTCAAAGGTATATTTATTTTGGTGAGGCCTTTTTTTATTCATTTTTTGTAAATCAATTGCATGCATGAACGATACCATTTCATGATGCTCAATATCACCATCACGGACAATAACACGGTAAACGTCCCGATGGCTTTTTTTTATCACTCTAATGATACAATTAATCCCAGAAATCACACCAAAGAACACTTTTTTACGTTTTCGGCCATACATCCCCTTGATAACATCATGAATTGAACGACCTAAGCAATCACATTTACTGATTGAAAAGTTCTCGCAAAAGTCTGGGCTAACATCAATCAGTTTTCCATCAACATCAGTTTCCAAATATCCCCAATCTTCTATTGAATGAATTGTTTTTGCCATTTAAATCACCTTCCTGGGAACATAAATGACAACTTGCCCCTTAATAACCTCAGTTCCATTTTGATTGAAACACATTACCTTTTGCGTGACCCACTCTCTTTCATGATTAATATCAATAATCGTTAATTCTGCGGTGATCGCATCATCAATATAGACAGGATGATAATAAATCATTTCTTTTTGCAGCAACACACACGCACTTCCCGGAAGTTCGTCTGTAATCACCTGTGCGATTAACCCCTCTACTAATACTGCCGGAACGATTGACTTAGGTTCCCCATTTTTTAAACAAATGTCATTTTGCTGATAGAATGGATTAAAATCCTTTGTTAATTCATTACAAAGCTGAATATCTACTTCTGTAAATATCCGCTGCAAACGGGCACTTTGCCCGATAAATATTTTCGTATTCGTTAAGCTCATAAAAATCCCCCTTGTATATAACAAAACTATTATTTGACTAAATTTTTTTAATTATTAGTATATACTAAAATATATACTAAACAGTAGAAAAATGAAAGGAACCTTCTTTCCATATATTTCAACAAATTAACTCTAAAATTGTCAGAAAATGTCTAAACGAGTATGATAATGTAAAAAAAAGACGAAAAACAACCATATTCACTTTGGAATCTGGTCTTTTTTCGTCATTTTTTATTTTGGCAGGGAAACTTCCTCGAATGAGCATACAGGCAACATTTTTCGAAGTGGTTAAAAAGACTTTACCTGTATTCCCTGCACGAATATCTAATTTCCCCTTAATACCCTTTGTTTCTACTCCTGCGAAGGTACGTTAAACACAACGAAAGCAGAAATTGTAATTATATAGAATCTATTAATCTTGTTAAATTATATCGCAAGTTCCATGTCAATAGACACCGTTGATAAACAACGAATTAAGCCTTTATTTTTTCGCAAAAGTAATAATTTTTCACAATATTGCGGAAAATTATTGCGAAAAGTAGTCCTAAAAGTGGGTAGCACGTTTTAAACTGCTCGATTTGACAACAAAAGACATTTAGGAGGCCCTACCTCCAAAATGCTATTTTAAAAATTTTATCATTTTTTTAGAAAAACAATCTGTGTTCACTTTTTAATTCGGGGCGTCACG
Organism: Bacillus sp. B15-48; assembly: GCF_016879755.1. Classification (GTDB taxonomy): domain Bacteria; phylum Bacillota; class Bacilli; order Bacillales; family Cytobacillaceae; genus Mesobacillus_B. The sequence goes on from NZ_WOFU01000015.1 coordinate 28,508, forward strand.
GTCACTTTACTAAAAAAATGGGAACAACCATAACAGATTGTTCCCATTTTTCACGCCTTGTCCGTGGAACATTTCCGTGAAACAAGAAAATTCGGGGCGTCACTGTGACTTAAATATTGTAGAATAATCACAATCCAAATACCTAATACAAAGAAAGGATAGGCATGGAGTTTTGTCTGAAACAAAATAAATAGGCCAATGATTTGATAGATAATAGCCAAAAGAGTGGTGATCCATTTTTCCCCTTTTTTCATATTGACCATAAAAAGAATAAAGCAGATAATAATCCCTACTATGAAAAGAACCGAATGAATCTTTACTAGTTCCGGAGTTAAGAGCGATTCCCCATACTTTTCTTTATAAAAAAGCAAATAACGATATACACCCATTTTTTTAGTTGCTAAATTTTCTAATATAACAGCTACAATCAGGACCGAAAATTGCAGGGTTAAAAAAAACAAATAACCGATTATCTTTTTCAATAGAAAAACTCCGTTTACTCTAATTATTTACACAAATATCCCAAAAATAGTTCTCTCTATACAGGAAAAAGACAATACAGAAAAGAATATTGTCTCCTTCTCTCCTAAAATTATAGGTCAGCTGGTTCTCCGGTTTCAATTGGATTGGATGAATCCATACTCCATTCATTCCAACCGCCATCATACAAAGTAATATTTTCTAAGCCCATAACGTCAGCATAAAATAATACTTCTGCTGCTCTCCAGCCTGTTCCACAATAGAAGGCAAGATGATTAGAAGGGTCGATTCCTTCTTCTGCCCACATATCATAAATTTGGCTGGCATTTCTCATCGTATCATCCGGATTTCGGTAATCTTCAAGATGAGATGAGTCACTTCCTGCACGTCCCCAAACAGAACCTTGCGGACGTCCTTTTGGTTCAATATAATTGTATCCTGAAGTTTCACCTATGAATTCAGCCCGGCTGCGAATGTCTACAAGTGTACTATTTTTTCTGTTTGTTACAACTTGCTTAGCTTCTTCTAAATCGATAATATAGTCTGGATTAGCAGGCACAAGTACTCCAAATGAGTCTACCGCTTCTTTTTCATTTCCTTTTGTTTCAATTTCATAACCTGCATTACTCCAAGCTGCCCAGCCACCGTTTAAAACTCGAACATCATCAGTTCCCATATATTTCAAAATAACCCCCACACGGTAGGCTGCCATTGAATCAGCGCCATAAAGAATAACCGTTGTATTAGACGTAATCCCATTATTTAAAGCAAATGCTTCAAGTTCTGCATCAGACAAGCGATTCCAGACAGGGCCTTCTTCAACTTCATCAGTATTAATGTGAACCGCACCTGGGATATGTCCGTTTTTATAATCCTCAGATTCTTCTCCCCAGCTTACTTCAAATATTTTATAAGGTTTGCCGTCATTATTATTTTCAATAGTATCGTTAATCCATGAAGGAGGAACTAACATTTCATAATTAGGATAGCTTTCCATAGCCAACTCTTCATTGGCAGCCCATTCTTTGACATCAAATATAGCTAAGTTCTCAAAGCCTTGTTCTTGAAGATAATTAGCTACTGTCTTTGCATCTTTTCCATTGGCATCATATAGAACAATATTTCTCTCTTTTGTCATGCCTTTTGTTGCTAGTAGGTCTAGTAATTGTTCACCTTCTGAATCAATTACTACATCTAACCATGCAGCCGAAAAATCAACAGCTCCTTTAATATGACCGCCTCTTTTTTCTCCTTCTAATGCCCATCCATTAAAAGCATCATTTGACCTTGTATCAACAATTACCCAATCTTCTTTACCAATATTGTTTTGCAAATCATCAATACTAATCGTTGGAAAATCTCCAATCGATGTGTCCTCATTACTCGAATCTTTTTTACTTGTCTCTTCCGTATTAGAACAAGCAGCAAAAAAGACACTACAAATTAATAAAATCGCAAATAAGAGTATTTTTCGATCCTTTTTCATAATAAACCTCCACTGAAAATATTTTTTTAATATAGAATTTTGCACCTATAGATTATAGGAATATCTACCTATCTATTATAAAAAATATATTTTAATAAACCTATTCAATTTATCAATTTTAAAACTAATTGTTAATAGGTATTTTCAATAGCAATGTTCTTAGATGTGATCATAAAAAACAGACAAGCCCTCTGTCCGTGAAACATTTCTGTGAAACAAGAAAATTCGGGGCGTCACTGTGACTTAACCAAAAAAGCCCCAAAGAGAGGCCATCTCTTTGGGGCAAATTCCACTATAAAAACATACTAAGGTTAATTGTTCCTAAAACCACCTGATCAGGATAAATGATTCGGGAGGCAAGTTTCCATTCTCCATTTTCATGTCTGATTACATCTTCTCGGCTACCAAATAACTCTTCGGAGGTAAGAGCAGATCCTCTGTTCCGTTTATATAAAAAATTACTACGGACGATGTACTCCTCATATTCGTCATAACTAATTCCTTTTTCCACAAAGACATTACTAATAAAGTGCCGCTGCCGTGGACCAGCGATTTCCGCCCATGCCGAAGAGGTCTCTAATCGCTTCACTCTTGTAGTGAGCGTCTGTTTCGTTTCCTCAAAAAACTTAGATTTATAGTCAATATTGGGTGTATCATGACTGACCTCTTTTGTGACCCGAGCAGGCATGCGATAAACGAGGTCATCTGCCAGCAAGTTTAACCATTCATGATAGTTTCGACTATCTAATAAATGAGCTTCCCGATAGAGGAAATTTGTAATTTCAATTTGTACGTCCGTGTTCACTGATTGAATGAGGACACCTTCTTTCTGGCTCATTTAGCGTACCTCCTCTTTAACATCTTTTTCTTGAAGAAGCAAATCAATCCATCTTTTATGCATGCTTCGCGATAATGTATCTAAAAAACAAAGGGGATAAGCGACCCCAGGTCCTGGAAAACTTTCATCTGGCTGTACGCGGTCAAGACCCATTAGATAATTCAAGAAATTATTGTAACTCAGCTCTTTATCTTGCGCCATTTGCCCTCTGCTCGCTTGAGCTACCCGGCTCCAAATTTCAGCGTCGTCTTGTTCTAGCATTCCAGATGGGCCAAATGTACTTAGAAAAGCATAATACGATTTTTCTTTATAATCTTCTGGTGCCGCTTTATCAATTAAACACCAACTCCAAACCTCTACTTTATCTGGAGCTAATGGTCTCCATATTCTAAAATTCAAAAAATTGTATAGACCCGGCTCACCTTCTAAAGGTGGGAAACTAAATTGTAAGAATCCTAAATTCGGATATACACCACCAACAAAAAAGGTATTCTTTAATAGATCTAGCTGACCCTTCGTTAAATTTCTCTCGAACATCGGCCACATTGATTCCGGCATTCCTTGATATGGTAGAGGTGAACTTCCCTCTTCATCTAATTGAACAAGATTAATCCCATGTCCATTATCGAGGACAACTTGATATCCGTGTCCCGGGAAAAACGGGTCATTTGGAGCAATTCCCAATTCTTTTGAAGACTTATGGGTAAATTGAACATGATATGGATCTGACTCGAAATTCTCAGCTGTTACTTTCCAATTCGCTTCAACGACATATCTTTGTGGAGAACCTAGTACTTCCATTCCCCCATCACTTCTGCCCATCATCATGTCTAAATACCACTTCATATTTCCAAGATATTCATCGAGTGATTCAGCATCTTTATTTAGAGTCCCAAAAATCATTCCTTGATAGCTAGCCACTTTCGGAATCGGTCGAAGATTCCAATCCTCTTTATTCATCTCTTCTCCATATACTTTATTTCCAACAGCGATGCCAACAAGGTTTCCTTCATTATTATAAGTCCATCCATGAAATGGACATGTGAAGGATTTTTGATTTCCAGAATCAGCCGTACACAAAAGCGTACCGCGATGTGTACATGAATTGAGAAATGCTTTGATTTCTCCTGACTTCGATTTCGTAACGAGTACTGGATCATGAGCGATCCATCTAGTAACAAATGAGCCTGGTTCTATTAATTCCGATTCATGAGCGAGAAATTGCCAAGTTTGACCAAAAATCTTTTTAATTTCCAATTCGTACAAGTCACGGTCTGCTAATACCCACTGAGGCAACACACCATCTCTTAACTTTTCCTTCAAGTTTAATAAGGTTTCTTTAGTTATTCCGCCTTGTTTTTCCATTTTTCATACCTCCAATCATTTTTTGGAAATGAACAATAAAGATATCTTGATTATCTTTCGCTCCTCTTTTTAAAAGGGAAAGCGGTTACATATTTGTGCACAAAAGCTAACTATCTAGAATATGAAGGAACCTAATACAATTAAGTTAGATTCCTTCATCAAAATTCAAGGAAAGTTTTTAACCTGTAAACTCTTTCCCAAACACCTGTCTGGCAATGATTACTTTTTGAATTTCATTTGTACCCTCATATATTTCAGCAATCTTGCTGTCACGATAAATTTCAGCTACTTTATAAGTTGAACCATCGGCTGCAAGTTCGTTCAAGAATCCATAACCGCCAAATGCCTGGACTGCATCACGGGCAATATCTCCGGCAATTTGCGTAGCATAGAACTTGGCCATCGCCGATTCGGGTTCAGGAAATTCGAGACCCTCATCCCGTCTACGAGCAGCTTTATAAGTTAAGTTACGGGCATTTTCAATCGCCGTCATCCAATCCACGATTTTAAACTGCCAATATTGAAATTGACCAAGCTTTTTCCCAAAAGCTTCACGATGCTTAAAATAATCTACTACTTCGTCTAAAGCCGACTGTGCCATTCCGACACCCGTTGAAGCGATTCCAATTCGACCGAACGTCAAGGTGGCAAGAGCAATTCGTAATCCTTTTCCAACATCCCCTAATCGGTTTTCATCGCCGACTTCAACGTCATCGAAGTAAATATCAGCGGTAAGTTGGCCTTTATTGCCAATTTTTTTATCAGGTTCGCCTACTGTAACACCAGGTGCATCTAAATCAACAACAAACTCTGTAATCGTCTCCCCTGTCCGGCATAATAAAGCAACATAACTTGCAACTGGGGAATTAGAGATAAACCGTTTTCTCCCATTAATGATCCATTTATCTCCCACTTTTTCAGCTGTCGTTGTAACCGTCCGAACACTAAGATCCGTACTAGCATCTGGCTCCGTTGTTGCAAAACTTCCGATTTTTTCACCTTTGATTAACGGTTTCAAATAACGATCTTTAATATAATCGGAGCCATATGTAAGGCCATTTCCACACAACATACATTGAACATCATAGATTGCGGCTAAACTATTACTCGCATAGGCCAACTCTTCCATCGCAACAATCGTGCCACACACAGGATACTCAAGTCCTCTTCCGCCTACTTCTTTCGAAAATGGAATCCCTAGTATCCCGCTTTTTCCCATCTTTTCAATTAACTCATATGGGAAATGCTTTTTATCTTCTGTTCGCGCGCCAAGTTCATGGGCAATTGGTATGACTTCCTTATTGACAAACTCTCTTACTTCCATTCGAATTTTTTGAGTTTCCTCAGGCATAATCATGTCATGGTAAATTTTCGACATTAAGCGTTCAGGCATTTCTCTTTTTGACAGTATCTTTTCAGTCATTCAACTCACTCCTTATTATAACTCTATTTTAATAGTTTTTTAATTTTGTATATTCTGATAATTTTTCTTATACTCCTCCTTCATATTTTTGGTTCCTTCTTTATTACCCCTATAATAATACGTACCTCTAACACCAACAACCGTTCTGTCCCGTTACAAGGGACGGTTTCGAAAATATTTTTCAAATAACATTCGCAGATGGACATGAACATTCTTTACCAGCAAACTAGGATGAAATGACAAGTACATATAGGATTCCTTGTTTCAATTATTAATTGGGTCATAAAGAGTTAAAAATCAATCCTAACCCTTTATGACCAATCGAAGTTAGTTTCTAACAATTAAAGGTCCCTTAATAACTTGCATGACATCAGAAGCTGGCAAATCGTTTTCAAGTAATTGAACAATTACTTTCATATAGGGATGAATGTGATGGAAATAATTCTTATACCCTGCACATAAATAATTTAATCCAGGTTCGCCATCATCTGATAATAGGAAACGATGTTTAGGGCATTCACCATGACAGGCAAACCGCACCTCGCAGGTTTGACATTGTTTAGGTAATGTATCTCTTTTCGCGTCACCAAATTGCTTTTGTTGAGGAGAACCCATCATTTTCTTAAGAGAGTCATCGGCGATATTTCCTAGTTTGTATTCCGGATACATAAAATGGTCACATGAGTATATATCGCCTGTATGCTCAATGATCCCGGCATTTCCACACGTTTCTGAAAATAAACAGATTGGAGATGGCAGGCCCAACCAAGAGGAAACGGCCCATTCAAAATTCATGACATGTACCGTACCGACATCATTGCGAACCCATTCATCAAAGATTTCGATAAGGAAATTTCCGTATGCTTCTGCCTCAACCGTCCAGGAAGAAACGGTTTTCTGTGCCTCTGATTCAGTTAACGATGGTGGAGTTGCGTGACGCAAACCTAGTTTAAGCGCCTCTGCATCTGGCAACCTTTCAACTATAGGGATAAATTGAATGTACTTAACCCCTTTTTCTTTAAAATAGCGATAAATCTCTAGCCCACGTGGAGCAGAATCTTTCGTCACACAAGTAAGGACATTATAATTTATATTGTATTTTTGCAAGAGTGATAGTCCATGTAAAACTTGTTCTGATGTCGGCTTTCCTCCTCGGTTAACACGATAATAATCGTGAATATCTGGTGGACCATCGATACTTAAGCCCACAAGAAAATCATGCTTTGCAAGGAACTGACACCATTCTTCATCTAGTAATGTTCCATTTGTTTGCAGGGAGTTTGATATTTTCTTCCCACTAGCATATTTTTTCTGGTATTTTACTACTTTTTTATAAAAATCAAGTCCCATTAAAGTTGGTTCCCCGCCCTGCCAAACAAAGGGGATTTCAGGTACTTTCTGCGATTTTATGTAATTCCGAACAAAGTTTTCCAATGTGGCATCAGACATTTTATAACTTGGTTGTCCAGGGAAAAGCGCTTCTTTTTCTGTGTAAAAACAATAATGACAATCCAAATTACAAAGTGGACCACTTGGTTTGGCTATTATGTGAAAATTATCTTTTCGTTGTTGTAATAAATTCATAGGATCCTCCTGTTTGACAATTGATAGACTTATTAATAGTGAAATGGGTACAAAGGATATTTCTCCTTTGTACCCTTCATTTCCTTTTTACGGAATTGTCACAACGGCTGCTTCTTCAAATTCATAAATGACCTTTTCAATCGAACCTGTATAAGGGAATGTTCCTTGGTTCGCATACTCAGGACTAACTGGGTAAAGCAAATCTTCCCCAATATCTAATCCCTCAAAGGATATTTTAAATGGCAACATTTTAATCGGCGTTTCTCCTACTTTTTCATCGTTGACATACAATGAACCAATTCCTTCATTCTCATCCGTTTTATCAAACTGGAAACGAACCGTTATGTTACCAGTAGGAAGCTTTTTGTCAGAAACGATTTTATAACGAGCAAATGCAGAATTATGTTCATAGACTAATTTATTTCCTTTTATATAGAGTGTATAGCCGCTTTTATCATTCCCAAGTGCCAAAATGACCCCTTTATCGCCTCTATTATATTCCATTGGTATCGTAATTTCATAGGAACGATTAATGGTAAACGGTGTTGCAGATTCGCTTAAGTGCGTCATTTCCGGATAATAGATAAAGGTCTTTCTCGCTCTTAGATTATCCTCAGGTAGATTTGTTAGTGAGTTTAAAAAATGATCCGTGAGCGGAAATACATTGTTTTCCTCTGCTTCTTTCTCCCAGATTTTAATAAGCTTTTGTAATCTCTCAGGTTCCTGATCAGCTAGATTCTTTAATTCAGAAAAGTCTTCATCCACATGATAAAGCTCCCAAACATCGTTCTCAAATGGCTCGCCTTTTTTATGATGGGCAATCGCTTTCCATCCTTCATGATAAATCGTTCGGTTTCCAGTCATTTCAAAATATTGCGTCGTCTTTCTTGGCTCAGCATCTCCATCGTCAAATGTATAAGCAAAGCTTGTCCCGGTAACTGGTAGTTGTTCCACACCCTTTAATGTTTCTGGAGGGTCAATACCTAGAATATCATAAACCGTTGCCGTTATATCACTCACATGAGTAAACTGCGTTCTCACTTCGCCCTTTGCTTCAAACCCTTCTGGCCAATGAACAATCATCGAAGTCCGAATTCCGCCAGCGTAGGTCGTATTTTTCACCATCTTGAATGGGGCGTTACTAACTTGTGCCCAGCCTGCAGGATAATCCGGATTAGTTGATTCCCCACCAATTTCATTCAACTTTTTCTGCACTGTTTCCAAATCTTCTTGCATCGCATTGTAGGCAATAGCTTGATTGGTCGACCCATTCGGACCCCCAGTTGAGCTAGCGCCATTATCAGAAAACAAGACAATCATCGTATTATCCAATTGACCAGTCCTCTCTAATACATCCAGCATTTTCCCTATTTGCTCATCCGTATGAGTTAAAAAGCCAGCATACGTTTCCATAAAACGTGTATAAACTTCCCTCTGCTCTTTAGATAGACTGTCCCATGATTCCACACCAGGGTTAGACGGAGCTAATTCCGCATCTTTAGGAATAATTCCGATTTCCTTTTGTTTCTCAAATCGCTGTTCTCGAACCTTGTCCCAGCCTTCATCATAGACTCCGTCATACATATCAATGTACTCTTTCGGAACCTGATGTGGCATATGTTGAGCACCAAAACCTATATACATAAAGAAGGGATTATCAGGTTGAGTTGAAGCTTGATCAATAATATATTGATTCCCCTTTTCAATAATTGCCTCTGAATAGTGATACTCCTCATCTATTGGAGTAGGAATATGGGTATTATCTTCGACGAGCTCTGGGCGATATTGATCAGAGGAATCTTCTAGATTCCCATAATACCGGTGAAAGCCCTTTCCGAGTGGCCAATTATGGTACGGACCCGCAGGAGTCACTTCTGCAGTTGGTAGAATATGCCACTTTCCTAAGGCGAAATTTGTATAATTATTTTCTGAGAGAACTTCAGCAATCGTTCCAGCCTCAGGGACAAGTTCTCCTCTTCGGTTTGGATGACTTGGACCAAAGTCAAAGTTTGACACATGGCCCATACCGACTGCATGATTGTTTCTCCCTGTTAACAACGATGCCCTTGTAGGGGAACATACTGGAGTAACATGAAAATTATTGTATCGAAGTCCATTCTCTGCTAGTTTGTCAATATTCGGTGTTTTGATTTCCGAACCATATGCTCCTATATCTGAATAGCCAGCGTCATCCAAAACTATGTAGATAATATTCGGTTTTTGCCCTTGAGCATCTTGTTTGATTGACTTATCTGATGTTGTTTTATCCGTATTTAAATCCGCCTTTGCGATGCTCTCCCCTGCAAAATTAGTAGAGCAACCAGCAAGCATAGACATAGCCGTACCAATTACAGTTGCCTTAAAAAGATTCGGAAACTTTGATGTGAACTCACTTTTCATAATCTATTCCTTTCTCCTTTTCTCTTTTTTATTTCAGTCCGCTATTCGTTTTATCGTATTCTGCTTTTAATTCCCCGACTACTTCCGAGATCGACTGGACTTTTTTGATGGTGCCGACTCCATGACCTGCAGACCAAATGTCCTTCCACGCCTTTAGACGTACTCCTTCATTTTCCCTTGACCAGTCAAAACTTTCTTTTTTCAGCACTTTTTCTGGATCAATACCAACTCTTTTCAGACTTGGGAGAAGATAATTGGCATGAATGCCACTAAACGTATCGGTATAAATAATATCTTCGATCGTTGATTCAACAAGTATTTGTTGATATTCCTTATTTGTTAAACTTTCCTCGGTCGCGAGAAATCTTGTTCCCATATAAACAAGATCAGCTCCTAGAATGTTCGCGGCGACAATATCTTTCCCTGTTGAAATTCCTCCGGCAAGAATCGTAATTCCATCCCAAAACTCTTTTACCGCAGAAATAAAAGCAAATGGATTAAACGTCCCTGCATGTCCACCTGCCCCATTGCACACGAGGATTAAACCATCTGTCCCTTTTTCTACTGCTTTCTTAGCATGTACGAGATTGATGACATCAGAAAATACGAGTCCGCCGTAACGATGGACAATCTCAATTACCTCGCTTGGATCGCCAAGAGATGTAATGACGATAGGGGGTTGATATTTTTCAATAAAACCTAAAAATTCCTGATATCGATTATTTGTTCGGTGAACAATGAGATTAACAGCCCATGGGGCGATTTTCCTTACAGAATCAGCATTCTCTGCTTTCGTTCGTTCTTCTGTTATGTACTGCAGCATTTCATCCAAGTCTTCTCGTGTCCGAGCATTTGCTAATGGAAACGAACCGATAATTCCGGCCTCACAGCTGGCAACAACCATTTCGGGACTGGAAACTAAAAACATCGGAGCATTGATAACAGGAAGTTCAAGTTGGGACGTAAGCCATTCTGGAGGTCCCCCTGACATATATAACCATCCTCCTTTTAAAAGATGAATAGAAAAGACGTACAGTCCTAGACACAACTATACGCCTCCTCTCTCTCCAATTCTAAATTTCTATTAAAAAATCGGACTCTACTTTAATGCAATACAAATATTTTTCGCTTCCGAGAAAAATTCAAGGCTATGATGGCCACCTTCACGTCCAACTCCACTTTTCTTCATTCCTCCAAATGGAGCACGAAGATCACGAACAAACCAGCAGTTCACCCAAATCGTACCGGCACGAACCGCATGGGAAATGCGGTGAGCACGCTGGAGGTTTTCTGTCCAAACGACTGCGTTTAAACCATATTCAGTGTCGTTCGCAATTCGCAATGCTTCCTCTTCCGTATCAAACGGAATAATTGTAACAATCGGTCCAAAAATCTCTTCCTGGCAAAGGCGAGACTTCGGATTTTCACTGACATAAACAGTCGGTTCTAAATAATAACCATCTTGTAAATACTCAGGTAAGTCAGGACGCTTTCCACCACAGATTAAAGTGGCCCCTTCTTCTTTGGCAATATCAAGATAACTTGTTACTTTTTTATAGTGCTCTTCACTAACAACTGGACCCATTTTTGTGTCAGCTTCCTTTGGATCACCGACTTTTAGTTCCGTGGCCGCTTTTTTGAATTTCTCCAGAAACTCATCAAAGATTGTCCGTTGGACTAAAATTCTTGAGCCTGCTAGACAAACTTGACCTGAATTCATGAACGCTGCACGAATCGACTCAGGAACGGCCTTCTCAATGTTGGCATCTTCAAACACAATATTCGCCGCTTTCCCGCCCAATTCAAACGAAACCTTTTTGAGCGTATCAGCACCACTTTTCAAAATTCTCTTTCCTGTCACAGTCGAACCTGTGAATGAAATAAGATCGACTTCAGGATGAGTTGTAAGCGCATTTCCTACTACTCCTCCTAGACCGTGAACGACGTTGACGACTCCATCTGGGATTCCCGCCTCTTTCGCGATTTCCCCAAGCAAAGACACAGATAATGGAGTCATTTCTGCTGGCTTGATAACGGCCGTATTTCCGGCAGCTAGACAAGGGCCAAGTTTCCACGTCGTTAACATGAATGGAACATTCCAAGGAGTAATCAGCGCAGCAACACCGACTGGTTCATAACGAGTATAATTTAAATACTCATCTTCCATAGGGTACGTTTCTCCGCCTTGTTGTTCCATAAAATCGGCAAAGAATTTAATGTTGTTTGCTGCTCGTGGCACTAGTTGAAGAGCAGATTGTAATGGTTTTCCTACATCCGCTGCATCTAGGTGCGCAATTTCTTCTTTTCGCTCAAGAATAATTTCAGCCATGCGACGAAGCTTCGCACAGCGCTCCGCTACTGTCATCGTCCGCCATGGGCCATTTTCAAAAGCATCCCTTGCTACACGGCAGGCTCGATCGACATCTGCCTCCGTCGCTTCGCTTACTTTCGCAATGATTTCTTGAGTCGCAGGGTTTTTCACCTCAAAGGTTGCTCTATCGCTCGCTTCCACATATTCACCGTTTATATATAGGCCAACTTCTTTAACTCCTGTTTGGACATTTGTCATTTTGAACCCTCCTTTCTCTTTTTAACAGATTCGCCTGCAATTCCCCAATGCTCTGGTTCTAATTCATTAATCATCACGCGCACACTTTCGATTGGGGCATCCAATACATCTGAAGCTAATTCCGAGACTTCCTTAATAAATTTTTCCTTCTTTTCAGGTGATCTGCCTTTTAAAATATTAACTTGAATAAATGGCATCTAACTTCTCTCCCTTTCACCTATTATTCCGTAAATACAGCCTCAACCGAACCAAGGCCATCAAAGCTTGCCGAAAAGTAGTCACCAGCTTCAATTTTAATGGCAGCCGATAAGGAACCGCTTAAGACAACTTCGCCTGGTTGAATATTTTGCCCAACCTTATATAATCGATTTGCCATCCAAGCAATCGCGCGAGCTGGATGTCCCATTACCGCTGCACCTGCGCCTGTAGCAACAACTTCTCCGTTTTGCTTGAACACCATGCCCATTAATTTCAAATCAAATTGATCGGGCGAGTAAAATCTTTCGCCAATAATAAACCGTGACGAAGATGAATTATCAGCGACCGCATCTGGCAACGTAAAACTAAAACCTTGGAACCTGCTGTCAATGATTTCGAGTGCCGGTGCTACATATTCGGTGGCGGCAAGTACGTCTGCAACCGTCACATGCGGTCCGGTTATTTCTTTATTAAAAACAAAGGCAATTTCAGGCTCAAGTTTTGCATGAATAAATGGTGCTAGCGAAATACGTTCACCTTCAAATAACTGCATGTTTTCAAGCAATACTCCGTAGGAAGGCTCGTGAACACCCATCATTTCTTGCTTTGCCTTACTTGTTAACCCAAGCTTTCGTCCGATTCTTTTTGTGGTTTCTGCCTTACATTTCATCTCGATTAAACGTTCTTGCACTTCATAAGCCAATGCTTCATCCAGTTCTGGATATGCCTCAACAAACTTATTCACTGACTTCTTTTGTTTTTCCGCCTCGTATAGTTCAAGGGCAATTTGATCGATTACATCCGTTTTGATCATGTTTATCACCTGTTTCTATTATTATCGTTTAAAGGAAGCTGTGACTGAACCGATATGAGCGAACTCAGCGGTAAACGTATCTCCATCCTGTACTTCAATTGCACTTGTTAAAGCACCTGAGAGAACGATTTCTCCTGCCTTTAATGCCACATCGTATTTTCCTAAAGAGTTGGCCAACCATGCAACCGAACGCAGAGGATTTCCAAGAACGGCAGCACCAGCGCCAGAATCAATCATTTCTCCATTTCGATACGCAACCATGCCGATATGAGTTAAATCAATTGCATCTAGTTTTGTTGGCTTTCCACCAATCATTGCGGCAGCAGATGAACCATTATCCGCAACGGTATCTTCAAACTTGATCTGCCAATTTCCAATTCGGCTATCAATGATTTCAATCGCTGGAACGATATAATCCGTTGCCTCAACGACATCGAGAATCGAAACATTCGGTCCCTTTAAATCCTTTTTTAAAATAAAAGCAATCTCAAACTCTACTTTTGGTTGAATAAAGTTTTCTAGTGAAATCGTTTCACCTTCGACATACATCATATCCGCCAGTAAATGACCATAATCAGGCTGATTGACACCAAACATGTTTTGAATGGCTTTGCTTGTTGCCCCAATTTTCTTGCCAACAATGATTCCGCCATTATCTACTTTTTTTCTAATAATCTCTAATTGCGTATAGTAAGCTTCATCCACTGTAATCCCAGGATAAGAGACTGTTAGCGGTTCAATGACATTCTTCGTTTCCTCGGCTTCTAATAAGCGACTTGCAGCTTCTTGAACGATACTCACAGCTAATTCCTCCTCTCTTCTCCTAAACTTTTAAACCCTTTTTCTCTGCTAATTCAACAGCTACATCTAAGATCCAGTCTTCCTGGCCAGCAACCGCATTCCTTTTCCCTAATTCCTCCATAATTTCGGATACCCCAACACCAAACTTTTCCGCCGCATGCCTTACATGCAGTAAAAAGCTGTTGTATACTCCGGCATATCCACTAGATAAATTATCACGGTCAATGAGAATTGGAGTCTGCATCAACGGAGCAACGATTTCTTCTGCCGCATCCATTAAAACCGCTAAATTAACCCCAGTATCTAAGTTCATTTTATTTAGAACCGCTACTAGTACTTCAGTTGGAGCATTTCCGGCACCTGCTCCTAGTCCCCTTAATGTCCCGTCAATTTGATCTGCACCAGCTTCAAGCGCTGTTACAGTATTTCCAATCGCTAAGCCAAGATTATTATGAGCATGAAAACCGACTTCAATCGATAAAGCTTCTTTCAGAGCTGAAACTCTTTCGCGAACACCACTTTGAACAAGTGCTCCAGCAGAATCGACCACATAGACGCAATCCGCACCATAAGATTCCATCAGCTTCGCCTGCTCTACAAGCACACTAGCTGGCTGGGAATGAGACATCATTAAAAACCCTACAGCCTCAAGCCCTAATTCCTTCGCTAAGCGGAAATACTGCTCGGTTACATCTGCTTCCGTGCAATGAACAGCGATTCGAATGACCTTAATGCCAAGTTCAGCTGCCTCTCGTAATTCTTTACTCGTTCCAATCCCTGGAACAAATAAGGAAGCAATCTTTGCATTTTTCGCTGTTTCGACGGCCACTTTAATCAAATCTAATTCTGAATGGACAGAGAATCCTTGCTGTATCGTTGATCCATTCAAGCCAGCACCATGGCTGACCTCAATGACAGGTACACCGGCTTCATCTAGACTTTGAACAATCGTTCTTACTGTTTCCGGAGTATAACTATGGCTGACCGCATGATCACCATCTCTTAAGGTTGTATCTGTTAGTCGAGGAATGTTCATCGTGTAACCTCCTTTGTCTCAAGAAAATGTGCAGCGTATGAATCTCCGACTTTATAAGCGGATGCAGTCATAATATCCAAATTCCCGGCATAAGTCGGGAAGAAATCCCCAGCTCCGACAACTTCATTCATGATGACTACCGTTGGCAATCGGCCCCAAGGCGTTTCACGGTAATCTACAAAAGGCGTTCCTTTTAAACGATATCCAGGCACATAGCTAGAAATCTCAGCGGCAATCGACTGAACAGATTCAATTACTGCTTGTTCATCAAATTCACCTTTAACGACGGCATAGACAGAATTTGTCATATTAATGGGTGGTTCGGCAGGATTGAATACCGGAATTGCTCGAGCCGTTTTCGCTCCACCAATCTTTTGAACCGCATTGGCAGTTGTGCGAACAAATTCATCGACATTTTGCCTTGTTCCCGGTCCAATCGACAGACTCGCTGCTGTTGCAATCACTTCGGCATAGTGGACAGGAACGACTCGATTAACTGCATACACAAGTGGCGTTGTTGCTTGCCCTCCACAAGAAATCAAATTGACATTCATCGCATCGAGATGGTCATTTATGTTTACGGTAGGCACAACAAACGGTCCAATCGCTGCCGGTGTCATATCAATCGCTAATTTCCCCTGTTCTCTTAGTGCAGGAGCATTTAGCTTATGGGCTTTTGCACTCGTCGCGTCGAAGACGATTTTAATTTCCGGGTCTTCTAAAATAGCGTCAATTCCGTGATGGCTCGTGCGAATCCCTCTTTCCTTCGCTCTGGAAAGCCCTTCTGAATTTGGGTCAATTCCTGCTACTAAAGCTACTTCCATATTTCCTTCGTTTTTCAACATTTTATACATGAGGTCAGTTCCGATATTTCCTGACCCTAAAATCGCTGCTTTTACTTTTGCCAATCCTTTCACCCCGCTTTTTTTATCTTCGATCAATTATGGCTTTACAACTTTTTCTTCTTCAGCCTCGCGAACCGTACGCGGTGTTCCTTGTGTCCACCAAGATTCAGGGAAGGCAGTTCCAATCCACGTATCGCCATTGCCTGGTACGTCTTCCATCTCCCAAATCACCGGCTTCCATGCTGGGTCGGTAATGATATAGCCAGCATCTCCAAACAATTCAATGCGATTACCACCTGGTTCGATCACATACATACAGAATGCTTGGCTGACTCCATGTTTATTTGGTGGGACTTCAATGCTAATCCCATGATCTTTCATTAAATCAGAAACATCATAAAGGTTTTGCGGAATTCCATACCAATAGCAAAGGTGATGTAATTTCCCTTTTACGAGATTTGGCTCTTGCATGAAAGCAATTTCGTGAACAAGATTGGAAACACTAATCCAGCTTCCAAGAACATTTCCGTTATCCCTAATTTGCTCTCTCAATCGGAAGCCAAGTGTATCTAACATAAAGTCCGTATCTTTGCCAGGATTTGAGGTCATGAGATTAACATGATCTAGGCGACGAACAGGTACGCCACGATCTGGACGTTTTGACGGACGGTTTAATAATTTTGATCTCCGTTCTTCGGATACCTCGTAATATTCTACATCCCATAAAATTTCCATTAAGTGCCCATCTTCTGTTGTGAATTGGTATGCCTTGCCATGACCGATATCGCCATCGATCCATCCTTTTCCTAATCCCGTTTTTTCAATTTCTTCTACTCGGCGCTCGAGAGCTTGTGGAGAAGTTGCGCGCCATGCGACATGACCTAATCCTGCTTGTGCGGATTCCGTAATTTTCAACGTATTATGGTAAAAGTCTTCATAAGCCCGAAGGTAAACAGAGTTTCCAGAACGAGCAGTAACTTCCATTCCGAGAAAGCGTGTAAAAAATTCCACTGACTGTTCAAGTTTTGGAGAAAGTATTTCCACGTGAGCTAATTGTGCTACATCAAAAATTGGTTCTTTAAAATTCATCATTCTTATTCCTCCCTAATTTTCATGTTTCGTTTTATTTTTTTAAAATATAAATAACAATATTGACGAACTGTACTTACAAGTGATACCGTTTTCATAGACTGGTATCTAAATTTTATAAATTATCTAAAATCTATTGCATATTCTTATTTTATAAGGATTAAAGTATTCTTTCAATCGAACTGTCCCGTTATAAGGGACATTTTAATAATTTTTTTAATAATTTTAAATTATTGTAATATTTTTAAATGAAATGGAGGAAACTATGATACAAGAACAAGATAAGCTACTTTCTTCAGTGAAAAATGCGCTTAGAGTTTTACGTGCGTTTAAAATGAATCAACCACAAAAGGGGGTACGTGAGCTTGCTTCTGAGCTCGAGCTAGGAAAAAGCAGTGTCCAAAGAATTCTTACTACACTTGCATCCGAGGGATTGGTCAAAAAAAATAGTGAAACAAACAAATATGAATTAGGTTTATCTGTAGTAGAATTAAGTTCCATTTTCCTTAGCGGCATCGATCTACATACCGAATCGCTTCCAATCCTTACAAATCTCGCAAATAAATGCGGAGAAACAGCCCATATTGCCATCTTAGAGGAAAACAATGTTGTCTACTTAGGCAAAGCAGAAGGGAAAGACGCTAAGAAAATAGAATCACATATAGGATTGCAAAATTATACTCACTGCACGAGTTCGGGAAAACTCCTGCTTGCTCATAGCGGCAGCTACTTTGTAAATCTTGTGATTCAAAATGGGCTCGATTCACTAACACCACAAACAATTACTGACCCAGAAATTTTCCGCCAAGAGTTAGACACAATCCTAAAGCAAGGATACTCAGTAAGCAGGGGCGAATTTAAACTAGGTCGAACCTCCGTGTCTGCACCAATAAGGGACCATACAGGGAAAGTCATTGCCGCTATTAATCTAGTTGGACCTAGTTCGCGTTTCTCGAATCCACGGATTACCTATTTCGCTAGCGAACTCATTCGCTCAGGTGAACTGATTTCTGAGAGACTAGGCTACTGGAAAAGGTGAAGTTCAATATCAAAAATTCGCTCATAGATTCACTAATGTTAAACTAGTAAAACTATGTTTGCGATTCACTTCAGTCAAACATTCTTTCGGCAGGCGTTTCTGCCAACAAACTCGAATCGTTTCCCCTTGTTCAAAGGGGAAGCTTTGCTTATGATATAAAAGGAATTTAATTTTCCCATTTCCCACTAAAGCTGGATACTTTGTTGTCAGCTGTTGATTTGTGACAGTTACTTCATAAAAGCCTGGGGCTGGAAGTAAGTAATATGGATGGATCATCATCATCGCATCTTGATTCGTTACACGAACTTTTCCTTCTATTTGATAAAAATCACCGAGGTATTGTGGAATTTTCTCAATTTCACCTGTTAAGATTAAATTTCGAATCAAGGTGGAACTAATTTTTTCTCCTTCATACTCTTGTTTTTTGACTTTGAACCCTTCAATCTTTCCTTCCGAATCATCTTTGATTCGATCCATATTTCCTTCTCCTCTATGCCCATATGTAAAATCAAAACCGGCCACAACCTGTTTTGCCCCAAAATCGAGAAGATAATTTTGAACAAATTCTTTTGGGGATAGGGCGGCAAATTCAGCGTCGAACTGAATTAGGAAAAAACAATCCGCCCCAAGTTTTTCAAATATTTTTTGTTTCTCTGCAATTGGCATGAGATAAGGAACGCTTTTCTTTCCATTTATAAGAACTTCCTTCGGATGGGGAAAAAAACTCATTATTTTTAAAGGGAGCCCTCTCAGATCCGCCTGTTTTTTCGCCTCTTTTATCACCTGTTGATGCCCTAAATGTACCCCATCAAAAAACCCTAGAGCGATCACACATGGTTTTGCTTTTAAAAGAGTTTGTCTGCGATTAGTGCTCGTCACATGAATGAATTCCAAGATAGCTCCCTCCCTCGATGAACGAT
Organism: Bacillus sp. B15-48; assembly: GCF_016879755.1. Taxonomy (GTDB): domain Bacteria; phylum Bacillota; class Bacilli; order Bacillales; family Cytobacillaceae; genus Mesobacillus_B. Next base: position 47,395 of record NZ_WOFU01000015.1, read on the forward strand.
CTGTTTTTTCTTAAGCTATTTCATCAATTTATTAAAAATTTAGTTTTTAGAAATCACTTTAACCGTTAAGATTTAACTACTTCATCAGATTTAACAGCTGTTCTTGGTGTTCCTTGCGTCCACCATGATTCTGGGAAAGCCGTTCCAATCCAAGTATCACCGTTTCCAGGGACATCCTTCATCTCCCAAACGACTGGTTTCCAAGCTGGATCCGAGATGATATAACCTGCATCGCCGAACAATTCAATGCGATTTCCGCCTGGTTCGATTACATACATACAAAACGCTTGAGAAACTCCATGCTTATTCGGCGGAACTTCAACTTCAATTTCATGGTCTTTCAGCAAATCTGCAACATCATAAAGATTTTGTGGGATTCCATACCAGTAGCATAGATGATGTAATTTCCCTTTTACGCGGTTTGGTTCTTGCATGAAAGCAATTTCGTGAACAAGATTGGAAACACTGATCCAGCTTCCAAGAACATTTCCGTTATCCCTAATTTGCTCTCTTAATCGGAAGCCAAGTGTATCTAACATAAAGTCCGTATCTTTGCCAGGGTTTGAAGTCATGAGATTAATATGATCTAGGCGACGAACAGGTACGCCACGATCTGGACGTTTTGAAGGACGATTTAATAGTTTTGACCTTTGTTCTTCTTGAGTGTGGTAGTATTCTACCTCCCAAAGGATTTCCATTAAGTGACCATCCGTTGTCGTGAATTGGTACGCTTTTCCATGACCAATATCCCCATCGATCCAGCCGATTCCAAAGCCTGATTTTTCAATTTCTGCAACGCGACGCTCAAGAGCTTGAGGAGAAGTCGCACGCCAAGCGACATGCCCTAGTCCCGCTTCGTTTGCCTCAGTAATTTTTAACGTATTATGATAAAAATCTTCGTAAGCGCGGAGATAGACAGAGTTTTCAGATCTAGCCGTTACTTCCATTCCTAGAAATCTTGTGAAAAATTCGACCGACTTTTCAAGTTTAGGTGAAAGAATCTCCACATGTGCAAGCTGTGCAACATCAAAAATTGGTTCTTTGTATGAGTTCATTAGTATATCCCCCTGTTTTTTAAGTTAATATTGTAGGTTTATTTATAATTCTGAGGTCATGACATGATGGTTTCAACCATCATGTCATCCACCTCATTTGTTTTTAGGAGTTAACAGTTTCTACTTCCGCCCATGTTTTGTTCGTCCAGCCATTTAAGTCATAATCGTTTAATGCTGAATCAGCAAATGCTTTGTATCGATCGGCTGCACCGACTGCCTCAGCTTGGAACAAGGCTTCCATTCGAATATTTTCATGATTGCCTGCATAATTGACTTCATAAAGCTCATGCCGTCCGCCAAATTCTGATCCAATCGTATCCCAAACCATTTTTAATAATTTCACTTTATCTTCAGCATCGATACCTGTTCCTCGGTAATACTGATCCAAATACGGCTTTATTTCCGGGTTGAGAAAATCTTTCGCACTAGATGGTAACTGAATCAAACCACCGGCAACTACCTGTTCAAAAATCCCTTTCACTCGAACCCAGCTCGATGGTGCTAATGCCCGATAAGCCGCACTAGAGGCACCATTTGGAATAGCGAGACCATTTGGTCCAATATCCGGATCGGTTGCCATCGCTGTAGACAATCCCCAGAACATATTCCTTATTGCGACAACTTCACCAATCTGGGCCTGCACACCTCTAAAGTTCTTTGTTCCAGCTGCTTCTGTTGCTTTTAATAGTAGTCCTGTCATGAAGTCCAGCTTAACAGCAAGACGAGTACAACCATGGAATGTAAAACGGTTAACGAAGCCACTTTCAGGTACAAAATTATTTGATATTCTAATATTTTTGTAGCAAAGAACATCTTCCCACGGAATAAACACATTATCTAAAACAATGACAGCATCATTTTCATCAAAACGACTTGATAGCGGATAATCGAATGGTGTTCCAGTTGTTGCAGCTTGAAGCTCGTAAGATTGGCGGCTAATCATTTTCACCCCTGGTGCATTCATTGGCACAAAAAAGATTAACGCATGGCTATGATCCCCATCTCCTAAATCGATTGTTCCATAGTTGGCAACAAAGTTATAATGGGTTAACGCTGCAGCCGTCCCAACCATCTTGGCACCGCTTACAATAATACCATCATCTCTTTCAGCAACAGCACGAACGAAAACATCTTTATTTTCATGAAGTGGTTTTGAGCGATCAACTTGTGGATTGATGACAGTATGGTTAACGAAAGGAAGCTCTTTAGCCGCTTTCCTGTACCATGCTTTCGCGTTGTCCTCAAATCCTTCATAGTAGGGAGCAAGCCCATCTAAATGACCAATAAACGAAGCTTTATAATCAGGAGTGCGACCCATAAATCCATAATTAAGCTTAGACCATTCAGCAATCGCATCTCTTGCACCCAATAGGTCTTGTGAACTTTTAGGAGTGATAAAAAATTTATGTGTTCGATCTCCATATTCATTTTCAGCAGTTAAAATATCACGTGTCGCTGGATCGTGAAGAGCGTCATACATTCTCGCATACGAGCGTGCAGAGTTACGATATGCCGGATGTGTCGTTACATCATCAATCTTTTCTCCATTTAAATAGACAACTCTTCCATCATTTAGACTCTCCAAATATTCTTTACCTGTGTACATTTTTCCAACTCCATTCTTTAATTTATGAATATTTTAACTATTAACTTTATAATAATTTATCTGAAAATTCTTAACAACGGCACCGACTGACAGAAATTAAAAGAAAAACTACTATTTTGTGTTAGTTTATTAAAATAATAAAAACAGACAACCATTTAGCTATCGGTTATCTGTTCCTTCATGCGGTGAACTTAGGCGCATTTGCACTTAAACCATCCCATGCGCCCGCTCCATTTTACACCTTATCATTTATTTTGTGGATCACATATAGTCTAATTGAAATTTCTTCATTCGATCATGGTCAACTATTTTTAACGCTTTTAAAGCCATCATTAACTGAAATTGTCGTTGCGGATCACGCAAGTCGCAGCTAAGTAAATCGGTAATTTTGTTGAGTCGATAGCGGAGGCCACTTTTCGATAGAGCAAGATTTTCAGCGGTTTGATCCAAGTTTCCTCCTTGCTCAAGGAAATGATACAGTGTTTCAAGCATCTCAAATTTATTTTGATCAACATCTTCATATAGAACTCCCAACTGGTCACGAATCATTTTCCGAATTACTTGTTTATTTTGCTCATTAATCAAAATCCCTAGCATACCTAAGTCACTAAAAAGTGTGATTGGTTTATCTCTAGAAGAGATTCTTACAGCTGAGCGCGCTTCATCCACCGCAACTCCAGCCTCTAGGATGTCAGAGTTTTGCGAACTAATTCCTGCAAAAAACAACGCATTATTCACTTCTTTCTTTAAAAAGGAGAGTAATGCCTGAATTGTTTTCCCGATGTTTTCCTGACCGACCTGCTTTTCCGTAATGAGAAGAATCAAGCAATCGAGTTGCTGTCCAATTAAAACATTGAGATTTTTTTCTTTCCGAAAGAATGTAGATACAGCCTCAAATGTTTTGTTATGAAGCGTAAAAGCTTTTTCATCACAACGATTCAAAAACTCGTAAGTAAGGGCAATAATATGATACTGATCAGAGAGATCGAGCTGAATAAAATCAGCTTTTCTCATAATCTCTTGATTTGTGTATTTGCCGCTAACAATTTCTTCAAGAAAATGTCCTTTTACTTGTTCCATCGATTCAACTTCTGTTTTTTCTTTTAGAAATAACAATGAACAAATCGAGGCTAAACGATCGAGAATCATTGAGTCAACCCCATAATTTGGAATTCTCTTGTTTTCATATAAGAAGGAACATGTTCCTACATGCTGTTCTAATAGATAAATAGGTGTTTGCAGTCTAGTCCCATTTTCAAATGAATGAACTCGCACTTTCGAGTGGCATTGCTTTTTGCCTGGCGATTCGGTGAAGGCTTCTCTAATTGATTCATAGTCTTCTAGTGAAATCCCAATCGACGTGATGACATGTTGCCGACTATCTTCAACAACGATTGGCAACTGAATTTGTTTATATAAAGTGTTAAGAATTGAATTGAGACTATTGCCTTTAAGCAATTCATTTGTCAGCTCATTATACGTTTTTGATACATGTGCAAGATTATTTCTCTCTAACATTAACTTTTCGTGTGCCTGCTCCAGTTCCCTAAGAATTGGTAACTCTTTACTATAGGAGAAGAATTCCTCCGCCTCTTCTTTCCACTCAGAAATCAGCCTCCCTTCCCAGATACAACACGGAGCTCCTTGTCCTTGACATTGCAACTCTTTAAAAAAGACATCAACTCCAACGACAGCAGTCGTATATCCTGACGCATAACCAGTTAAGGTATAACAAACAGGTCCATCGCTGACGCCGAAATTTTGTAGATATTGCTCCGCTTCATATGAATTCTCCCAAGTTCCTTTGAAGCGAAGCGATTTGATTTTGTTCTCACTCACTTTGATTTCCTTTTCGGTAATTCGGGATCTCACATGTCCTTTTAAGGCATGAATAATCGGCCCATAATCGATTTTTTCCTCCAAACTTAAAGATTCATTTTTCGCCACCTCTCGACCATCATCGAAACCTAATTGATACCCATATTTAAAGAAAAAAGTTTTCATCCGATTAATCCCAATATTCTCAATTAAATCCTGCTGCATCGCCCCAAAAGCACGTGTCGTTACAAATACGGATCTTTCATTATTAGCAAATAATAACTCATCCTCTTGACGAATATGTAATAAGTCATTTAACTTAAAAGTGTTCATCTGGTTGCTCCTCTTCTACAGAAATTAAAGAGATTTATTAGCATAAATTTTCAGTTAAATCTTCAAATAATGAATCAGTAAAGGCTTTTTCTTGTTCCTTCAATAATAATTGTATACTTATTTCATTAATAAGGACATGATAAACGCGAAGATGATATGATAAACATATGGAAATAAAAGATTGATATCAATACAAAAATAGTGAATAGTGTTTTTGTGAAAAAATGTTTAAACCACCACAAAAGTAGAGCGTTTTCAATTAACCCCCAAGTTTCTGTCTACGCATAACTTAAACAGAGCTTTTACTGTCCCCCTATTCTTCCGAGTCGCGATATCCGTTTGGATGGTTCTGATGCCAATTCCAAGCTTCTTCGATGATCTGATGAATCGACGTTCGCTTAGGTTCCCAACCGAGAACTTCCTTTGCTTTTGCAGACGAAGCAATTAACCGACTTGGGTCTCCTTCCCTTCTTGCCACAATCTTAGCAGGGATTTCATGACTGGTCACCTGTCTTGCCGCATCGACAATTTCTTTAACGGAAAATCCTTGATTTGAGCCAAGATTGAAAATATTGCTTTCCCCGCCGTCTTGCAAATAACGAAGTGCGAGAATATGAGCAGCTATTAAATCTTCAACATGGATATAGTCACGGATGCACGTCCCATCCTCCGTCTCATAATCATCCCCAAAGATGGAAATAAACTCACGCTGCGCTAACGCCACCTGCAGTACAACTGGAATTAAATGTGTTTCTGGATGATGGTCCTCACCAATTTCGCCAGTTGATCGGGCGCCAGCAACATTAAAATAACGCAATGATACATATTTGATTCCGTGGGCAATATCACACCACTTCATCATTTTTTCCATCGTCAGTTTTGTTTCCCCGTAAGCATTCGTTGGAACGGTTGGCATCTCTTCAGTGATTGGCATCACTTTTTGCTCTCCATAGGTAGCTGCCGTTGACGAAAAGACAATGTGTTTAACACTGAATTCATTCATAACATCTAAAAGAACCTCTGTTCCGTAAACATTATTATCAAAATATTTAAGAGGGTTCGTCATTGATTCACCAACTAATGAACTCGCCGCGAAATGCAGTACGCCATCAATGGTTTCTTTGCTAAATACTTCTTGCAAAAATTCCTTATTTCGAATATCTCCTATATAAAAGGCTGCACTTGGATGAATGGCTTTTTCATGTCCTGTTAGTAAGTTATCCACGACAACAACATTATACCCTTGTTCAATTAACTGATAAACCGCATGGGAACCAATATATCCTGCACCGCCAAGAACAAGAATACTCATACTAATGCCTCCTAAAATGATTTCTTCATTCCTTCACCAATACTTGCATCGTGAAGGGTTTAATCGGGATGTTTTTAATGCTTTATTCTCCCTCAAAATTAACTATTTCGACACTTTTCACCAATTTCCTCCTAAAAAAACTTAGATCCTTTTTGAAGATTATAGCACTTAAGTAGGGAATGACTTGCGAACCACTTATTTATGTATGAATCACGTTCGTTAAACAAATCATAAACAAGGGTTTTAATCCAGATCGGACAGTACGAATCATGATGGGTTAGAGCTTTAATTTATTTATAAGGGGAGTGTTTTTATGCCATTTGGCGCACATGAAGCAATGGAAGTACATGAGGTCCTTTCAGAAAAAATCAATATGATTAGCCATTTTAATATTTATGCACAGCAAACTCAAAACCAACAGTTAATGGAAATGATTAACCGTCACCAACAAGAAGAAATTAACTCTTACGATGCTATTGTTGCTTACACGCACGATTATACCCAGTTTACGCCGATTCCACCTAATACAAGTGTAAGTCAAGTAACACCAGACCAAATTCAATACGGACTGAACGACCCAACGATGATCGCTCCTGAAACCAATGCCGTACTAAATGATTATGAAGTTGCGATGGCGATGCTACACTGTCATAAAAATGCTGCAGCAAATGGGGTAAAAGCAGCATTGGAAATTGCCGACCCTAATCTGCGACAAATGCTAACGAATGGGGCAATCAACTGCATCAATCAAGCTTATGAAGTGTTTTTATTCATGAATGAACAAGGTTTGTATCAGGTTCCTGAGTTGAAAGACCATACTGCTAAAACATTTCTTCATAGCTACCAGCCATCGGGTGAATCATTAAAAGCACAATATACAATGCAGCCCGGACAAAATCAAGGACAAGATAATCCTATGAAGACTTACATGCAAAGCAACCAAATGGGTTCACAACAAAAAGGATTTATGCCTTATGGCCAAGCTCAACACGGAACAGGAGCACAGATGGGTGCACAAAGTCAAAACATGACATCCGCAAGCGGAATGGCAAAGGGACAACCAATGAATAACCCTTACCAACAACGTATGACCATGGGTAAAACAGGACAAATGGGGAATACAGGGATGAATCCAGTTTATCAGAACAATCCCCCGTATCAAGGAAACCAAAATTTTAATCATTAATTAGTAAATCAGTTAAAATAGAAAAAAACAAAAAAACGGTCAGTCCCCTAGACGGAGGGCTGACCCAAAAAAGAAAAAGAACAGGATTTTCATAACGGGTTCCGTTTCCTATCGTAAAACGTCAATTTGCACAGGAAAATGTAATCCTTTTTACACTATAAAATGTAGGGCAATTTGTAAGTCTAGAGAGATTAAAAATAAATAGTAAAGGTTTATACCTTGCTATTTTGATTTTAATGCTAATTCTTCAGATTGAGAATTTTACTCATTAAGATGTTTACAAACCATTTTCACCTTCTCCATATCGGTTTTTGTGTAGGTTTGAGAATTAATAGGCGGAGAATTTCCTGCTAATGTAGATAGGGGAAGCTTAAGAAGCGGAAATAAGCGGAGATATTCCGCTTAACGGCTCAAAATATGACAAAATCCAAAGATTTGGATAGGATAAACGGAAAAACTCCCCTTATTTTTAAGGAAATATGAGTATTTCCCAGTTTAGACGGAATTATTCCGTTTATTTTTCAGACGCAGTGAGGTCAACATTCAGTTAAGACAGCCTCTTTATATCAAAAAAAATAGACCTCCAAATTACAATACAATTTGGAGGTCATTTTAATATTTGCGGTAGTTAACGGAACCCGTTACTATTTTCAGCTGTTCATTTATAGGTGCCTGGCAACGTCCTACTCTCACAGGGGGAATCCCCCAACTACCATCGGCGCTGAGAAGCTTAACTTCCGTGTTCGGCATGGGAACGGGTGTGACCTTCTCGCTATCGCCACCAGACTATTTTTAAAGACAATTACTATTATAATATCTTTTGTCTTTTTTTCAAGAGGAAATTTTTGTTCCC
>NZ_WOFU01000016.1 GCF_016879755.1 Bacillus sp. B15-48
GTGCGGACGGGATAAGTGCTGAAAGCATCTAAGCATGAAGCCCCCCTCAAGATGAGATTTCCCATAGTTTATACTAGTAAGATCCCTGAAAGATGATCAGGTTGATAGGTCAGAGGTGGAAGCGCGGTGACGTGTGGAGCTGACTGATACTAATCGATCGAGGACTTAACCTAATACGTTAAGGAAGATACTCGAATTGCTTTTTCTTCTTACAAACATTATCTAGTTTTGAGGGAACAAACCTCAATGAAATATAGTCTGGTGGCGATAGCGAGAAGGTCACACCCGTTCCCATGCCGAACACGGAAGTTAAGCTTCTCAGCGCCGATGGTAGTTGGGGGCCTCCCCCTGTGAGAGTAGGACGTTGCCAGGCATAGCCCCTTTTTGGGGCATTTATTTTGTCTTAATGTTGAATATTTCCTGTTGGCTATATATTCTAGTGGCTAAACCATCGCCCATTTATGTACTTGCAGGGCATTTATATATACGGGGAAGCCACTCGAAGCTAAGGGATTTAGATGATGCGCCTTTAGCTCAGTTGGATAGAGCAACGGCCTTCTAAGCCGTGTGTCAGAGGTTCGAATCCTCTAAGGCGCGTATAGTACAAATCAAGTTTTGATTTTTATCGGTAAAATACTCCATCCCGTTCGTAAAGGTATACTTTTACGAGCGGTTTTTTAGTTTGAAAATAAACTCATATTCCTCTGTCCTCTATTGTTGGATAAGTAGGCAAAAACTAGGAAGCTCGCACTTCCTAGTTTTTTTTTTACCTAAATTTAATTCAAATTTTTAAAACATTCATATTTATTTAGCAAGTATTTCATAGAAACTTGCTATATTTAAAGTAGCAAGAAAGGGGAGATGGGGATGGAGTTTCTTAAGGTAACGGACTTAACAAAGAAATACAAAGACCATGAAGCGGTAAAACAAGTAAGTTTCTCGGTACAAAAAGGGGAATCATTTGGGCTTTTGGGGCCAAATGGAGCAGGGAAAACGACAACAATTCAAATGGTTACAGGGTTATTTCCGCCGACATCTGGCCAAATAACAATTGCAGGGATGGATGTAAGGAAATATCCGAAAAAAACACAAGGACTAATAGGAGTTGTACCTCAGGAAATTGCTTTATATCAGGATATGAGTGCGTTGGAAAATTTGAAATTTTGGGGGAGAATGTATGGGCTTGGTGGGGTACAGCTGAAAACAAGGGTGGAAGAAGCGTTAGAGCTTATCGGCCTCAGTGATCGATCGAACGAAAAAGTAGCGACCTTTTCAGGTGGAATGAAACGACGCGTAAATATTGCTGCTGCGATCCTCCACAGGCCGGAACTGCTCATTATGGACGAGCCAACTGTTGGGATTGATCCACAATCAAGAACTCACATTTTAGACACGGTAAAAAGGTTAAATGAAGAAGGGATGACGGTTATTTATACGAGTCATTATATGGAGGAAGTGGAGTACGTGTGTAAACGGATTGGGATTATGGACCACGGTCTGTTTATAGCCGAAGGGACACTTTCTGAATTACGTGAAAGAATTGGTGACCGGTCACGAATTATCCTTTCCTTTTCACATGACCATAGCCAGTTATCTACTACTTTCCAGATTCCAAGTGTAGAAAAAGAGGATATTCAATGGAAGGAACAGCAACTTACCGTTTTTCATAAAAATCCACAGCTGATTCTATCTGACCTTGTTAAGCAAGTAACAAATGCAGGGGTAGAAGTGAAAAGTGTTGAAATCGTAGAGCCTAACCTCGAAAGTGTATTTTTACATCTAACTGGAAGAAGTCTACGGGATTAGGGGGGATATATCATGAGTTTTTGGTGGCTAGCGTGGAAGGATACACTCTCTCTTAGCAGAGATAAAAAGGCCTTGTTAACATTAGTGTTAATGCCAATTCTTTTAATTGGTATTCTTGGTATGGCGTTTGGCAATATCTTTTCCGACGAAGAAGCACAACTAAACACGTTTCCACTTGGCGTCGTTAATTTGGATCAAGGCGAATTTGGAAATATTCTTGAGAAAGAAGTATTAGAAAAAAGTCTTTCCTCCACTGTTCAGGTTCATTCAGTAAATAAAGATGAATTTCAAGCTTCGCTTGCAAGCAAAGACATAACGGTTGGGGTTGTTCTTCCGGAGGACTTCTCAAGATCGGTCATCGGAGGGAAGGTAGCAGAAGTACAGGTTGTTTCCATCCCAGGTGCAGACATTCAGTCATCAATCGTCGAGATAATCATAAAGCAGTTTACACAAGCGATTAGCCTTGAAACATCTGCACTTCAAATCGCTGCTGAAGCCGCGGTCAATTCCGGACAGCAAGGAGCGACAGCCATTTTTCCGCAATCAGACCTTCAACGGCAAGGGCTTCCGTTTTCTGTTATTCGAGAAAGAACGGTAGAGGCAAATAAAACCCAGGTAGGTTCTTTTCAATATTATGCAGCCGGAATGGGTGTCATGTTCCTGTTGATGACCGTTGTCACTGGGGTTGGTGCCATGCTGGAAGAGAAAGAACAAGAGGTTTATCGAAGAATGCTTGTCACTCAGTTAACGTATTCGCATTATTTATTAGGGAAGCTTCTCGGTTTAATAGCATTGTGCAGCATACAAATGGCGATTATTATCATTGGAACGAGGCTTCTTTTCGGTGTAAGTTGGGGAGATTCGATTGCAGGAATCATCTTGATTGCTTTTGCTTATATTTTCAGTGCATGTGGCCTCGGAGTAATGATTGGATCATTCATCAAAACAGAGAAAACATTTAATGCAGCGGGTATGCTCGGTACACAAATTTTGGCAGTAACGGGAGGGAGTATGGTTCCTCTTTATCTCTTCCCCGATTGGTTAAATCAGCTTTCAAAAATCTTTCCAAATGCTCTGGCCTTGCAAACATTTCTTGATTTAATGGCTGGCGAAAAGTTTCTCGGTGTTATTTTTGAAGCAGGAATGCTTTTTGCTATAGGGGTGTTATTTCTGGGGATAGCGCTGCTTAAGCTATCAGCGGAAAGGAGAAAGACCTATGCGTAAAATAGGGAGTATTACTTGGCTGCGCTTGAAAAACATGCTTAAGTCTCCAGGCGGATTTGTGCTAATGTTTGTGATGCCGGTTGTATTTAGCTTAATATTTGGCGGTATGGCGAGTGGTGGCACAGAGAAAAAACCAATTGTCTTACTTGTTGGTGGAGAGGATGAGTTGAGCAGGGAAATTTTGATGTTGATAGAGGGAAATCCACAATACCGGTGGTTGGAAGCAACAGAGATCGAAGCGCTGGAAAAAGTGGCAAATCGAGATGCGATTGCTGCTGTGATGATTCATGAAAATATTCCCTCACAAATAAAAAAGGAAATGCCTTTGTTTCAATTAGTAAATGAACGGCAAACTCACGAGTATCTTGCTTTAAAGCCTGTTATTGAAGGAGTTGCGCGAACGGTAATTCGAGGGCAGGAACTAGTTGAAGTAGTTGAAAATGTCCATTTGTCAGAACTATTAGCCAATGTGAGCGAACGGAATCAAGTTAATATTGATTATAGAGTATTTCAGAAAGATGGGGAGAACAGTCAAGAAATAAGTTTAATGACGTTAGGGTTTACAATCATGTTCATGATGTTTGGTATTTCAGGTGCCGCTTCAACCATTCTTGATGAAAAAAGGCAAGGAACTTGGCAACGAATTTTAACAACACCTGCAACGAAGCTACAAATGATGATTGGTTATCTACTTGCCTACTTTTTAATGGGATGGATTCAGATGGCCGTGTTAATGATTATGATGACCGTCATTTTTAGTGCTGCTTGGGGAAACCTAGTCTATTTTATTTTGTTTACATCGCTCGTTATTGTAACCATCGTCGGCTTTGGACTGATGATCGCAGGGCTAGTGAAAACAAGCCAGCAGGCAGGTGCTTTAAGCGCTGTATTAATTGTCACGACATGCATGCTTGGCGGCGTTTATTGGTCGCTAGAATTGGTGCCTGAGTTTATGCAGAAAATTTCCAAAGTCATACCGCAAACATGGATGATGGAAGGTTTACGCGAAATCATTAGCGGTAGTATGTCAACATCAACGCTACTAACCGCCATTTTGATTCTAATTGCCTTTAGCCTGATGTTTTTCTCAATCGGGTTAAAAAAGCTTAAATTTCAATAATGATTAAAAAAGCCAAGAATTATTCTTAGCTTTTATCTTGGTAATAGGCCGGGAGGAAGAAACAGAATTCCAAGTACGGCCGCTCCAAACACGGCGAGAATCGCAACGGTTAATAACGACAGAGTGATCTTCTTTCTCGCAACAAAAAAAGCATCCATTTCACCGTACTTTTTAGTCATTGGGTGGGAGACAGTAATTTTATCAAAGACAGAGGCAGTCCAGGAATAGACCATAATGATAAAGGTACAAAAAATACTAATTTTTAGCCAATATGGGGGAATCAAGATTACTGCTGCCACTGTCACTGAAATTAGCTGGAAAAAACTTAAGATATAGGTAGGGTTCCGTATAAAAATTTTAATAAATATCTCGATAAATCCTTTTTTAGGATTTCTGCTTTTAAAAATCCGTTTTGATTTGCGGAAAATCCAAGGTGTTGTCCGTGTCGATACTTTAATATTCTCTATCTCAGGTGCTGCAGTAAAAATTAATTGGATATATTTATTTCGTTCTTGCTGCTCTAATAGCCATTCTTCTTCAAATGAAGAAATTCTCTTTAGGGCCGGGTAGTGAAAAATTACTGCACAAAAAGTCAGTAAAATGATGATGATGCTCATAATTAAATAGGCTTCGGAAGCCCATAGCCAGTACATGAATTGAACAAGCCAGCTCCCTAAAATAAAAATGACGATAGAAGCTAAAACTCTCATTATTTTGGATTCTATTTTTCGTAGCTTTCCTTTTATCGTCATCAACAGCCAATTTAACGATGTAAATAAACTATAAAATGCTAAGCACTGCGCAACGGATACAAAAGAAGCATGGTAGAAAAACGGTAAAAATATGAGCGTCACGACTCCAAAGAGGAACGCCCTGACAATGAACGAATAAACAAAACTGGTTTTTTTCAGCCCAAGGAACAGCTGATGGTGCTTAATAAGAAATACTTTATCTGCTTCCTGAATAAAAGTGCGATAGTTTCCGTACCAAGTAAAAAGATAGCTAAGGAAAAACAGGAATAGGATCGGTGTCTCGGTCATCCACAGAGGCGCATCCTGCCACCAAGAGCGATAAATAAAGGTAAAAATGAGGAGACCAGGAAGCAGAAGGTAGACGATGACGGTCCAATCAAAGATAGTAGCAAAAACCTTTGATTGGAACTTCCACTCTTCTTTCATCCGTTGGAAAAATACCTTCCTTCTACCCATGAATAAATTCCTCAGAAAACGTGTGGAAACATTCATACAGTGTTCCGTTCGGAAGCTTACACTGTTCTTGAATTTCTCTTAATGTCCCTTGGGCAGTAAGAACCCCATTATTGATTAATAGAAAACGATCACAGATTCGTTCAGCTGTGTCCAAAACATGGGTGGACATAAGGATGCCTGCACCGCGTTTGCGCTCTATTTCTATCGAAGAAAGAAAGATTTTCATAGCATTAGGATCAAGTCCGATAAACGGCTCATCAATGATATAAAGATTAGGTTGAATGATGAGTGAGAGAATCAACATCGCTTTTTGCTGCATTCCTTTTGAATAAGTGTTCGGCAGTTTATGGGCATGTGGTGCAAGTTGGTAGAGTTCTAGCAGTCTTTTTGCCTCTATTTTATAATTTTCATCCTCTAGTCCTTCAACCGCAGCAACAAAATCGAGATGCTCCCAAAGTGTTAGTTCATCATAAAAAATAGGCCGTTCAGGAACATAGGAATACTTGCTGTTTCGTTGAAAATCAATTCTTCCATTCATTTCGGGGATTAGTCCAAGAATCGATTTAATCGTGGTACTTTTACCGGCCCCGTTCGGCCCAATCAGCCCAACGAGTTCCCCAGGTTCAATGTGAAAATAAATATCGTTAATGACGGGTTTAGCTGTTTCATAGCCTGCCTGTTTGATTGATACATTAAGTATGGACATACAAACCACTCCTTCTTTTGTTCTACGGATTAAGGGGGGAAAGGTTCCTATTCTGGTAAAAACAGGAATAAAAAAGTGTTTTTCAATTAGAACGGTAAACCCCACTGCTGAATGTTTCAATTTATCACTTCATAAGTCCAGTCATTCATTCCACCTGTCATGTTATATACATTTGCAAAACCATGCTCTGTTAACATCTTACTTGCTTGGGTAGATCGATTCCCACTTCGACAAACAATTAAAAAGGTCTCTTCTTTGTTTAGTTCATTCAGTCTTCCTTCTAATTCTTGTAAAGGAAGGAGAGTCGCATTTGGAATATGTCCTTCATTATACTCTTCAGGTGTTCTAACATCTAAAATGGTTACTTCAGAATCATCGATTAATTGCTTTGCTTCGGTAATGGAAATATTTTCATATCCTTCAATGTTACATGCAGTCAGAACAACTAAAATTACTAGTGCTAATAATATCTTTTTCACTTTCATCGTCACCTCAATATTTTAGATCTCAACCAATTAAAAGGTTAAATTACATACAGGGGTATAATCAGCTTAGCTATATTTTAATCACCCGTCAATAATATGATTTTTCCATACTTGAATAGTTTAACTTTATACACATACTACCACTAACACAATTTGTTCTTATTTCTGGTAAATATTATATTGGAGAAATTTTTAACGTTGTAAAAATATAAAAAAGAAATGAACGTTTCTTTTGTGCCGAACGTCATATAGTTGATCGCAATAGAAAGGGGCATCGTATGGAACATGAGGAGGATACGGCTTTAATTCAAAAAGCGTTGATTGGCGATGATGATGCGTTTGCTCAGCTGTTTCACCGGCATTATTCATTTTTATATAAATATCTTTTAAAACTAACACTTGATGAAGAAGTGAGTAGAGATTTGGCCCAAGATACGATGTTCAAATGCTATACGCATTTATCTTCTTATAAAGGGGAGGGCAAGGTCTCGACTTGGATGATTTCAATTGCCTCTAGATTATATATCGACCTTCTCCGTAAGCAAAAGCGGGAGAAGAAATGGGTCGAACAATTAAAGCGAACGCTTTCTCGCCAGCTTGCGTGGCAAGCAAATTCAAAAGGAATGGAATGGAGCGATGCCTTTGCTGACTTTAACCAGTTAAACGCGGATGTAAGAGTACCCATTCTGTTACATCATTACTACGGTTATACGTATGAAGAGATTGGCAAAATGATTGGGATTCGAACGGGAACGGTCAAATCGCGAGTTCATAATGGTTTAAAACAGTTAAGGAAGGAGTGAGAGGATGAAGCAAGATGATCGCGAGCAAATTCAGAAATTACACCAAGATTGGGAGCAAATCGATGAATTAGCAGCACACTCCTCAACATCAGTTATAAACATTAAAGAGCAATTAGCCGATTACAGGGCGATGGAAAAAAAGCGGTTTTATAAAGAATTAGCGATCTTTTTATTCACGGCTGTTTTTGTTTTAACTGTTTTTGCCTTGAGTATCGTTCAGGTTCCAAGGGTATTTATTTACATTCAAGTAGGAGCGACCTTTTTGGCTCCAATTGTGCTTTTTCTGCTGTTTAAACGGAAGAAACAAGAAGGAGAGACGTTATGACAAATTTTGAATTATACGTCGCTCTTCCCGTCATCATTATCTCATTGCTCGTTCAAAGTATATTGCTATTTATAGATGCAAAGAAAAAGCGGACTTATGCCTGGTTTTGGGGATTGTGGGGGTTGATTCAATTCCCGATGCCGACATTGTTTTATTTGTTGTTTGTGGTTATCCCCTATCGACGAAGGCAGAGGAAATTAAATAAAGGAGATTGAAAAGTATGGATGTGTTAACTGAGATTAACTGGGCGTTACTTGCACCAATCCTATTTTTACAAGCAAT
Source organism: Bacillus sp. B15-48 (assembly GCF_016879755.1). Lineage (GTDB taxonomy): Bacteria > Bacillota > Bacilli > Bacillales > Cytobacillaceae > Mesobacillus_B. The sequence goes on from NZ_WOFU01000016.1 coordinate 7,960, forward strand.
TTTGATGATCACGGCATTAATCAGCTGTGTCAAACAAGAAGAAACAAATGGGCCAAAAGGAATGTGGATTGCGATTATCATTATCGTAAACTTAATTGGACCAATCCTATACTTTTTATTTGGTCGAAAAAATCGCTAGGGAAGGAGCGGGAGCGCATGCTTGTAAATATTAAAGATTTAGCTAAAAAATATAAAGAAAATGTGGCCGTTCACTCCATTTCTTTTTCAATTGAAAAAGGCCGATGTATCGCCTTGCTTGGTCCCAATGGAGCTGGCAAAACGACGACGTTGCAAATGTTGGCAGGATTGTTAACACCGACAAAAGGGACGATTGAATTTATTGGATATGAGAACAAGGATTATCGTCCATTAATAGGTTTTTTGCCACAGCACCCTTCATTTTTTAATTGGATGTCAGCGAAAGAATTCCTACAGTTTGCGGGGGAGCTTTCGCACGTACCAAAAAAACAGTTGGCTAATCGAATAAATGAAACATTAGCATTTGTACGCTTGGAGGATGCGAAGAATAAGAAGATAGGTAGTTTTTCGGGGGGAATGAAGCAAAGACTAGGGTTGGCTCAGGCGTTGTTGCATGAACCGGAGTTGCTTATTTTAGATGAACCTGTATCAGCGCTTGATCCAACAGGAAGGCGTGATGTGCTTCAGTTAATTAATCAGTTGAAAACTAGGATGACCATTCTTTTTTCTACCCATATATTACATGATGCAGAGCAAGTATGTGATGAAATTTTAATGTTGAAAAACGGAACGTTAAAATGGAATGGTACACTGTCAGCGTTAAAAACAGAATTTGATTCATTAGCGATAAAATTGCGTACGGAAGAACCGCTAAAAGGAATCCTCGAAAAGCTCGATTTTATTGAAAATATTGAGTATCTTGATTTGACGACAGCTAAAATTGCAATGCATGATACGGGCAAAACAAGTCAGCTCCTTCAAGGATTAATTCGTCATAATCGCACGCTTGTCCATTATGAAATGATGCAGGATTCTTTAGAGGATGCTTATATGAAGGTGATGGAACGATGAAGAACTTTTTTATTTTATTTAGAAAAGAAATGAAGGAAAGTATTCGCAGTGGCAAGTGGATTTGGCTGCCGATTGTGTTAGTAATTATCGGTGTTTCACAACCAATTACGAATTACTATATGCCGCAAATTCTTGAGGCCGCCGGTAATCTCCCAGAGGGTACGGTGATCGAAATTCCGATGCCGACCGGGGAGGAAGTGTTAATTGGGACAATGTCACAATACGGAACAATCGGGACACTTTTATTTGTCTTGGCAATAATGGGTGTGATTTCTCAGGAGAGACAAAATGGTTCATTGATGCTTGTAATGGTAAGGCCAGTCAGTGCGTTTGAGTATATTTTTAGTAAATTTATCTCGCAATTATGTATTTTATTTGTTTCGCTGGTGGCAAGTTATGTTTTTACATGGTATTATACCAATTTGCTTTTTGAATACGTACCGTGGACATTAATGTTAAGCAGCTTAATGGTCTACAGTATGTGGCTAGTTTTTATAGCTGCTGTTACGATATTCTTTGGCACATTATTGCGAAATAGCGGGGGAATTGCGGGAGTGAGTGTGCTTTTGCTGGCGGCAATCAGCCTTCTTACAACATTGTTGCCGAAATACATGGAATGGAGCCCTGGGAATCTCCGTTTAGAAGCCTCACTTATTTTATTGGAGGGAGAATGGGCAAGTTCCACTTGGTTAGTTGTTTCTAGTACGTTGGGTCTGTCGATTTTATTTCTAGGTTTAGCTGTAGTTGTGTTTAAAAGGTTTGAAAGTTTTGGTCAATGAAATAAAGCGATTGTATTATCGAACTTTGCCTCTCTTTGGCAAGGTTTTTTTGTTTATCATTTAAGTAGATATGGTAATCTTATAAGGTGTGATTTCTTAAGGAAAGGAATTGAGCGTGTGTTTGAGTGGCGTAATCTTTTAAAAGGGATGATGATGGGGGCTAGCGACGTTGTCCCTGGTGTTAGTGGTGGAACAATTGCTCTATTAGTTGGGATTTACGAAAGGTTAATTGAAGCAATCAACGGCCTTTCAACAAAAGAATGGAAAAAACATGTGGTCTTCCTCATTCCAGTTGGGTTAGGGATGGGCATTGCCATTTTAACATTAAGCCATGTGATTAGCTGGTTGATTGAATTTTTCCCACAACCAACCTTTTTCTTCTTTCTAGGGCTTATTTTAGCGATTATCCCAACGTTGCTGCGTGAAGCTAATTATAAAAAAACATTCGGCGGGATGCACTATTTGTTGTTAGTCATTGCTGCAATTGCTGTGGCAGCTACCGCTTTCATAGGCGAAGATTCAGTGACAATCATGACAAATTTGACATGGGCAGATTATCTTTTTCTTCTTTTTTCCGGATGGCTGGCAAGCTCAGCGATGATTTTGCCAGGTATAAGCGGTTCACTAGTTTTACTATTAATGGGTGTATATATGACGGTCATGGATGCGATAAAATCCTTTCATCTTCCGATTATTATCGTTGTCGGTCTAGGAATTGTGCTAGGTCTGTTATTAACTAGCAAGCTTATTCGTTATTTGTTTATCCATTATCGTGCAGCAACCTATGCAATAATGATTGGCTTTGTAGTTGGTTCCCTTTTCGTTGTCTACCCTGGATGGCCTAATGATGTACTTCTTATGGCGATTAGTATTTTAGCGTTTTTATGTGGGTATGTGTTTGCTTATCTGTTAGGGAAAGTTGAAAGAGGAGAGTCTTAATCATAAAGCGAAACTTCTCCTGAAAAAAAGAGTAAACAAATATAAAAAAAGTTATCCTAAAAAAACAGGATAGCTTTTTTCAATTTATAAATTATATATTATGAAAAGGGTTTCAAGTCCCAAACATTAGAATTTTCGATTATTAAATATGAACAAAATAAAAACTTTGTCGAAAATTGTTGATTATTTTGAGAAAAAGTATTATCATATTCAATATTATATTAAAAAAATATTCTCATAATTTATAAAAAAGTGAGAATTAAAACATACGGAGGAAAGTAAAATGAAGGAAAAATTATCGTTTTCATCTTATGCAGCAATTGGAGTTATGCTATTCGCACTATTCTTTGGGGCTGGGAATTTAATTTTCCCTGCGCAATTAGGACAAAGTGCTGGTGCAAGCTTGTGGCCAGCAGTCATCGGATTTTTAATTACTGGTGTCGGCTTGCCATTACTCGGTATTTTAGCGATGAGCTTTTCAGGCAGCAAAGATTTACAGGAGCTTGGCGGAAGGGTTTCACCTGGATACGGAATCTTTTTTACAGTTTTACTTTATTTAACGATTGGGCCATTTTTTGCGGCTCCTCGTACTGGAACAGTCGCTTTTGATGTAGGGGTCTCACCTTTTATAAGTGAAGGATTTCATCAAACAGGTTTACTCATTTTTACAATCATTTTCTTTTCAGCGTCTCTCTTGTTTTCATTAAATCCAGCAAAGATTGTACAGAACGTTGGAAAGATATTAGCTCCGGCGCTCGTTGTACTTCTTGTCGTCCTGTTACTCACAGCTATTTTTAACCCGATGGGCGAAATTCAACCTGCGACAGAAGCTTATCATACGGGTGCTTTTGTTCAAGGCTTCCTTGAAGGATATAATACGATGGATGCATTAGCTTCTCTAGTATTCGGAATTATCGTTATTAAAGCCATTCAAGCGATGGGGGTTACATCGAAAAGTGGAATTTTAAAATCAACAGCTAAAGCTGGTATAGTTGCTATTACCTTACTAGGAGCTATTTACGTTGGAATTGCTTATTTGGGCGCAACAAGTGTAGAAATTCTCGGAGTTGCACCAACAGGTGGAGCTGTACTAAGTGGAGCGGTATCTCACTATTTCGGAACGATCGGCTCAATGCTATTAGCAGTAATGATCATCCTAGCTTGTTTAACGACATCGATTGGGTTAACCATTTCTTGTGCTGAATATTTTCATTCATTATTGCCGAAATTTAGTTATAAATCACTTGTCATTTTCTTCTCAACGATTACTTTTGTAATTGCTAACTTTGGATTGGCGAATATCATTACCTTCTCTATCCCAGTATTGATGTTCTTATATCCACTTGCGATCGTTCTAATGCTTTTAGCTTTCTTGTCACCATTATTTAATCATTCGCAAGTAGTGTATGTTGCTACGATTGCGGTTACTTTTATTATAAGTTTGTTTGACGGACTAAAAGTGTTTTGTGACTTATTAGGAATTGAGTATTTCGGGTGGATGGCTGCAGTTGTCAACTTCTACGATCAAGTATTGCCATTGTATAACCAAGGTTTAGGATGGTTGCTTCCAGCTTTAATCGTCATCATAATTACAGGTGTTATTACTCGAATTCAAGAGTTTTCGACGGTAAAAGTAAACTAAATCGATTGATGAAACAGGGTTCCTTAGTTTATAGGAATCCTGTTTTTTTATTTAGGAATAATTTTAGAGCATTGCTGTGAGCGGAAAAAGATGTTAGACGGTGTTTGTTTGCTTAGCTCTTTAAAAAACGGTGTATTGTTCAGTTGGATAGCTTGAGGAGAAGTGTTACAATTGCAAAGAATCAAAAAAGGTGTAAAAAAACCATTTAGGGGGCGGCTATATGTTACTTGAATATGCCCTTGTGTTTCTTGGAGCTGCGATTCCTTGGTTTGAAATAGGCTTAGTTATTCCGCTTGGAATTATTATGGGATTGTCTCCGTTTTGGGTGATGTTTTTAGCTTTTATAGGCAATTTAAGTACCGTCATTCCGCTTATTTTGGCGTTTGCGAAAGTGCAGGATTGGTATGCAAATAGGCAAGAAAAAAAGGGGGAAGCGTCTTCGAAACGAAGTGAACGTGCGAAAAAGGTGTGGAATAAGTATGGTTTGCCAGGCTTAGCCTTTTTAGGACCGATTTTGACGGGGATTCATATTGCCACATTCATCGGAATGTCCTTAGGTGCATCAAAGAGGTGGACTTTTATTTGGATGACGGCGAGCCTTGCATTATGGACGCTGATCTTTGGAGTTGTGACCATGCTTGGGTTTGATTTATTTGTACATTATCGCTAAAGCTCGGATTGAAAGTGGGGGAAGAAGGAATTGGAAACCCTTCCTCTCTCACTGTTGTTATTCGTCGTTCTCCTCTAGATTTATCGCAGATTAACTGGCAGCTTTATTAATAAATCCACGACTTTGTTAATTTCCTCTTCGGTAGTATATCTTCCTAAACTAAATCGAACGGCGCCCATTCCAACGGATTCTTCAACGCCCATTGCCTTTAAAACGGGGGATAAAGAAACTTCACCAGCATGGCAAGCCGAGCCGGTAGAGGCGGCAATCATTGGTATGGATGCAAGGATATCTTGGCCAACTCTTTTTTCAAAATTAATATTTAACGTATTTGGCAGACGCTCTATCGGGTGTCCATTAAGCGATACTTGCGGAATTTGCTGTAGTTGGTTCCAAAATTTATCTCTTAACTGTTTAATTCTGCTATTTTCAGCCTCATTCTCTTTAGCTAATTCACAAGCCCTTCCTAAACCAACAGCCAAGACGATATTTTCTGTACCTGCTCTTCGTCCGCTTTCATGACCTGCACCGTGAATTAGAGGCTCAATGTCGATTCCTTTGCGAATATACAAAGCTCCAATCCCTTTAGGTGCATATACTTTGTGGCCGGCAATCGTTAAAAAATCAATTTGAAGGAGATTAACATCAATCGGTACTTTTCCAATCGATTGAGAAGCATCTGTATGGAATAAGACGTTATGCCTTTTGGCAATTTGACCAATCTCTTCGATTGGTTGAATAGTTCCGACTTCATTGTTTGAATGCATAACAGAAATTAAGATTGTTTGCTCTGTGATGCTTTTTTCAATATGATCAGGGTCCACCCGGCCCAACGAATCGACATCAAGATAAGTAATTTTCGCCCCGAGTTTTTCTAGGAATTTACAGGGATTTAAAATGGCAGGATGCTCTATTTTTGTGGTGATTATATGGTTCCCTTTCTCTTTAAGGGAATGGTAAACACCTTTTAACACATGGTTATTCGATTCACTGCCTCCACTCGTAAAAACAATCTCGTCCGCATGGCAATTTAATAACGATGCCACTTGTTTCCGTGCGTTCTCAACGGCTAGCTTGGCATCGATTCCGGCGAAATGAAGAGCGGATGGGTTTCCATAAAATCCCTCTAAATAAGGCGACATTGCCTCCTTAACTTCAGGTGCAATCGGTGTGCTAGCATTATAATCAAGATATATTTGTTGCAAATAGAATCACTCCTAGTCATGGATAATTTGTTATTACGAGATTGCTCGTTCGCATGCATTTTTTAAAAACTCTTCCCTTTCATCTTAATACATTTGAAAATAATGGTGAAATGAAATATAGAATTAACGATTGTTCAGAGAAAGTTAAAATGAATCGTTTACTTCTTAAAAATCAATTATAAAGAAAGTATAAAATTGGCTGAAATTCCCTTTAATCATGCTAAATTTATCTACAGGAGGAAGTCATATGAATTCGCGAATATTACTTGTTGAAGATGACCCTGAGATTGCGCGCGTTGTCAGGGACTTGTTATTACGGGAAGGCTTTGAGGTCACTTGGGCAACGACGGGTTTAGAAGGCTGGGAGGACTTTCAAACGGCAAACTATGATCTCGTTTTAGTGGACCTGATGTTACCTGAAATGGATGGCTTTACATTATGTAAAAATATCCGTTGGAAAAGTGACGTTCCAATTATGATTATTAGTGCTCGAAAAGAGGATGAAGACAAAGTTGAGGGCCTTCAACTTGGTGCTGATGATTATCTATCAAAACCGTTTAGCTTAATCGAGCTAAAAGCACGTGTCGAATCATTGCTTCGCCGCTGGCGGCGTTATAATGGTCAATTAACAGAAGACGTTAAAAAAACTGAATATGCAAATGGATTGATCATTTATTGGGATCAACATAAGGTGATCCGAAATGGGAGAGAGATCCTTTTAACAGGAAAAGAATTTGATTTATTGAAAGTTTTATCGGAGAATCTCCAGGTAACTTTTTCAAAAAGTGAACTATATCAACATGTTTGGCAGCAACTAGATGTATCCGACCTGCATACGGTAACCGTTCATATTAAATCATTAAGAGAGAAGCTTGAAGATCCGATTAAGAATCCATATTTTATTCAAACGGTTTGGGGAAAAGGGTATCGGTTTATAGGAGAACCGTTGTGAAGATAAAGACTTGGTTGTTATTGTCCTATTTTATTGTGATGATCCTTCCTCTGGCCGCTGTATATGTTTTGTTTGCCTGGATTCAATCCTATCATAATGATCAAAAAGTTTCCGAGTATTTTCAAATGACCGGAAAGTTGCAGACGATTATTTCGGTCCTTGATAACCCTGATTTATACAAGCCGAACATCGAGCGACCAGATGTAGACCAGCTCGTTCATTCAGAAGTTTCAATTGCCCTGTTTAATCCAAATGGTCTTGTTCTCTATTCATCGGATCCGGCTGCTGTGCCAATACAATTTGCCCTAAATAAAGAAGCACTATATGAAAACTTATATTCGCTTGAACAAGGGTATCGTAGTTTTGACTATAAGCAACCTGTGTTCGCACAAAATGAGCTTGTCGGTTTCTTCGAAGTACAACTTGCTAGGGAGGAATGGGTCACAGGTGTCGAAAATCGAAGTTGGTATATATTAGGTTTATTTATCATGATTTTTGCACTGATTTTTTTGGTGGTAGCTGTCTTAGTTAATCGAAAATTAAATAAAAGATTAAAAGAGTTAATGGGGCAAATGACCTCATTTGCCAATGATCAAGTCATTAACGAGACTCCCATGAAAAAAGATGAAATTGGCGAACTTACGGCCCATTTTTATGCAATGAAAAAGCAAATTGAAGCCGCTAGAGAGGCAATTGAAAAACAACAACAAGAAAAAGAGTATATGATTGCAACCATCTCACATGATCTGAAAACACCATTAACTTCGATTCGTGCCTATGCTGAGCTACTTACACCAGAGCAGAAACAATCAGACTATCAACAGCTAGAGTACCGAACGATCATCATCGAAAAAGCCAATTACATGAAGCAAATGCTAGACGATTTATTAATGTACACTCTGTTGCAGTCACCAACATATGAGTTGGAGTTCGTTGAAGTTGATGGCAGTGAATTTTTTGAAATGCTTGTAGAAGATTACGAACCTCTATGTAAAAACAAAAAGCTTCAGTTGGCCGTTCATTGTCAAGTAACCGGAAATTACGAATTAAATCCGAAACAAATGATGCGGGTTGCAGATAACTTGGTGAGTAATGCAATTCAACATAGTGAGATTGGCGGGCAACTATGGATTGGGGCTTTTTCTAGTAATCTGTCAAAACCAGGCTGGCTGTTTGATTTTATGAAAGATTCGGAGCTGTTAAAAGCCCCAAATAGTGTGTTTTTTATCGTTCAAAATAGAGGCAAGGGGATTCCTAAAGATAAAATCGTTCATTTGTTTGAACCGCTATTCCAGGTTGATCAGGCACGTAGCAAAAGAGATGCTCGGGGTACAGGTTTAGGTCTTAGTATTACAAAGCAAGTCATTGAAAAACATCATGGCACTGTCCAAGTGTTCTCGCATGAAGAAATAGGGACATGTGTTGTTTGTAGGTTACCTAAAATAAAAAAAGAAGGTGTATGTAATGAATTTTAAACAATTAGCTGGAATAATCAGTTTAATAGGAGTGATGATGATGACGATTTTTGGCTGTTCCTCTGATTCGGTGAACCAGTTTACCCCGGAACAAGTGATTAGCAATGCATTAGAAGAACCAGAAGGCCTAGGAACTTATTATGCAGAAGCGGCAATGACGACGAAGGAGCAAGGAGTAGAGGCCGAGAAACTAGTGTTGAAAGAATGGGTAAGTAAGGAAGGGAAAAGACGTACGGAAACAGAAAATGCGGATGGAAGTAACGTGAACATCGCCGTTAATGATGGCACAAAATTGATTAGTTACCAACCTGAGATTAATAAAGCCTTTGTCATCGAAAGCGAAGATCTTTTCCCTTTAAATAATGTTTCACCTAAGGAACAGGCAGAGCAATTATTAAAATTGACCCGTGATACACATGAGGTGACATTAAACGGAGAAGAGGAAATAGCTGGTCGCATGGCGTATCATATTATCGCAAAGGCTGAAGCAGAAAACTCTTTATTTGGAGATCAGGAACTTTGGATTGATAAGGAAAACTGGTTTGTGTTGAAAATATACTCAAAATCAGGAAATTCAGAAGTGGAAATGGTGTATACGAAGATTGAGTTTGATGCCGATATTGCTGATGATATCTTTGCTCTTCAGTTACCTGAAGATGCTGAAATTGAAAATCTCGAGGACATAAACAATACAAGTGAAGTGACGCTTGCTGAGGCAGCAACAAGCCTTGATGGAGAATTTCTCTATTTCCCTGAAGTTGAAGGCTTGGTAATTTCTAATGTCGAATTGACTCGTTTGCAAGGCGAAATAAACCGAAATGAAGTAGCAATCGATTATGAGAAAGATGGCTTACCAGCGTTCATGATGAGCGTATTTCCAACTCAAGAGGAATTCTCTGAAGGCGAAGGCTTTCCAGGTGAACAGAAAACAACAGTACGTGATCAAAAGGCTTCTTATATGGAAATGAATGATTTCCGTATGCTTAACTGGCAGGAAAACGATTTAACTTATTCCATTATTCTTATTGATCCTACCTTGACGATCGATCAGTTAAAAGAACGAACTGAGACGATGATTCCTGTAAATTAAATAAGCTAAATCACTAAAACGGTTTGATTAAAAACATTTTTGCGTTCTCAATTAATATCCGCTAATGAGTTTTAACAAATAAAGACCCAGAAAAGGCTGAGGTTCTTTTCTGGGTCCATTTAAAGTTTTGTACTAGTAAGTTAAATGTGTTCTTTACATGATAAATAGTACCGGCCCCACCTACGCCAAATACCATGGTAGCCACGCATGCCACCCGCCTGTAATCATTATAATTGAAAACGCTTCCAGATAGCAATGAAAATGCTTTGACAAATTTCGCACTAATTATCCAGAGATTGTGAAAACGTCGTGACGAATAGGACGATTGAATGATGTGACATATTTTGTTTAGATTTTCCCTCATTTTTTCTAAAATACATATGTTACCGTTATGTTAATGGCGGAAAATCTTTTTAGGAAAAGAGGTCTTAAATATGGGGAATAATAGGAATAATGGTCCAAATATCCTGAAAGAAAAAGAAACCGTTTTGAAGATGATTATGATATATTGTCGAAAGAAGCACCTTAGTCATGAATTATGTTCAGAGTGTATAGATCTAAAAAATTACGCCCATAAAAGACTTTCTCTCTGTCCATATGGTGAAAATAAAGGTGCCTGTTCCAATTGTTCGGTCCATTGCTACAAAATAGTATATAGTGAGCGGATAAACAAAGTGATGCGCTATTCCGGTCCATGGATGCTTGCCTATCATCCGATCTATTCGGTAAAACATCTATTAGATAGAGGAAAATGATCTCTCCCCTTGTTTAAATGTTCACAAAATATATAATACATTTAGGATTTAAGGATTTAAATTTACTCATACTATTAGGTAAGGTCTAAACTATATCGTTTGGAAGAAGGATTTTATTTTGTTTCATTCACTTTTAAATGATCAATTATCATTATTATTTATTATTTTATTTCTTGGTTCCATTTTTGGGCAAGCAAGCATTAAAGGGATTAGTCTAGGTTCTTCAGGTGTTCTGCTCGTAGCGATGGTTTTTGGTCATTTTGGTTACCAAATATCTAGTACAGTGCAACAATTAGGGCTTAGCTTATTCATCGTTGCCGTTGGTTTACAAGCTGGTCCGAGATTTTTCCGCATGATGCGTACGAATGGCATCATTTTTGGGATTATCGGCTTGTTAGTCGTCCTGATTGCGGCGGTCGTTACCGTCATCGTATCGAAGGTATTTCATTTTTCTCCGGCATTAAGTATTGGCCTAATGACGGGGGCACTTACGAGTACGCCAGGATTAGCTGCCGCCATCCAAGCGACCGATGATCCGCTTGCATCTGTTGGTTATGGAATTGCCTATCCATTCGGTGTGATTGCCGTTGTATTATTTGTTCAGCTCCTCCCACGAATTTTAAAAGTTGATTTTAAAAAGGACTTAGCCGAATCGAATGGTCCAAAGCGAAATGAAGCATCCCCTGAATTAATGACGATTGAAGTGACTAATGGATTATTAAATAAACGGACGTTAAAGGAACTGAAACTTCACCGCTACAATACAGTCATTAGTCGGGTCATCCGCGGGGTGCGAAATATTATTGCCTTAAATGATACCGTGCTTCTAAAAGGAGATCGTCTTGTTGCGATTGGAGAAAAGAAGGACTTAGAGAGGCTTTGTAAAGATATCGGTGTGCAAGTAGCAACAAACTTTAATAATTCCGACCATATTAAGCTTCGTAAAGTGGTTGTTGATTCTGATGAATTTGTTGGAAAGAATTTGGAGGAGTTAGGCTTAAGAAGCATATACGGTGTAACGATAACGAGAATTGAACGAGCTGGGCTAGAGTATAATCAAAATCCGAAATGGCGACTAGAAAGAGGAGACGTCGTTACAATTGTCAGCAGTGAAGACCGCTTAAATAAAGTAGAGACATTATTTAGCAAAAATCACTTAACCGTTACAAATGTTCATATTTTATCTTTAAGTTTTATTTTATTAATCGGAGTCATCGTTGGAATGATTCCGATTCATTTACCAGGGCTTGGAACCATTACCTTTGGTGTAGCTGGCGGGCCATTATTTGTCGCTTTGATTATTGGCCATTTCGGAAAAATTGGTCCGATTCAAGCACGTTACTTTCAACCTTCTACGAGAGTAATTAGTGATATCGGCCTCGTTTTATTTTTAGCAGGTGCAGGGACAACGGCTGGACAAGGCCTTGTGGAAGTGGTGAAAACGGAGGGACTAAGCTTAGTGTTTGGGGGAACTTTGATCACCATGACTCCTATTTTTGCAGGCTATCTGTTGGCAAGAAAATGGTTGCGTTTAGGCGTGGCCCATTCACTAGGAGCTCTCTGTGGTGGAATGACAAGTACGCCAGGATTGGGGGCAGTCAATCAGTTGATTAATTCGGATGAACCAGCAATCGCTTATGCAGCAGCCTATCCATTTGCCCTCATTTTTGTTGCAATTACAGCGCAAATATTGATTTTCTTCTTATAAAATGGATGAGTGTCGAGCACAATTGTTGGCTCGACACTTTTCAGGAATTAGCAGCTATGCACTTGTTAAAATAGCTTTTAATTAATAGCCATCGGGCTGGGTATGTATGCATAAAATCGTTAATAACATCAGGAGAGTAAAATAGAAAACAATCCAATTGTGTATTTGTTTCTTTTAAATCATAAAACAATGCATGTAAGATTGTGTAGTAATTGTATATTTGGTAAGGATTGAGCGCAACAACGTCAATATCATGCTTTTCAAGTAAGTTCAATAATGTTTGTTCCTGTAGATAAAAACTTTCCTCTCTTGAGAATCCACTTATTGTTATTTGGTCATTGATAAAATAAATTCCGCGCAAAAAAAATCCGCTCCCGTATTCTGTTTTTTCAGTGAGGGCTACCGTACCCCTTACTTCTGTTATAACCAGCTGTACTTCAATTTATATCATGCTGGCCCTATTCTTTTTTCTGTTTTAAGACAAGACGAAGGGATTTTAGATGCCTTTATTATCAAAAACCTTGACTAGAGAATAAACTATATAAAGGAATAAAGGAGAATTCGACATGAACTATCGCTCCGCATTTGACATTATTGGTCCAGTCATGATTGGACCTTCAAGTTCACATACAGCTGGTGCTGCGCGAATTGGAAGGGTTGCTCGTACATTATTTGAAAAGCAACCGAAAAAAGTAATTATTTCTCTTTATGGATCGTTTGCAAAAACGTATAAAGGCCACGGGACTGATCGGGCATTAGTAGCTGGTTTGTTGGATTTTGATACCTTCGATGAACGGATTCGGAATTCATTAGACATAGCAGAAAAGCTAGGAATGAACGTGATTTTCCGTCCAGAACATGCGGTGCCTGAACATCCGAATACAGTAAAATTAACCTTAATGGATGATAACAATGAAATGGAGATCATTGGTGTTTCAATAGGTGGCGGGTTAATCGAAATTACTGAGATTAATTCATTTAAGTTAAAACTATCTGGCGACCCAGCGATTCTTGTCATGCATCACGATCGATTTGGAATCATTTCTGCAGTAACCTCTCTTTTAGCTACTTATAAACTTAATATTGGTCATATGGAAGTGGCGCGTAAAGAAAAAGGAGAAATGGCGATTATGGTCATTGAAGTCGATCAAAAAATCGAGGAAAAGGTGATTACCGAACTTAAAAAAATTACTCATGTCACGAGAGTCATTCAAATAGTAGAATAAGCAAGCATCAGGAGGGTTAATTATGTTTCGTAATGTAGCGGAACTTGTTCAACTTGCAGAGCAGCATCAAGGGAAAATTGCTGAAGTGATGATCCGGCAAGAAATTAAAGTTTCAGGACGCACTAGAGAAGAAATTTTAACGAAAATGGATGATCATTTATATGTGATGGAAAAGGCCGTCGAGCGTGGGCTAAGTGGTGTGAAATCCCAAACAGGTTTAACTGGGGGCGATGCCGTTTTATTGCAAACATACATTAAGAACGGGAAGACTTTGTCCGGAGAATTAGTATTAGATGCGGTTAGTAAAGCGATGGCGACGAATGAAGTTAATGCTGCTATGGGAGTCATTTGTGCGACCCCTACTGCCGGATCTGCAGGGGTTGTTCCGGGAACGCTGTTTGCGGTGAAAGAAAAGCTTAATCCGAGTCGAAAGGAAATGATCGAGTATTTATTTACGGCTGCCGCATTCGGCTTTGTCGTTGCCAATAATGCCTCGATTTCCGGTGCTGCAGGGGGATGTCAGGCAGAAGTTGGATCGGCAGCAGGAATGGCGGCCGCGGCAATGGTTGAAATGGCTGGTGGAACACCGAAACAAGCTGCTGAGGCGATGGCAATTACATTGAAAAATATGTTAGGTCTAGTATGTGATCCTGTGGCGGGATTAGTAGAAGTTCCATGTGTGAAGCGGAATGCGCTTGGGGCTTCTAGTGCGTTAACAGCAGCGGATATGGCTTTAGCGGGAATAAAAAGTAGAATTCCTTGTGACGAGGTTATCGCAGCCATGTTTACTATCGGGCAAACAATGCCTTCGTCTTTAAAAGAAACAGGAGAGGGCGGACTGGCAGCTACGCCAACAGGTCGAAAGTTGGCGGCTGAAATATTTGGGCAACCAAGAGCAAAATTAAAAGATTACCTTTCGTCAACAACTCATGACTGAAGTCACGAGGGTTCTCGCCTAATCACTAAAAAAGAAGCACATCAAAAAGTTGGTGTGCTTCCTTCGCTTAACGCTTTCGTCCTTGTTCCATAAAAGCTAAGCGTCTCATCGTTGATGATATGAAGTTAGGGGTATTTCGCGCGCTCATTCGATCTTTTAAGGCCTTATCTTTATGTTTTTTTATAAAATCTTTATCAACATGTAGCATGTAAATTCCTCCCTCTTTTTATCCTTTCCAAAATAGCTTGAAACGATTAAGTAGTGCCTAGAATGAAACATCATTAATTGAAAACATAAACGATGGTCATGATAAAAATGGAGAAAGATTCGCATTTGAAACTTATTTTATTCATTTTCGTCTTAAAGTAAGTGAAGTGGATAAATCTTAACTATGAAGGAGAGTCATGAATGAAGTTGATGCAATATTTTAAGGGAGTAGCTTTTGGAATCTTAGCACTTATCGTTTTATTTACAGGAATGCTTCAATCCGTTTCTGCAGACAATAGCGGTGACACGGATGCGATTGATGAAAGATATGGCTTGCCGGTTGTCGTTTATGGTGCGGCTCTTTCAGAAGCGCAACGGAACGAAGTACGGGAGTTATTAGGTGTTCATGACCCAAGCAAGGTTCGCGAAATTACGGTTACAGGAGAAGACCTTGTTTACTATATCGACGGGGATCGTCACTCAAATATGTATTCTTCAGCGAAAATTACTCGTCAAGACCCAAGCAATGGACTCGTTATTAACCAGGTAACACCAGAAAATATTACTGAAGTGAATGATGAAATGTATGCCAATGCTCTGTTAACAGCAGGAGTTGAAGGAGCAATTGTTGAGGTTGCTTCGCCAGTTAAAGTTACTGGTCATTCTGCACTCGTTGGGATTTACAAAGCTTACGATGAAACTGAAGGGTCTAATTTAAGTAGAGAACGAACAGAAGTTGCCAACGAAGAGCTAAATTTAGCGACCGAATTTGCTAAAAAAGAAGGATTGGATCAGGATAAAGTAAGTGAAATGCTTACAGAAATCAAGAAAGAAATCGCTGAACGAAACCCGCGTTCAGCAGAGGAGATTGGCCAAATTATTGATGAAAAGTTACAATCACTAGATATCCAGCTTAGTCCAGAGGACCGCCAGCTTTTGATTGAGTTATTTGAAAAAATGCGTAGTTTAAATATTAATTTTGAGCAAGTTCAATCACAACTTGAAAATCTTACGAAAGATATTCAAAAACGGATTAGTGAAGCTGTAGGAGACAAAGGTTTCCTTCAAGCCGTATCAGATTTCTTTAAAAATCTTATCGAAAGCATAAAAAATATCTTCTCATAAAAAGAACAAAGTGCAGGATTTCTCTCCTGCACTTTTGCTCATTTAAAAGGAAAAATACGAACAATCAATTCATCAACCTGCCCTAACCATGCGGCCAATGGCCTTTATATCAATTTTGTGAAGTTTACGCGCTTATGAATTGCATACATAATCGGGATTCCAATCGCAAGTACCACGAATTCTCCTACGGCGGTCGTTAGCCAGGTGAATAAAAATGGCAATTCAAAGGCGAGTTGTAGCTCGAATGCAATAATAAACATATTAAAGGTAAACACGAGGGTGTTGACAATCATCAAGCCGATGATGCTTTTTATGTAACGGGCGGCTGCAATCGTAATCAATAAAGAAAGGACTGAATGGGCCACGCCGAATACAAGGTCATAGGCGACAATCGGTGAAAAAAATAAATTTGTTAAAAAGACGCCAAGGACAATTCCGTAAAAATAGTTTTTGTTAAAAACAATTAAATGATTAAACATTTCTGATACACGGAATTGAACATTGGTAAAACCAAAAGGTTGGATAATAGCTGAAACCGCGATGTATAAGGCGGCGACAATTCCATTACTAACGATTGATCGAATATTCATTTCATCTCTCCTTAGTTTTTTTTCGTGGGATGGTTTCGAACCACGTCGAGTTATACTCGAAAAACAATATTTTATTATAAGATGTTATGATCGTAATGACAAGATTATATTTCTTCATGAATGAAATATTACTTCGGCAATCGAATAATTTCTGTTTGACAAAGGTTCGAAGATTCGTTTATAGTAAAGATATTATTTTGAATAGTTCTCCTAAAGGGGAGTAGCTTTTACAGCAAAGTCGTCATTTCGGAGGTTCGGAAACAATCTCCCGGCTTTGTTGGCAGCGTTATTCGTTGTTAGCAAGACCTTTACCTACTGGTAGGGGTCTTTTATTGTTTTAGACCTTTACCATGTCCTGGTGAAGGTTTTTTTATTACCATTATCATGCTAACTATTAAAAATATTCATTTCGTTATGAGGAGAGAGGTAGAAATTGAAAAAGAGAAAAATTACATTTACTGATTTGATTGAAAAAAATAAAGAAGAAATTTTGAATGATCAGGCACAATTAAAAAAAATCGAAGAACGACTCGATGCCAAACATGCAATTACAAAAAAAAGTATGGTCATGATGTTGAAACAGAAAAAGTAAACGTTAATTAAAAAACAGATTAAGCTTAGAATTAACATTTCTATCATGAATGAATTAGGTGATTTTATTGTGGAAATTTTTCATGAGGATGAAATTTGTCCTTAAATTCTGGAAATCACTTCCCTTTATAAAAGACTTTTTTTTATCGAAGGAAGTGGAATCCTATAAAAAACTACTTAGTAGTTTGCTCATTCTTACGTACACATTCTTTCCCTTCGATCTCATTCCAGATTTTCTATTTCTCTGGGGATATGTAGATGATGTGGTAATTATCGGGTTAATTATTGAAAGAATGGTCAAGTGGGCTCCGGAAACATTAAAATCCAAATATCATCTCCATGATAAGAAATAAAAGTGGAGTGAGGAGGAATTACTGGTGGAGCTGTCAATATTAGTTGAATACGGATGGGTATTATTAGTATTAATTGCGCTCGAAGGTTTACTAGCAGCGGATAATGCTCTCGTATTAGCAATTATGGTGAAACATCTTCCAGAAGAGGAAAGGAAGAAAGCCTTGTTTTATGGGCTTGCCGGGGCATTTGTCTTTCGGTTTCTTTCCCTGTTTGTTATTTCTTTTCTTGTGGATATATGGCAAGTACAAGCGATCGGTGCTTTATACCTACTCTTTATTGCCATTAACCATATTACCCGAAAGTTAATATTTAGAAAAGAAGAAGATAATCATGAAGGAATTTCCAAAAAGAAATCTGGCTTTTGGGCTACAGTTATAAAAGTCGAAGTCGCAGATATCGCTTTCGCTGTTGACTCAATTTTAGCGGCTGTAGCATTAGCGATGACACTTCCGAATACGAACCTGCCGCCAATCGGAGGAATGGATGGCGGGAAATTTCTCGTCATTTTTGCAGGTGGATTGATTGGTGTCATTATCATGCGATTTGCAGCTACCCTCTTTGTAAAATTGCTTTATGCGCGACCGGGGTTGGAGATTGCTGCTTTTATTATTGTTGGTTGGGTAGGTGTGAAATTAGCAGTATTAACACTAGGCCATCCAGATGTTGCTATAATCCCTTATGAGTTTGCTCATTCGACAGTCTGGAAACTTACTTTCTATATTGTCCTGATCCTCATTGCTGCCGGTGGCTGGCTTTTATCTAAAGAAAAAACAGAAGAACAAACAGCTGTTTAACAGCTATGTGAGAAGAGGAGTTGCTTAAGAATAGGCAGCTCTTTTCTTTTAACGTATGCATGAAAAGTGTGATAGGTAACAAAAATATAAAGAATATATGAACTTACATTTTTAAGGTGGTCTTGTTAACGGATGGAAATCAGTATTTTCGTTCTTTTACTTGTGATGAATGCATTTTTCGCTGGGGCGGAAATGGCATTTATTTCAGTAAATGATAATAAAATAAAGCAAATGGCTGATAATGGCGACAAAAAAGCAAAATTAGTTCACCAACTACTTAAAGAGCCAAGGAATTTCCTTGCAACAATACAAATTGGCATTACACTTACTAGTTTGTTAGCTAGTGCATTTGCTGCTATTACCTTTGCCGACGATGTCACAAACTTTCTTGCTACTTTTGATTTGCCGATAATGGAGCGGTTACTCCATACGATTTCAATTATTCTTATTATTTTGGTTTTATCTTACTTTATTTTAGTGTTTGGGGAATTAATTCCAAAGCGGATTGCTTTAAAAAAGGCAGAGAAAATTGTGTTTATGACGGTAACGTCTTTAGTATGGTTAACGAGATGGACGGCTCCATTTGTAAAACTTTTAAACATAACGACCAATGGGTTTCTAAAGCTTTTTCGCATTGATTCACGTACAGAGGAAGAGAATGTAACAGAAGAAGAGATAAGGATGATGGTCGACGCGGGGCAAGAAAAGGGAACGATTCTGAAAACGGAAAAAGAAATGATCAATAATATTTTTGAATTTGATAATAAAACGGTATCAGATATTATGACTCACCGGACAAATATTGTAGCAATACCGGCAGATTTTTCGTTTAAAGAAACAATCCATTACGTAAATATAGAAAAATATACGAGATTTCCTGTTTATGAAGACAGTATGGATCATATTATCGGAATTCTCCATGTAAAAGATTTAATTCAATTTCTTGAGTCGGGTGACCGAAATGCGTTTAGCTTAAAGGAGATGGTCCGGGTACCACATTATGTTTTAGAATCTTCTCCAATTGACCATTTATTTAGAGAAATGCAAAAAAACAATATTCATTTGGCAATTGCTATCGATGAATATGGTGGGGTTGATGGAATTGTAACAATCGAAGATTTAATAGAAGAAATTGTCGGCAAAATATTTGATGAATATGATGAACCAGAGAAGGAAATCGCCGACATTAAAATAATTGATCCGTTCACTTATGTCATGGAAGGAACGACAAATTTATACGTTGTAGAGGAAGTGCTGGGGATTGAACTTCCAATTGAGGATTACGATACATTGAGCGGGTTTATTATTGGTGAACTTGGGTACATCCCTGATACCGCTGAACGTCCAGTCTTAGAATATAATCATTTTATTTTTGCTATTGAGGAAATGGCAAATAAGCGGATTATTCGTGTAAAAGTCACCGAACAAATAATTTTTGAAGAGGTTGACAAAATGTAAAACTAGTACGCCCCCTAGAGCAGGGGGCCGATTTTCATTCATTTAAAATCAGTTGGAGATAAAGGACATTTTGCCATTTACCAAATTTATATCCTACTTCTTTTAGTCTTCCGGCAATTTCAAACCCGAATTTTTCATGTAGTTTGACACTTGCGTCATTTCCTTCAGTAATTCCAGCGATGATTGTATGGTATCCCAGTTTTTTAGCCCGTTTAATGACTTCCATCATAAGTTTTCCGCCAATCCCATATCCGCGATGTTTTTCTGATAGGTAAATGGATAGTTCTACTGTGTTTGCATAAGCTGCTTTTGGATTATAAGCAGATAGGCCGCAGTAACCGGCGATTTCCCCATTATGCTCAGCAACAATTAAAGGGTATTTTCTATTAAATTTATGAAACCATTTTTCGCGTTCTTCGATCGTCTGGTCAACTAAATCAAAGGTTGCCGTTAGATTACGAATCGCTTCGTTGTAAATGGCAAGCATGGATGGCAAGTCTTCAATCATTGCATCTCTTATCTTCATTTCTTTCCCTCCTGATGCACAATCAACATGATTAACTAGTAAATATTCTAGCCTAATAGTACTCTTCTTTCATGTGAAATGGTAATTTTTTTATAAATGAAACAGAAACACGAAAACATTCGTCAAATCTAGTAGAGGAGGTGATTTTTACCATCGGGATACTTAGTGAAGATGAAAGGAGTGAGAAGAGATGTCTAAGCGAAAAATAAAAGCCGATGAACTTCGTTTTTTGAAACAAGAATTGCAATACCTAGAAAAAACAGGAGTTTTAGAAGCAGACAAAACGGAGGAAATCGAAGACCATTATGAAGTAACACGGATATCTTTTACAAAAACATTATTAACGGTTGGGTCGATATTAATTGGTGCAGGCATTCTTAGTTTCGTTGCCAGTAACTGGGGAGAAATTAGCAAGCTAACAAAGTTTTTATTTATTCTTGGATTGTATTTTGGTAGCTTTTTTACCGGTTACTTTCTAGAAAATAAATTTCCAAAAACGGCAAAAAGTTTTTATTATCTTGGTGTCATCGTTTTTGGTGCAGGCATTTTCCTCATTGGTCAGATGTTTCACTTTGGTGGAGATTTCCAAGATGCATTTTTATGGTGGTCATTAGGTATTTTGCCTATTGCATGGGTGCTGAAGGATAAATGGATTCTTTTATTTTCCTCATTATTAATTCTTATATACATGACGGATCAGCCGATTTTAAGTGGTCAAATGATTCCATACTGGGTTCTGCTCTGGATTGCCATTATCTATTACCTTAATTCGGCGATTGGATTCTCAAGTGCAACGGGATTTGTAAATGGTTTACTTCAATTAACGTTTTTAGCATCAATTCTTAACTTTTTCCTTTCCGGTTTCAATGATACAGCTTATATATATGGACTCATTTATTTATTAATCGGAATGGTTCTCGCTTACTTAAAACCAAAAATTGAAGAGATTTATATTTTACTAGGATATCTCGTTCAGGGTGGAGCTGCACTCGTCCTTTCATTTGGAGTGAATTGGCCGGTTGATTGGTTCCATATCCCATTCTCGGTTGTTTATCTATTGTATCTTTTATTCCTCATTAAAAAAGGCAGCTTATTAAGTATTATCCTTCTATGTATGATGATTTTTCGCTATTATCTTGATTACACCTTTGACTTTTTACCAAAATCGCTCGTCTTCATCATAGGTGGTCTTCTTCTGCTCGGTTTCGGCTTTTATTTTGAAAAGCAAAGGAAGAAAGGCGGGGAGACCTATGTCTAAGCGTACAAAACGATTGATTCTAGCTTGTCTTGTTCCCGTTGTCATTTTAGTTGGAATGACGGTCACTCCGTTGTATACACTGCTAAACGGGGATGAAGTTATTCTTCGCACGATTCCAGTTGATCCTACAGATTTGTTTCGGGGCGACTATGTGTCTTTAAAATATGAAGCTGAGGAGATTCCGAGTTCGCTCGTTGAAAAAGAAGTGCGGCAGAAGCTCGATACAGGCATGTATAATATAGAAGTTTATGTTTCTTTAGAGCTTCAAGATGCCGTCCATGTTCCAACAAAAGTGAGCTTAATTAAACCAGATACTGATCTTTATTTAAAGGGAAGATTAAGTTATATTGGGCCAACTTGGGATGGAAGGATTGAGGGAAAAGAGGTTGCTTTCATACGTTATAGCCTCGATAAATATTTTGTTGAAGACAATACCGGGTTAGAATTAGAGGAAGCTTCTAGAAATGGAAAGATTCACGCCACTGTCAAAGTAAAAAATGGTTACGCTTATCTTACTGATCTTACGGTTATTGAATGAAAAATAGGATGAATCAAGGGTAAATGTCTCTTGGTTCATTCTATTTTTTATGTTTGGTAGTTATATCCATATTTAATTTTGAACTCACTTCACCCTTGATTTCCACATACGATGCCATGAAATGAAAAGGAAGGGGTGAGGAGTTGAAAACCAAGAGATTTTTACCGATAGGTTTTGCGGTTTTTTGTACAATCATCATTTCGTTCTTTCTATTTACATTTATTGACTCAACGGCATCGAAACCAACTGAAGATATACCCCCAGCTAATGAATCTGAAGGGGTTATAGAGGACGGAACTACAACTGGAGACAGTAATGTAACGAATAATATCCAGAATCAAATAGATGGAAGCAAAGCGGATGTTACGAATCATGTTGAAAATAATACGAACAGTGATCAGGCTGATATTAGTAATACGATTGACAATAACATAAATAATAGCAATGACAACCAGATTGACAATAGTGTCACAAATAATGTCGAAGTGAATGTAAATGTGAATGTCACAAATCATATTTCAAATAATGTTGAAGGAAATGACTCAGAAGTTAACGAAAACGGTCAAAATGGAGAAAATCAAACTGGAAATGAACAATCAAGTAATGGGAGTGAAAATAAAGAAGGAAATACAGATGGAAATGGTGAGGGAATTGTTTGGGGTGTCGATTCAGCTAGTTTAACGACTGAGGAAATGTTAACATGTGTGGCAGAAAACTTCGGCTCACCAGAAATTTGGGGTCGTTACCTCGGCGAAAAGGAAGGTGTTTCCGCAGGTTTAACTCATGAGGAAGCAGAACGATTGCATGCTAATGGAATTGGGATTCTCGTTATTTGGAATCATTTTACGGATGCAACAGGTTATGACAATGGGCGGAATGAGGCAAGCGCCGCAATTGAAATGGCACGCGAGTTCGGAGTTCCTGAAGGGATTGCGATTTTTGCCAATATTGAGCCAATCTATCCGGTTGATTCCGAATTTATTAAAGGGTGGTATAAGGTAATGAGTGAGTCAGAATATGCATCTGGGGTTTACGGACTATTTGATGCCGAGCGGGAACTTTCTGCAGCATTTGAACAAGCTGGTCAAGAGAATAACGAGTTATTCGAAAACACGTTTGTTTGGACATCTGTACCGAATGTTGGAATAACGACAGAAGCGAATGCCCCAGAATATGCCCCAGAAGCACCAGAGAATGCATTAATTGGTGGCTGGCAATATGGAATCGATGCGGAAACTTGTAATATTGATACAAATTGGTTCAACAGTTCGCTATTAGATGTTGTTTGGTAAATAATAATGAACAAAAGGGAAACGCTCAGAAGAAAGAAGTTAAGAGTTCATTTATGAACATTTGACCAAGGGCTTTTTGAACGATAATGCTGGTAACGCGTTTTTTAATCCAAGTACTCGTATTAAAAACAACAAATTTCATTGATATATTGCTAGTACTCGTAAAAAAACGCTGTGAAAAGAGGTGTTAATCCGAGTACTGGCAATAAACTGAGTTCAAAACGTCAATATAATCCCTGTACTAGCAATAAAAAACGCCCGAAAATTGCTTTAATCCAAGTACTAGCAAAAAACTAGCCTCATAAACACGTTTAATCCCTGTACTAGCAATAAAAAGATTTTTCTTTGGGCTCAGCCCGAAATAATTGTCAACTAATCCCAGTGTGACAGGCGCTTCTAAGGGCTTCAACCAATAAGAATCGGTAGTCGGGTTCAGCGTGACTAACCATCAGCGGGGGGATGAAGAACCCCCCTGATTTAGTCTGTTAATTCCTTCTTTAACGAACCATTAACGCTTATCTCGATTTGTCGGAAGCTTTTCACTAGGGTTGTTTTTTCGGCGTTTGCGATTTTTTTCATCTTTTTGTTGTTTGTCATGAAGTTTATTTAAAAATTCATTTGTACTATCCATTTTGACCCTCCTTGGAAAAATAAATCTCTAGTTATTTTAACCAGATCGGAAGAACACATACTGTAGGAATGTCGGCAAAAGAAATGGAAAAACTGTATATAGCTAGTCAAAATACGATGCATGTTAGCTAATAAAGAAACGTTAGATAAAAGGAGCCTAAAATGGAAAACGGTCTAATCGTACGTGCAAAAAATGATGAGGTTATTCTGATAACGGAAATGTTTGAGGATTGTAAATCTTATCTTGAGCGGCGCAGCATATTGCAATGGGACGAGCAATACCCTAATCAAGACTATTTTGAAATGGCCTTTAAAGATGGGAATTTATTTGTTTTAAAAATTGATGGTGAAATACAAGGAGCAATGGTTTTAGATGAATGGCAAACACCTGAGTGGAAAGAGGCCAACTGGACTGAAGTCGAAGGAAAGATTCTTATTCTTCATTCTTTCTGTGTTCATCCATCCGTGCAAGGTGGGGGATATGGTAGAAAGATGCTGAATTTCGCGGAGAAATTCGCGATGGAACAAGGATATTCGGTTTTACGATTAGATGCATACTCAGGAAATGAAGCAGCTTTCCGTTTTTATGAAAAAAGAGGATATAACCGCACTGGAGTAATTGAATTAGAAGGAAAGCCAAAAGGACATGAAAAGTATTATTGCTATGAAAAATTATTTTGATTATTAATGATTGTAGTATGAAATAGTGAATCAAAAGGGGGAAACACCATCTTTTTTCAAATCTCTGTGGTTCCTAACTATACAGGATTGTCCAATGTGCATATTTTATTAAAAAGGGACAAGGGAGGAGAAACGGGATGAAAGATAGAGGACCGATTACTTTTATTGGGAAATTAAAAATAAATAATATCTCACATAGTGGCTCAATCAATTTTGGACCATCTATTCATTTTGGACATCAAGCTAATTCGAAAATAAATAATGGAGAAATTATTATTGGGGATGAATTTGCTTTCGGTTGTCCGGAAGAAGAAGAGGAAAATAATAATGAGAACGAAAATAACAATAATGAACTGAATGAAATTCATAAAAAAAATTTCAAGCGTAAAATGGCCAAAAGAAAGAAGGAAAAGCGGAAACAAAAGGATAAGGAATAGAGATAAGATGCTCATTCTATAAAGGGCGAATGAGCATCTTTCCGCTTAGTGATCGGTAAAGTGTGAAACTCCCTCGTACGGACACACAGCCCGGTTCTATGTGCCTCCCAGAAAAAATCTTGCACATCGTCATCATTTATAATGATTTTACCGACTAATCTAAAACTGCGGTGGAACTGGTGGCGCATCAAAGGTAATTGGATCTGGATATCTATGATGAGGAACATATTGCTGCCCGTAGTCTTGGTTTGTTAGCTGGGTGTGTAAGAATCCTTTAGGATGTGGGACTTGATAATCTTGTGATGGCCAATGCATGATATTCAGTTTATGGTATTTAACAGGTGTACCAGGGACATATGCGCACACATTTCCTTTTTTAATGGCGGTATGTGTTGTTGTTTCTGGTACAGCCCAACCTTGAGCATGTGGCGGTTGTCGGTTTTCTCCATACATATTTCCGTTCCAAAAATAGTGTTGCTGGCTCAAGACACTACCTCCTATGTTTTGTTTTTGAACATTCCGTATATATGTATTCCCAGGAGGATAACTTTGCTAATCAACAGCAACCCATTTTCACAGCTTCGGCCTAATTGAATATAATAGCGTATCAAACTAAATGAGGTGGAACTGATGATACCAACTCACATTAATAACATCTTTGGGATTCGCATTAACAATGTTTCTAATAACGCATCATTGAACTATGGAAATGCCTTGCATAAGGGCCACGCTGCAAATGCGAAAATGAATTCCGGCTATATTCAACCTGGGGATGCCGTATTTAGTCCGTTGCAATTTAATAATGCAAACTTTACAAATGATCCTGATTTGATTGATCAGCCACAAGCCCAAATATAAAAGCTATTTCCCAGATGTTGAATTAGGAGGAGTGTAATGGCAACCCATATTAATAATATTTTTGGCATCCGTGTTAATAGTATTGCTAATAATGGCTCAATCAACCTTGGAAATGTGCTGCATAAAGGACATCAGGCAAATGTAAAAATGAATGTTGGCTATTACCAAGCCGGGGATGCGAATTTCAGTCCACTAAAGTTTAATAATGCCAACTTCGCCAATGATCCTGATGTCAAAGATCAACCTCAATTTCAAGTGTAAAGGCATTCTTCTGAACATCATCATTTTATATATCTGAGAGGCTGAGCGTAATGCAACTGCAAATAAATATTAGAAATATTAGAGTTAATTCAATAAATACTTTAGGTTCATTGAATGTTGGAAAAGTGAT
Source organism: Bacillus sp. B15-48 (assembly GCF_016879755.1). GTDB lineage: Bacteria > Bacillota > Bacilli > Bacillales > Cytobacillaceae > Mesobacillus_B. The sequence continues at coordinate 34,118 of NZ_WOFU01000016.1, forward strand.
GCTTGCTGATAATCGAGCCGCATCCGTACAATTGCCAAAAGAATTTTATGAAGAATTTGAAGAAAACGAAGAGAATCTGATGGATCATAAATATAAAAAAACGATTAAGCAATTTGCTGATGAAGTATCCAAATCTTTGCTTAGTCCACCGTGTTAAAAAATTTATTTCTTAGGAGAGTCTTTATGAATAATCAGTGGCCATATTATTACCACCCTTATTCTTATCACCCACAGGCTCAAACGAGTATGATTCATCAAAACGATGTCAAAGAGGAAAAAAAACAAGAAAATATAAAAGCGAGAAAAGAGAACGATTCAAAGATTTCTAATCAGAAAAGTCTTGCGGACGTTCTCGAAAAGTTATATGAAAAGTTGGAAAAAATCGAACAAGAAAATCAGGAATTAAAAGAAAAAGTGAATAACATCAAGCCGATTAATATTGAAAATGTTAATTATAAAATACAGGATTTAAGTGTCGAAGAATTATCAGGAACATTATTAGTCGGGTTAACGAGCTTAACCGATGCAGAGGAGTTAAAAAAGCTACTTTCTGATAATGGTCCAGTTACTTTAAATGATATTGATACATCGGATATGGAAACGATTTTGGAAAACGCTGAAATTACACCTGAAAATGATGAAAATAATAATGGAAATGAAAACAATGATGATGAATTCGTTTAAAGTGAGTATTTGCTTTCTTGTTCATTAAGCCGTCTATATAGATATCTGGCGGCTTCTTGTTCATTTTTTGGCAATGTTTCTAGTTCTAGGTCAGGCAACATTTTAAATAACCGGGAAATAATCGGTAAGTGTAAATTTGCCTTGCGGATGATTTCCTCATTGACGAGTAAATCAATTCCACCTGTCGCAAGCAACTCTCCGTCTTTTAAAATAACGACCATATCTGCCCACGAAGCGGCAAAATTCACATCATGTGTTGATAAAAGAATCGTTTTTCCCATATAATGAAGGCCATTTAAAAGGCCGGCGACATCGTCTTGACCGGCAGGATCGAGATAGGACATCGGTTCATCGAGAATGATAATATCGGGGCGCATCGCTAGTATCCCGGCAATCGCCACTCGCTTTTTTTGACCATAGCTTAAATGATAGGGTGGTCGGTCTTTATGTTCGAGCATTCCTACATTTCCTAAGGCAGCACGGCAAACTTCATCCACTTCGTCATCGGCCATTTTTAAATTGCGTGGCCCGAATTCAACATCTTCCAAAACGGTTCCAGAAAAGACTTGATCATCTGGGTCTTGAAAAACGAGTCCAACTTTTTGTCGGATTTGGGAGGCGGTCTTTTTCATTAAAGGGGTACCCATAATCTTAATAGATCCTTCTTGAGGTATTTTTAAGCCATTTAAATGATGGAGCAAGGTTGATTTACCCGCGCCATTAGGACCTAATAAAGCCACTTTTGCCCCGATAGGAATCATTAATGTAATGTTATTTAAAGCGTTAAATCCGTCTTGATATTTGTAAGTTACATTTGTTAATTCAATTGCATTCATTTTCGCGCATCTCCTTTTTCCATAGCGGTAAAGTCACCAAGGCTTGTCATCAATGAATGACAAGCCTCAGTCGTTTTTTTAATCCGATTTCCCGGTCAAACTTAAGCGAATTTCTTTCCAATTTTACCTGCGTCAACCATCGCTGCAAGTACATCGGCAATGATGCGGGTCCCTAAGAGAGCTGTCTGATCGCTAACATCATATGGAGGGGATACTTCGACAAGCTCCATTCCGCAAATTCCTTCTCGCGCAACAATATCAAGAAATTTTAAACCTTCCCGTGGGAGGTAGCCGCCTGGTTCAGGCCAGCCAGTTCCCGGGACAAATCCGCTGTCAAAGCTGTCGATATCGACGCTTAAATAAACAGCCTTTGCTCCTTTCCAAGCTCTTTCTAACGAAATTTCTGCAACTTTTTCAATGCCTAGTCGTTCGATGTCATCGATGGTGATGACTGTCGTATTGAATTTTCGCACATTTTTTACTGCTTCCCTTGGTACTTGCCAGCCACCAATTCCGACTTGGACAAGATTTGAAGGTGGCGCATTTGGGATATTTGTAGCATGGAACCATGGGGTTGTATGCATTCTTTCATCCATATCTTTTTCCTGTAAATCCAAATGTCGGTCCATATGAATGATGCCGACTTTGCCATCAACATTGTCTGCAATTGCTCGTAAACATGGATAACCAATCGCATGGTCACCGCCAAGCATCACTGGCAACGTTCCTTGGGAAAACACGTGAGAAACGGCTTTGTAAATTTGATCAAAGCTTTTTTCAATATTAGCAATCGTAAAGACATCACCAACATCACACATTTTTAATGACTCTTTTAAATCGACACCCTTTTCATAGCTGTAGCTCGTGTATAACTTTGAAATTCGCCGCATCGCTTCTGGCCCATACCTTGCACCCGCCCGGAACGTTGTCCCAATATCGAAAGGGACTCCGATAAATGCAACATCATACTCACCAACTCGGCGCACATCCTCTAAAAATGGCGTGCGTAAAAAAGTGGGAATACCTGCATAAGCAGGGCGTGGTTCACGCGTAAAAGTAGAGATTGTGCGGTCGCCAATGGAAGGCGCTGCTGACAATCCGAATTCCAAAGAACGCTTCAGTTCTTTTTCTGCCTCAACTTCAGGGATTTTCGCTTCTTTCATGGCGTTTTGAATGCCGAGTAAATCTGTCGATCGACTGCTTTCTAATGCTTTTTTCTTACGAAAGCTTAATCCGTGATTATCAAAGAAACCCACTTAACCACCTCTCTTTTAGTTGTCTTAGATGCCAGTAGTGTGAAGGGGCATACTCAATTATATATATTTTCCCGTTGGATAAATATTACAAGAATAAAAGAAATCCGTTTCCTAACTGAAACGGATTAAGCTTTATCATGGTCATGGATAACTATTTTTGGTTTGCCAAGGTCGGAGCGAATGAGGCGATGCAAGGTGATGAGTAAATATCCATGATGATAGGAGGCATCTATTTTATCTGTGCGTACAGGGTAGGGGAGTTCCACCTTTCGAAAGACAGATCCTTGAAAAATTTCTTGTTGAATCGGACGAAAACCATTGTCGTGAATATGAACGGTTCCTTTTACTTCAAGAAATTTATCATATACATCGATATCAACTTCTTTTAGTTTCAGTCCAGGTAGTCGAAAAATACAAAGGAGTTCATGACCAGATTCATAAATATTGACTTTTATTCCGGCTGTTCGTGAATGTTTACTGATTTGTTGATTTGGTTCGGACTCTGTTTCTACCTCCATATTTTCAAATTGTTCAAAGGTAGAGAAAAAATCCTCCCCTAAAAAATTGGGCATTGGAAGCTTGTTTTTCCAATTCTTCGGCCAGTATTTATTCAAAACGCATCCCCCTTCTCTTAATGTATGTTTATGACCATTTTATGATTTCGTTCTGAATTTTGATTTTAATCATATGTCAATTTTGGCGCCATAGATTCTTAATAAAAAGGAATAAAAAGGAGAGAGGAAAATGATTGAAGCACGGGTTGTTAAATTAGAAAAAGAAATGGAACAACAAAAAAAGAAAAATGAATCATTATACGCTCAAGTCCGTGAATTGCAAGAAGTAGTAAGTGAACTGGTAGAAAGAAATACGATGCTGGCAGGGAATGATTCGCAAGAAGGGAAGGTGAGAATCCTTACTGAAGTAAATGAACAAATGTTTCAGCAAAACAAACGTTTAAGACAATTTATTGAATACTGTATTGAGGAGAATGTTGTACCTACCCAACAAGAATATTTGAAAGCATTGCAAGGATAAGGGTCTCTTTTGGGGAAAATTGCTGTTTCCCTCCTTGAACGATAAAATAAAAGGGGAAGGTTTAGTTTTTAAGTGAGGGGAGAGTTCAGTATGAATATCACGTTAAATAATGGTATCCAAATGCCACAGTTAGGTTTCGGTGTATTTAAAGTCGAAGATGGAAATACGGTCATTGATGCTGTAAAAAAGGCCATTGAAGTCGGTTATCGATCGATTGATACTGCGGCAATCTACCAAAATGAAGCTGGTGTTGGCGAGGCGATACGTCAGTCACAAGTTCCCAGGGAAGAGCTGTTTATTACCTCTAAAGTATGGAATAAAGATCAAGGATATGATTCGACGTTGAAAGCATTTGAAACAAGCCTGGATAAATTAGGTTTAGACTATCTTGATTTATACTTAGTTCATTGGCCGATGCCAAAAACGGATAAGTACGTTGAAACGTATAAAGCGCTTGAAAAATTGTACGAAGATGGAAGGGTTCGAGCGATTGGCGTATGTAATTTCAACATTCCTCATGTAGAGAGAATTTTATCAGAGTGCCAAGTTAAACCTGTTTTAAACCAAATTGAATGTCACCCATACCTTACTCAGATGGATCTAAAACAGTTCTGTAAAGAGAATGATATTTTCGTTGAAGCTTGGGGCCCGCTGATGCAGGGAGGAGAAGCGTTAACGAACGAGGCGATAAAAGAGATTGCGAAGAAGTATAATAAAACGACTGCTCAGGTGATTTTGCGTTGGCATTTACAGAATAATGTTATTGCGATTCCAAAATCTATTACTCCAAGTCGAATTGAAGAGAATTTTAATGTTTTCGATTTTGAGTTAACAAATGATGAATTAAACCAAATTGATGCGTTGAATGAAAACAAGCGGCAAGGTTCAGACCCGGAGGAAATGCATAAAGTTTAGCTAATTGTCTTAACATACATAAAACAAAGGGCTTGAAGGAAAATTCTTACGGGTTCTCTTTTAAGGTGCAAAAAGCAAATAAGCAGGGCAACCATGTTGGAATTTGCCCTGCTCTTATCGTTATTCCTGCCATCCTTCTTTTACACTTAACAATAATAGGCGGAAGAATTCCGCTTAATTAATAAAAATCATTGAAAATAGCTTGAATAAGCGGAGGAATTCCGTCTATTAACTCTATAAACGTGAAAATGGGGGATTTTTAATTGCATAACCGGAAAATCTCCCCTTATATCCTCCGAAACGAGCTCCTTTCTGCATATAAGCGGAAAATCTCCGTTTATTTTACTTTCGCTAGTTATTCAATTAAGGACAAGCCTTCAATTTTAGAGAGATGAGATAAAAAAGCTTTTTGGACATCATGGAGGAAGGGGATTAGAGTGAGCTATTTATACTTTGGTTGGGATTTGGAAACAGTATGCCCTAGATGACTAAGTAATGTTGACAGTATCACAAAAATTGAAGTGCTAAAATTAGATTAAGCACTCTATTTATCGTGAAATTTATTGTTTTGCACCGTTAGAAAAATTCTCTAAGCTTTTTTGCTTATAATATAAATAGATGAATGTTTTGAATGGAATGAGGGGGATTTGATGGCGATACGGTTTCGAAAAAGCATTAAGATTGCACCTGGTGTAAGAGTGAATATAGGAAAACGTGGAGCAAGTGTAAGTGTCGGGAGAAGGGGACTTCGCCACTCCATCCATAGCAGCGGTCGAAAAACAAGTTCTGTCGGTATTCCAGGTACAGGCTTATCCTACGTAAAAACGACAAGTGGGAAATCTCATAAGTCAGATGCTTATAAAAAGAGAAATGCGTTGACTAGTGCAGATCAAAGAAAAATGGAAGAACAAGAAGATGCTATACTTCAGGTGGAGTTATATGAAAACCATACAGAATTGATTCGTTCGATTCATCATGAATGTGATGATCCGGTTGATTGGCATGAAGTTTACAACCGTCAGCCACCTTTTCAAAAAGGAGAGGAAGGCCCGAATGAGCGTGCAGCAAAACAAAAGTTAGCCGAGTATAAACCAAGCTTGCTTGACCGTCTCTTTAGTAAGAGTGAACGAAAACGTGAACAACTCCAAGCAGCTGTGCTTGAGGGGGTTGAAAAAGATGCCGAGCTATGGGAAGACTGGCAACAAACACAACTTCTCGCAAATCGTGTCCTTGCGAAAGAAGTTGAAGCCTATCTCGAAGTGATTGATGAATTTGACCCGCTTGAAGATCTGATTGAATTTGGCTCGGGGTTTGAATTTGGTACTGACGATCCCGAAGTGATTCATGTGTCATTTGACGTACATGCCGAGAAGATGATTCCCGAAAAATCACTTTCCCTAACGAAAACAGGCAGACTTTCTGAAAAGGCCTTAACGAAGACCGCCTATTATGATCTTTATCAAGATTATGTTTGTAGCTGTGCATTACGAATTGCCCGTGATATGTTCGCTTTACTGCCAATAACGAACGTTTTCGTTCACGCATATGAAGAGAGATTAAATAGTGCAACCGGCAATCAAGAAAAAGTCGCTATCCTCTCAGTCAAATACGAAAGAACGCTGATGTATCAATTGAATTTTACAAATCTCGATCCATCGGATGCGTTAGTTCATTTTGAACATCAAATGAATTTTAAGAAAACGAAAGGGTTTGAAAAAGTAAACGAGATTATGTCCTAGAAGATTCTAAAAAGGTTTCCTCCTAGCATGCTGGAGATGTAGTGATGAACAAAATACTGTTGTTTGTACGGAATCAGTAAAGCACTGTCTTTTTTACTTGTTTAGAAAAAGACAGTGCAATTTTTTTAGGAATTCTCCCATTGCTCTCTTTCTGCAATTATCATCCGTAAACGCGGCTTAGGTCTTAATGTGATCAGTGGCTGTGGCTTAATCTTTTCATGACCGGGGATGAGACGTAACCGATAGCGCTTAGCAATGCAAGCGAGTACGAGCACCATTTCCATAAAAGCAAAATGATTACCAATGCATACTCTCGGACCCCCACCAAAAGGGAAATATGCGTATGGCGGCAATGTTCGCATAAAATTTTGTTCAAACCTTTCAGGTCTGAACTCGTCCGGAAGCTTAAAATAATTAGGATGACGGTGCATAACATATTGACTCATAAGCACCATTTCACCTTTATTTAAAAGATACTTGCCAATTTTCACCGTTTCGTTCACTTGCCGACCAATTACATAAGCAGGAGGAAACAACCGAAGCGATTCCCAAACGATGTTTTGAGTGTAGGTTAATTTGTCAAAGTGTTCTGGTTTTACAGCGCTTTCCCCAATAATAGCGTCGATTTCAGCGAACAGTTTCGCTTCCACTTCTGGATGTTGAGACAATAAAAATAGTGTCCAGGCTAAGCCGTTTGCAGTTGTTTCATGTCCAGCGAGGAAAATCGTCATTAGTTCATCGCGCAGCTGATGGTCACTCATACTAACTCCTTCTTCATCATCGCGAGCACTCATTAGCATTCCAAGTAAATCCTCTGCATTTGTATTGTTTTGTCTTCTATTTTCAATCATTTTAAAAAGCACTTCATCAAGTGCTTGAGCAGTTTTCTTGAATTCGCGGTTTGTTCTAGTAGGAACCCATAATGGGAGAGGGAAAATCGCGCGCATTCTTTTGACTGAAAGCCGGTTCGCGTTCTCAACAGCATTACCAATCAAGTCATTTCCTTCCTTAAAATTCATGCTGAACATCGTTTTACAAATGATTCCTAGGGCGATATTCATCATGTCGTCTGTCGCATTTACTTCCTCCATGTTTTCCCATTTACGCATATAATCATTCGTCGTATCAATCATATCTTGAGCATAAGCGTGAATATGCGTTTTTTTGAAAGCGGGCTGAATGAGTCGGCGCTGCTGCATGTGGACATCCTTTTCGCTCGTCAAAAGTCCTTCACCGACAAGCGGCTTTAAAGCTTGGACATCTTTTGATTTAACAAAACTCCTTTGTTTTGTCACGAGTACTTCTTTAATTAATTCAGGGTCGGAAAGCAAGATGACTTTTTGAAAGGGACCTAAGCGAAAACGTACAATCGGACCATAATCACGGCTAAGTGTCCGCATGAACATGAGTGGATCCTGTTGAAAGGACGTTAAATGTCCGGTGAAAAATTTTTCATTTCCCGCTTTCGGAATGTTTTGATTATCAAAAGTAGTTCGCAATCGACGATGTACCTCCTTTCGTTAATAACTTGTTACATCATAAGCAATGATGGCTTTTATAGTGAAAAAAATGATAGAAATGCCTCTGCCCTTTTTGCAGCATTGAATTCGTAGACAGATCAATCATTTTTAGAACAAAAGCTAAAACGATGTATAAACTATAAAGAGCTTGTTTATCAATCTCTTATCGAACACAATGGAGTTTAAAAATTCATAGACATAATGACTAGACTGAAAGGAAGAGAAGCGTTGAACAATCCATCTATGAACCTTAATGATTGGGCAAAACTTGGTGTGAAATATGAAATGAGAGTAAATGCTCTCATTCAAAAAATGTTGAATGATAAGCGGTGCATTGAAATAACAAATGAAGGCATTAAAAAGCATGTGAAATGTGTAAAACTATTGCGTCAATTTAATGAATCGATTACCGAGTTATTGAATTTGCCTACAAAAGATGATATCGCAAGGGTTGCCAGGTTGACCATGCAGCTTGAAGAAAAGCTCGACCAAATGGAGGACTTGCTTTATGAACTACAAGAGGGAAAACAAACAGAGCGTTCGCAGAAAAAGCAAATGAAAACAAAGAAAAAGAAAAAGAAGGAAAAGGAGAAAAAAACGGAGAAAGAACAGGCAAGCAAAGAAGAGCAACGAGAAAAAAGAAACCCATTTATGTGTTTACCGGACTGTGTCCATTCCAGTTTCAAAAAAATAGGTTCAAACATTTATTCTGTAATTGGGGGAGAATTTTTAAAAACGTTTGAACAGACACTTGAGGAGATGTTGCAGCGAAGGAGCAGAAGAAGCCGTGTCTAGTCATTCGAACAGTGATAACCAATTGAAGAGGTCGAATTTACCTGTTGGACTGACCCCAAAAAAAGCAATCTGGAAGAAAAACAAGGCGACCCTCTGGTATTATCCAGCCCCCAAAAAGAAATATAAAACTCCGCTTTTTCTCATTTATTCTCTCATTAATCAAGCGTATATTTTAGACCTATCACCAGATTCGAGCATGATCAAGGGGTATATCGAGCGTGGTTATGATGTCTATTTGCTTGATTTTGGAGTACCTGGGTATGAGGACCAACATATAAATCTTGAGGATTATATTGTAGATTATATTCAAACAGGTGCGCGGAGGACACTTAGGCATTCTCGAGCCGATGAACTTACGGTGGTCGGATATTGCCTTGGAGGCACATTAGCAGTGATTTATGCGGCTTTGGCAACCGAACCGATAAAAAATTTAATCCTTTTTGCAGCCCCTATCGACTTCACCCATGTTCCATACGTTGAAAATTGGCAAGAAGCACTTAAGACCGGAGACTTAAAACTTGATGAACTTATTGATGAATACGGAGTGGTTCCAGCAAAAGCGATGAAACTTATGTTCCGCATGCTAACAGCCCCTATCAACTCTTCACAATACTTGGCGTTATTTACCCGCAGAAAAGACAAGAAATTTGTAGAGAAATGGCAGCGGTTTAACCAATGGGCAAAAGGGCATGTCCCTTTTGCAGGAGCAGCCTTAAAGGATTTACTGAATGAATTGCTAATCGAAAACAAACTAATCAACAATAATTTAGTCATCAACAAACAGAAAGTGAATTTGCAGGAGATAACAGCTAATTTACTTGTTGTGTCAACAGAAGGGGATCAGTTGATTTCAGAATCGATGATTAAGCCACTTATGTCTAAGGTAGCTTCAAATGATAAAACGTACAAACGAGTAAAAGGGGGGCATGTGTCACTCGCAATTAAAGGGGGAATTCCTGATTTTCTAGCTGATTGGTTAAAGGAAAGGTCTTAAGTAATTTATACCCTGAAATATAACAAACCATCAGAGGGTTCCCTCTGATGGTAGTTTCGCCTTATGATTATATTAGCTTGGTACTCCAAGGGCAATTTTGGCATAGCGTGACATACGATCTTTTGACCAAGCTGGGCTCCAGACGATGTCGATATTAATGCTTTTTAGCTCTTTAATATTAGCAGATAGCTTCATATGTGCATCAGTCATGATTTGAGGTGCCATTGGGCAACCCATTGAAGTCATCGTCATATTAATTTGCGCATTATTTTCTGCATCTAAAATGACGTCGTAAATCAGCCCTAAATTGACAATATCAATACCAAGTTCAGGGTCCATCACTTCTTCTAAAACTTCGTAAATTCTTTCTGTCAGTTCTTTATTCATGTTTTCACCTCATAGATAAATATTTTTCTAAAATCTTAGCCATTAGGGGAGAAGGGCAAACGATTAAGCTAGAATCCGTTTTTCACCCTCAATTGCCTGGATTGGATCAATATTTTGCGTGAATTCAAGTGTACCAATGTATTCACCGTTTTCATCACGGACAGCAAAGTAGCGAATATACACATATTTGTCGCGGAATTTAATATAGAAATCCTCGTCATCTTTTTCACCAGATTTAAAATCGCGCAACAAATCTTCGACAACATGAGCGCTTTTAGGTGGATGACAGTTTTGGACGGTTCTGCCGATAACGGCTTTTGTACGATGGAAAATCCTTTCTTTTCCGTGTGAAAAGTAACGGACGACATCGTCCTGGTCAATAAAGGTAATATCAACAGGTAAATGGTTAAGCATGAGCTCTAATTGTTTTATCGTTAATAGACCTGTTTCCATTTTAATAAAACCGTCAGAAATCACTGCATCATTGATTTCCTTCCGTTCCGGCTTCCAAGTTGCTGCTGGTGCTGTTAAGCAATAACCAATATCTTCGCCATCATGGGCGATTTTCACCCACTCATCTTCTGTTAAAGTTTGCAGGGCCATCGGAAAAAGAATATTTTCTTCTTTATAAATCATTTCGGTTGTTTCTTTAATTACAAAATAAACAGCTGCACTGACCGCTTTTTTGTCCCCGTTATAATTGACTAGCTTTTCTTTCGCACCTTTAATCGCTGCTCGAATGCCGTCATCTACACCCCACATGACTTGAGTTGGCCCGTAAATGCCATACTTCTCCAAGTAAGGGAAGAGGAGATTTTCCTTGCGTGTATAATGTTTATCAACATCATAAAGTAGATTTAAATCTTCAATTAATTTATTAATATTATCTTCATTATCCTCTTTCTCGAAACGCTCAAGGTGAAGCTGGAGTTTAAAGTTTACTAATCGGTCGATTTCTTTATTTTCAAGTTTGAAAGTATGAATCGGGTGACCCGGTTGTTCCTCTTGTTTGTCGGAACTGTGTATCTCTTCAATTGAACCTTTAAAAACTTCTGTATGCACAGAGCAAAGACGTTGGACTTCAGAAACAGGAATACCTTCTTCTTCCATTAATGCTTGCTCTAATTGTGAAATTTCTGCAACTGAAATATTGCCGACAGCATCTTCAAATTGTGCTTTCACTTCTTCGACACTTTTTCCATCGTGTAGATCTTTAATGATTTTTTTTAACATTTCTTGACGTTCTGATTTATTTTCAATTCCTTGCTGACGGTTATTAATGAATTCACTCATCGCTTTCATTCTCCTTTTTGGAAAATATATTTTTAAATCATCTATTTCAAAAGGTTTTTGCAAATAATAGGTGATAACTTTTCTCAATTAAAATGTACCATAGGCGGATAAGCATCATTGTGATTTATATCACTAATATAATTTAATGTTTGTCGGATTTGTGAGAACGGTGTCAGATAGCGTTTAACGAGTATTCATTGTAAAATAAGCAAAAGGAGGTTTTTCGGTGGATATCCCAGGTCGTGATGAAACAAACAATCATTGCTGTCCATCTGAATCTGGACGTAAAAGTCATCATTCAGATAAAATGAAGAAAAATTTAACAACTAGATTGAATCGAATTGAAGGGCAAATTCGTGGAATAAAAGGAATGATAGAGAAGGATATTTATTGTGATGATGTGATTACCCAAATTTCTGCTACACAAGCAGCATTAAATAGTGTAGCTAAACTATTATTAGAAGGACATATGAAATCATGTATTGTTGAACGCGTTCAAGCAGGAGACGAAGAAGCTGTAGATGAGCTAATGATTACAATTCAAAAACTAATAAAAAAATAATCCATCTTCGCCCTTAGGGGCTCGCCAATCGGCGAGTTTTCTTTATGATTTTGATTGGATTATGTTCGCTTTGCCAGTTGTGCATACACGGCACCGAGCGTTTTATTCTCTCATGTAATAAGTTTAAGGAAGTGGAATTAGACAAAACATCGACCATTTTACGCTCCCGAAAGGCTCGTATTTGTTTATACTTGCTACTAGTAGACATCACTATACTCCTTTCTGCTAAACATGGCATTCCCCTTGAACATATTGATCAAGGGGAGGGACTTGTTGGAGAAGGATTACTCTCCAATTTTTATCGGTTAAGTTTTAGGTACTGATACTAGTGTTATCTCCTGAGACTTTAGACTTTAGTGAGTGATTGCAAGCATTTTCTATTTGAAGCAATTCGGCGTACCCATAGGAGCCGTGTTCACTCATATCAAGACCGATAATTTCTTCTTCCTCAGTGACACGTAGGCCTCCCATCACACCTTTCATGATCAATAATAGGCCGAAAGAAACGATGAAAGCAAAAGCGCCGCATACGACAACTCCTAATAATTGAACACCTAATTGCTCAAACCCACCACCGTAGAACAACCCCGGTTGACCGACTGATGTCAGTTCTGGGGTCGCAAATAAGCCAGTTGATAATGTACCCCAAATCCCTGCTGCGCCGTGAACGGATAAAGCATAAATCGGATCATCAATTTTACGAGCTTCAAAGAATCGAATACTATAGAATACAAGAATTCCAGCAATGAACCCTATGACAATTGATGCCCAAGTATCTACAAATGCGCAAGATGCAGTTATCGCAACTAACCCAGCCAATGCCCCGTTTAACATTATTGAAACATCGGCCTTTCCTATGACAACCCAAGAAATAATCATGGCAGCAATGGTACCAGCTGCCGCTGCAAGATTGGTGTTCACGGCAACAAATCCGAAGAAAGCGCCATCGACTTCAAGGGTGCTGCCTGCGTTAAATCCGAACCAACCAACCCATAATAGAAGAACGCTTAATGCAGTGTATACTTGGTTATGTCCAGAAAGGTTATTGGCAGATTCATCTCGATTAAATTTTCCAATACGTGGTTTTAAAAGAATCGTCGCTGCTAAAGCTGCCATCGCTCCTGTTAAATGGACAACTGTAGAACCAGCAAAGTCTTGTTTTCCATGTTCAGCTAACCAGCCATCGCCCCAAATCCAGTGAGCAATTGGCGGATAAATTAACACAGAGAAAAGGACAGCAAATACTAAATACACACCCATTTTCGCTCTTTCAGCAAAACCACCAAAGGCAATAGTTAACGAAATTCCTGCAAACGCTGTTTGGAATAAAAAGAATACGGGAGTGGATAGTCCTAATCCCTCAATTTCATACCCTGAATAAAAAAAGTCTGATAAACCGATGAGTAAATTGCCTTCGCCAAAGATTAGACCATAGCCAACGGCCCAGAAGACAATCGATGAAATTCCGAATGTGAGGAGCGTTTTACCGGCAATATGTCCGGCATTTTTCATCCTTGTCGAACCAGTTTCCAAAAGGATGAAGCCCCCAATCATGATAATAACTAGTACGGCAGATACCATCACCCAAATACTGTTTAATAAAAAAGTAGTATCCATAATAATTCCTCCCCTTCCAAATCGAATTGTTTGGCTTTCTATAATTGTATTTTCGCATCGATGTAAGTTATTTTCCGTTTTTGTGTAAGAAAACCTAACATTAAATTTGGAAGGAGTATCCGACTACAAAGTTAACTATGAATCTAGAAACAAATAAATAGAGAATGGAGTGTGGAGTGGATTAATTCACCGTATACCGAAACGGGCGTTTATCTGACCTTGAATCATTTTGTTGCGAAGTTTTGCAGCCTCTTGTTTTTTCTTTTCTTTTACCATTTCTTGTCGTAACTCATATGTTTGCACGCCGTCTTCGATTTTTTCGGCAATTTCCATTAGCAATTCGATATCAGAGAAAGAATATTTTCTGCTTCCACCTGTTGTTCTTTCCGGAAAGATTAATTTACGCTCTTCGTAATAGCGTATTTGTCGGTCTGATAAGCCCGTTAATTCTCTTACAATTCCGATTGTAATGACCTTTTTATCTTTATAAGACGCTTCTTGACTCATACACATTCCCCCATTCCTTATAAAGTATGTTATATTATCTCACATGTGTAAAAATATGACAATAAGAAATCTGAATAGTTAAATTAGTCAGGTTGCACAAAAAAAAACCGCTAGTTCGTTAGCGGTTTTTAATTGCATATAGTTCTTTAAAGGAAGAGGTGTTTAGATAACGAAGTAAAATACGCTTAGAAAATGTGAAAGGCTACCAAGCAGGATAAATATGTGAAAGATTTCGTGAAAACCCACATGTTTAAATTGTAAAAACTTCGGTTTAAATCCGTAAATCATTCCGCCGACTGTATAGAGGATTCCACCGAGAATTAATAGTCCTAATCCTTCAGTTGCAAGGTTTTCCGCTAACGGAACAGCTGCGAAAACAATCATCCAGCCCATTGCGATGTACAATCCTGTTGATAGCCAACGTGGGCAGTCAAACCAGATCATTTTGAAAATAACACCACATAAAGCAGCGGCCATAATAATTGAAAAAATGATCCACCCTATCCATCCATTTAAGGTCACTAAGCAAAAAGGAGCATATGTGCCTGAAATTAAAATAAAAATCATGGAGTGATCTAGGCGACGTAAGAAAGAAATAATTTTGTCTCTAGCAATCACTAAATGATAAGTAGCGGACGCACTATAAAGCAATGTCATGCTTATGCCGAAAATGAGGACTGCAGTAATCGTTAGTGGCGAAGCAGATTCGGAAGCAGCCTTAATGACCATGGCTAATAATCCGATAAATGAAAGAATTGCTCCAGCAAGATGGGTAAATCCATTAATTGGTTCGCGAACAAACTGGTTCATATGTGTACCACCTCGATATAATTGGATGTAGTTTTTGATACTACATCCAATTATATTAAGGTAACGCTATGTAGTCAAGGTTTAAATATTTAGGGATTTTCGTTATAATATAAGAAAAAGGAAAAAAAGTGAGGAAATCATGGAACAATTAAATGAAGTCATTAAGGAAATGGATTTGAACCAAAATATTCATTTAGAAGATATACCGAATATTGATCTTTATATGGACCAGGTTATACAACTATTTGAAAAGACTTACAACCAATCGAAGAGGGATGAAACCGATAAAATTTTAACAAAAACGATGATCAACAATTATGCAAAAGGGAAATTGCTTTTCCCGGTTAAAAATAAAAAGTATTCAAAAGAACATATTATGTTACTCTCGCTTATATATCACTTAAAAGGTTCGTTATCGATCGTCGATATTAAGGAACTATTAGGAGGGCTCAATGAGGAAATTACCACAAACGATATGGAATTAGACCGGTTTTACCAAAGCTACCTAACGATTTTTGATGGGAATGTAGAAAGTTTTACGAAAGAATTGGAAGTGAAGGGAAATGCTGTTCATGACCAGATGCAAAAGTTCGACAAGGATACGCAATACCTCGAAAAACTCTTGCTCATAACTTCTCTTGTAAATATGAGTAATTTTTATCGGAAAACAGCTGAAAAACTCGTTGATTCTCTAAAGGAAAAGAAGCAGTAGGCGATTTTTGTTCGTGAAAAAATGGAATCGAAAGGGTGCTACCATGTATTTAACTATAAAGGAAACAGCGGAATATCTTTCTCTTTCTGAAGAGAAAATCGAACGCTTAATCAGACAAAAACAAATTCGGGCAATTTTTGATGGTGAGGAATACTTAATTTTTAAGGAGCAGTTTAATACGCATTTTAGACAATTGGAGAAATATAAAAAGATCATCGAGGAAATACAAAATGAACCGATTCCAGAGGACATTGATATAAAAGATGAAGATTGAGTAAAGCTACAAAAGAGTTTCCCCGTTCGTTGGAACGGGGGATTTTTTCTACAGAGCAACAGCGGTTTTTTTGCTGCTTTTAATTGGGAGGTCGACAGATACTTCTGTTCCAGAATGGTCTTCACTATTAAATTGAATATGACCATTATGAGATTGGACGATGTTAAATGACACAGTCAAACCTAGTCCAGTTCCTTTTTCTTTTGATGAATAGAATGGTTCGCCTAATCGCTTTAAGCGGTCTTTGGAAATACCACAACCGGTGTCGTTAATTTTTATCGAAACATGATCTTTCTTTTGATGGGATAAAGAAATCGTTACAACCGCTCCCTGTGTGGAGGCTTCAATTGCATTTTTAATTATATTAATGAATAACTGTTTAAGTTGGTTCGGTTCGCATTCGATTTCAAGCATATCGTTCGTATAATCGAAATGCAAATCAATATTATGCATGCTTGCTTCTGTGCGAAGGAGAGAAATTACGTCAGAAAGAATGGTATGGATATTAGCCTTTTTAAATGTGATTTGCTGTGGTTTAGCTAAAAGCAAGAGCTCTCCAATAATATGATTAATTCGGTCCAGTTCATCAATCATGATTTGATAATATAATTGATGCTTTTCATCCTCCATTTTTAGAAGTTGAACAAACCCCTTTAATGAAGTTAGTGGATTTCGAATTTCGTGGGCAACACTTGCCGATAGTTCACCAACTACTGAAAGTTTTTCTGTTCGACGAAGGCGTTCTTCTGTTTCCTTGAGTTTCGTAATATCCTTTCCATAGCCAATAATCCCTGCTATTTTACCATTAATGATCATTGGTACAGATGCGCATTGCAAAATGATATTTTGTCCGTTTTTATGTTGTAAGTTCAATTGAAATTGTTGTGGTTTTTCTTGCCTAATCACGCTGTCGTGCATTTTAGTTAATTCTTTTCGGAGTTTAGGATTAATGACATCCTTTAAATGCTTTCCGATTGTTTCTTCAGCGCGATAACCAGTAATGACTTCGAATTGAGGGTTTAATTTTGTCAGAACTCCCTCTAAATCAATCATATAAACGATATCAGGATTATAATCGAATAATGATTTATAACGTTGTTCACTTTCTTCAAGCAGTGTCTTCACTTGAACTCTTTCAGTGATGTCCCGTCCGATGACAACGAAAGCTTTTCTACTCCCGTCCTTATGGAAGAGAGGTACTTTGATTGTATCAAATGTTTTGACAGTTCCATCAGACGATGGGATGATTTCTTCAACCTTGCATATCTCTCCTTTTTGCCAAGTTTCCTCATCTGATATTTCGCAAGCTCTTAACTCTTCAGCATAAAACTCTGTGTAATTAGCAAGTTCCGAATCCTTTTTCCCGCGGTAATCAACTTTTTCGAGTTGAAAAAGCTCTAAACCAAACTTATTTGCTTCAATCCAACGCCCTTCGCCATCTTTAAAGATAACAACATCAACCATCGAGTTAATCAGTGTTGATAATCGTCTTTCTTCTTCTTTTGTTATCGTTAATTCTTCTGATTTTGTTACGTAAAAGTAAAAGAAGCAGCCGGTGACAACGACATAAAATAACTCTTTTCCGTGATTGATTAATTGCGCGAAAGGATAAGGTGCATAATGTTCGACGAGGAAATTTGTACCAAAGATCCAAAAAATACTAGTGATTATAAAAATTAAAAGTAGTTTCTTTTTTTTCATTGAACCGTAACACTCCTGTATATAGCTATTGCTCTATATGATCTCGTTGGATTTCATTAAAGTTATTTCGCCCAAACTAATATAATAGTATCATAAATAAATAGAATAAAGGAGATGTAGAATAAGGAAGAAATCCCGCAAAAGAATTTGCATACATTTGGTATATTTATAAATAATAAAATATGCTTCGGCTCGTTAATATGTATCATTATGACGGTCTTAAAATGATTATTCGCGTTTGTTAGCTAGTCTTATTGCATATAAATACAATGGAAGGTATAATAGGCGATAATAAAATACTGTGAAGGTGAAATGATAACTATTTTAGTAAGTTTTTATCGCAAATTATATATTGGTATTCTAATAGAGGAAGAAGGGACAACTAATGGATTTTCGTTTTGATATTATTGCAGAATATGCTCCTTTCCTACTGAAAGGGACACTTGTAACGATTGGTCTTTCGATCGCTGGAATTTTGATAGGAACGGTACTCGGACTATTTATCGGATTAGGAAAAATGATTCAAAATAAATTTCTTGCTTTCCCATTTACGATTTATATCACATTCTTTCGCGGTACCCCGTTATTTGTACAAATTTTGCTCGTCCATTTTGGCTTCGTGCCGATGTTAATCGGCCAAACGAATGCCATTTACGCAGCGATTATTGCACTTTCGTTGAACGCAGCGGCATATATTGCGGAAATCTTTCGGGCGGGGATTCAGTCGATAGATAAAGGGCAGATGGAGGCAGCTCGTTCTCTCGGGATGAGCCATGCCCAAGCAATGCGTTACGTCATCATTCCCCAAGCATTTAAACGTATGATTCCGCCACTAGGAAATGAATTTATTATTTTAATTAAAGAGTCATCTCTTGCAGCGGTGATTACCGCCCCGGAAATTATGTATTGGGGAAGGGCGATGGCTGGTCAATATTATAGAGTTTGGGAACCGTATTTAGCGGCGGCTCTTATTTATTTGATTTTAACGGTGAGTTTAAGCTTTTTATTAAATAGACTCGAAAGAAGGTTGAAGACAGAATGATTGAAATAAAAAACTTAAAAAAATCATTTGGGAAAAATGAAGTTCTTAAAGATATTAATCTCTCAATCAAACCACAAGAGGTGGTTGTTGTCATCGGTCCTTCTGGATCTGGAAAATCGACACTGTTAAGATGCATCAATTTGCTTGAAACCATTACTGCTGGACATATATTAATTGAGGGAATAGATATCACCGATAAAAAAAATAATCTTAATAAAATGCGTGAGGAAGTAGGAATGGTGTTCCAGCATTTTAATTTGTTTCCACATATGTCGGTGATTGAAAATCTTATGCTTGCGCCAACAAAAGTAAGGAAAGTTTCGAAGGAAGCTGTTAGGAAAAAAGGGCTTGAATTATTGAAGAAGGTTGGACTTGAAGAAAAGGCTGATGCTTATCCAAGTTCTTTGTCGGGTGGTCAAAAGCAAAGGGTTGCAATTGCCAGGGCATTGGCGATGGAACCGAAAATCATGCTCTTCGATGAACCGACTTCTGCCCTTGATCCTGAAGTTGTTGGTGAGGTACTAGAGGTTATGAAACAGTTGGCAAAAGAAGGAATGACCATGGTTGTTGTCACACACGAGATGGGTTTTGCTCGTGAGGTTGGCGATCGGGTTATTTTTATGGATGGCGGATATATTGTAGAAGAAAACGAACCGAAGCCATTATTTGAAAATCCACAACAGGAGAGAACAAAAGCGTTTTTAAGTAAAATATTATGATGTCTACTAATAATATCTATTTCGTTTTACGTTGATTCAATCATTATTTGAAAATATTTATATAGTATACATTTGGATTCGTTAAAGATGTAAAGTCCGTTTGCTCTACATTTATCATGCATGCAAATTAAACCTTGGAGAATATTACCGCTGCGTTTTTATTAATTCAATTGCATATTAATACACTTAATAATATAATAGAAAAATAAATAACAAGAAAATTATTTCAGAAGAATTTTTAATAGGGGGAAATAAAGTGAAGAAAAGTTTATTATTGCTTGTTTTTATCGCATTGTTTGTAACGGCTTGTGGAACAGCAGAACAATCAAGTGGCGAAGCAGAGGTTGATACGAATGATGAAGCGAAAACATTAAGAGTTGTGACAAATGCTACTTACGCTCCGATGGAATATATGGATAAGGGTGAAGTAGTTGGATTTGATATCGATCTTATTAAAGCGGTGGCGGAAGAAGCTGGATATAAAGTAGAAGAAGTGGAGCATATTGGTTGGGATCCAATCTTTGTTGAGATCCAAAATAAGCGTGCAGACTTAGCAATGGCCGCGATAACAATTAATGAAGATCGCAAGGAGTCATATGATTTTTCGGTTCCTTATTTCCTGTCTACGAATAAGATATTAGTTCCTGAAGATAGTGAAATTCAGTCTGCAGAAGATTTAATTGGGAAAATCGTTGCGGTTCAAAATGGTACGACAGGTCAGGAAGCAATGGATCGACTTATTGGAAGGAACCATTCCGATATTAAGAAGTTTGAAGACAATAACTTAGCGATTATGGAAATGGAGAGCGGTGGCGCTGCTGCTGTCGTTGCTGATAATGCAGTTGTTGACGAATACGCAAAAAATAATTCAGAAAAGAACCTGAATGTTATTGAAGATGATACGTTTGAAAGTGAATTCTATGGCATTTTATTCCCAAAAGGCAGTGAGCTAGTCGAAGAATTTAACAATGCTCTTAATGCTGTATTCGATAATGGAACGTATACAGAGATTTATCAAAAATGGTTCGGCGTAGATCCAAATATTCAATTTTTAAAAGAGCAACAAGAAGGATAATGAAAAGGGAAAAGGTGCTTGACGTGGTGAAACGTCAAGCACCTTTTTTAGGGTTAAAGTACCTGATTTTATATAGAAAAAGTCATTTGACGAAGAACCCCGTAGGTTTTTTGAGCGATAATGCTGGTAACGCGTTTTTTAATCCAAGTACTCGTATTAAAAACACCAAATTTCATTGATATATTGCTAGTACTCGTAATAAAACGCTGTAAAATGAGGGGTTAATCCAAGTACTAGCAATAAATTGAGGCCAGAAGACCGATATAATCCCTGTACTAGGAATAAAAAACGGCCAAAAATCGGTTTAATCCAAGTACTAGTATAAAAACAGCTTTATAATCGGTTTAATCCAAGTACTAGTATAAAAACAGTTTTATAATCGGTTTAATCCAAGTACTATCAATAAAATTTAGCATATAATAAAAGGGCCGGGCAGTTAAAATTGCCCGGCTTTTCTTGTGCGACGGGCAGTTGCACCTTTGCAGGACCACTGCAAGAACTAACTTATATAGGTTGGGACACGCTACGGCGGTAAAACGGTCCCCGAATCCTGGAAGGTTATTTCTCTCGGAGGTGTA
>NZ_WOFU01000017.1 GCF_016879755.1 Bacillus sp. B15-48
TTGCCCACGTGTTACTCACCCGTCCGCCGCTAATCTTTAAAAGCAAGCTTTTAAAGATTCGCTCGACTTGCATGTATTAGGCACGCCGCCAGCGTTCGTCCTGAGCCAGGATCAAACTCTCCAATAAGATGAGACTTCCGTCGCGGGGTGTTTTCCCCCGTGATGGTTAGTCGAATCAATCAGGCGATTACGGACAGTTTATTTTCGCTGTTAGGCGGAAATATTACTGAACGTTGACGCGTGATAAATGGTTGAGTGATTAAGCTCATAAAATAAAACGTTGGCTTGTGATCTTCATTATAGAAGAAACACAAATTGTTATTGTTTGTTGACGCTTGTTTGTTTAGTTTTCAAAGAACAATCTATTAACACATCGCTCATAAGCGACTTTATTAATATACCACAACTTCTTTCGTGGTGTCAACAACTTTTTTAAATTCTAAAAGTTGATAACTTATCGCAACCAGAAATATATTTTCTCGTTTCTTTCTCGTTTCGCGACTGTTCCACAATGATATCACTCTAATTTATAACTGTCAACATCTTTTAATTTAATTTTTACTATCAGAAAGACATCACATATACACAGACAGAAGTATAGCCTGAATTGTTTTTCGGGGGAAAAGTTCTAGAAAAAAGCTTATCTAATTCATATTAGAAAAAAAGACCCGGTTCATTTATAAACCGGATCTTTCTTTTTCTCTTTTCTCCTATTAAGTTAAGAAAATAAAGTATAACAAGAAGATGATGAATAAGAAATACATAATTGGGTGTATTTGTTTCGCTTTGCCTTTTAAAATCATTGTAATTGGGTAAAAGATAAACCCAGCGGCAATCCCTGTTGCAATGCTAGATGAAAGCGGCATAATGATAATCGTTAAAAACGCTGGGACCGCAATTTCAAAACGAGACCAATCAATTTTCCCTAAGGAAGCGACCATTAGCACACCTACAATAATTAAAGCAGGTGCTGTCACAGCTGATGTAACAACAGATAATACCGGGAAAAAGAACATTGCCAGCAAGAAGAACCCTGCAGTAACAACAGCTGCGAATCCTGTTCTTGCACCCGCAGCCACACCTGAGGAAGATTCAACATAAGACGTTACCGTTGATGTTCCTAAAATAGAACCAATGATTGTTGCAGTTGAATCAGCCGCTAAAGCTTTGCTTGCACGCGGTAATTTATTATCTTTCATTAACCCAGCCTGATTGGCAACACCTACCAATGTCCCAGCTGTATCGAAGAAGTCAACAAACATAAATGTTATGATTGTCGCTAACATCGTTGTTGTGTAGAACGATGGATCACCGAACGCTGAAAAAACAGCACCAAACGTCGGCTCTAGACTAGGAATCGGACCAACGACTCGTTCAGGTGTATCAATTTGATTGAATAACATTCCTATAATTACCGTAATAACAATCCCGTAAAAGACTCCTCCATTAATTCCGCGTGTCATCATAATGACAGTAACAATTAAACCGAAAATGGCTAGTAAAGCGTTAGGGTTGGATAAATCACCTAAGGCTACATAAGTTGCGGGATCACTAATAATGATTTCTCCATTTTTCAAACCGATAAAAGTAATAAACAAACCGATCCCCGCACTAACAGCAAATTTTAGCTCAGCAGGAATTGCATTAATAATTTTTTCCCGAAGACCACTGAACGTTAAAATTAAGAAGAAGATCCCCGATACGAAAACAGCAGCAAGTGCGTGTTGCCAAGGTGCACCACTTCCTAAAACGATCGTATAAGCAAAAAATGCATTAAGTCCCATCCCTGGAGCAAGAGCGATTGGGTATTTAGCCCAAAGCCCCATAATAAGCGTACCAATTGCAGCAGACAAAGCAGTGGCTACAAAAACGGCCCCTACATCCATTCTTAATGCATCGGGTAAATCTGGTACATCTGCTAATGCCAACATCGACGGGTTGACAACTAGAATATATGCCATCGCTAGAAAGGTTGTTAAACCACCGATAAATTCTCGCCGGTAATTCGTACCTAACTCATCAAACTGAAAATACTTTTTCAACATTATTCCCTCCAAATAAACGAATCGCCTATCTCGTAAAAGTCTACACAATAAGAAAACGCCTCGTATACCGAAGGCGCTGACTACAGGTTGAAAAGGCTGAGGATATACTAATAAATAAGTACAAAAACTGTCCCATTCTTATTCACAACCAGCGTAGTCAAGTTCTTTACGGGAACTCGGTAGATACTTTTGGGCCATATCCCCAATACTATACGATGATATTATGTCCATTTTTTTAAATTCAACATTATTCTATCAGGACCTTTATACTGGGTCAAGACAAAAAGCGAACATTTTTCAATGTCCGCTTTTTATTGTTCGTATTTTCAGTTTTTATTCCCATTCAATCGTTGCAGGCGGCTTGCTAGTGATGTCATAAACAACACGGTTAATATGCGAAACTTCGTTCACAATCCTTGTTGAGATGACCTCAAGGACATCCCAAGGAATTCGCGCCCAATCTGATGTCATCCCATCAATGGACGTAACCGCACGAATACCAATTGTATGGTCATAAGTTCTCGCATCGCCCATCACACCAACACTGCGAATGTCTGGCAAAACCGTGAAGTACTGCCAAATATCACGATCGAGCCCTGCTTTTCGAATCTCTTCCCTTAAAATCGCATCTGATTCACGAACAATTTCTAGTTTCTCTTCACTAATTGCACCAAGTACACGAATCCCAAGACCTGGACCAGGGAATGGCTGACGCCAAACAATTTCATCTGGAATTCCTAGCTCTGTACCTAACGCTCTTACTTCATCTTTAAATAATGTATTTAACGGTTCAATCAATTTGAATTGCATATCTTCTGGTAATCCGCCGACATTGTGATGCGACTTTATTGTTTGCGCCGTTGCCGTTCCACTTTCAATAATGTCCGTATACAATGTTCCTTGGGCGAGGAACTCGATGCCTTTAAGTTTTGTAGCCTCATCATCGAATACATAAATAAATTCGTTTCCAATGATTTTTCGTTTTTTCTCAGGATCAGATACACCTTCTAATTTGCTAAGAAAACGTTCTTTCGCATCCACTTTGATTACATTCATATTGAAGCCTTCAGAGAAGGTTTTCATTACACTCTCTGCTTCTCCTTTTCGCAAAAGACCATGATCAACAAAAATACATGTCAACTGATCACCAATCGCTTTATGAATCAGCACAGCGACAACCGATGAATCTACTCCACCACTTAATGCACAGAGTACTTTTTTGTTACCAACTTCTTGACGGATTTTTTCCATTTCAATCTCGATAAAGTTTTCCATTGACCAATCACCAACACAACCGCAAACATTAAAGACAAAGTTCTTCAGAAGATCATTCCCATAGACTGAATGACGTACTTCTGGATGGAACTGAACAGCATATAACCCGCGTGATTCATCACTCATTGCTGAAATCGGACAAGAAGGATTGACCCCATCGACTCTAAATCCAGGGGGTGCTTCCGTTACTAAATCTCCATGACTCATCCAAACAGTTTGTTCATTAGGAGTGTCTAAAAACAACTTACTTTCATGCTGTAACGATAACAATGCTTTCCCATATTCCCGATTCGTTGCTGATTCTACTTTTCCACCAAAGTGAATCGTCATCAATTGCATTCCGTAGCAAATCCCTAAAATCGGTAATCCTAGTTTGAAAATTTCTTCATCACAACGGAAAGAGTTTTCATCATAAACACTGTTTGGTCCGCCTGAAAAAATGATTCCTTTCGGGTTCATTTTTTTTATTTCTTCTGCTGTAATCGTATGTGGGTGTAATTCACTAAACACCCCAAATTCCCTAATTCTTCGTGTAATAAGCTGATTGTATTGACTGCCGAAATCTAATACAACAATTTTTTCCTGATCTTGTATTTCCATTTTCTTTGACACTTCGGTCACCCCAATTTAATAAAATAATTTCTACGTTTATTATAGCCAATCTAAAAAAAACTAGAATCCTCCCTTTAAAGTTCAACAGGCAGATTTCTAGTTGTGTTTCATATTTCCTCTGCCTTCATAGTCAAATCATTTACGGTGATTCGGTAGAAACTTTCGATCCATATTATCGAGAATATACGAAGGATACTATTAAATTACTAAAACATTGTACCAATATACTATTTTTCAGGTCAAGCACGTGTTTTCCTCAATAATGTTTCCCAATCCTCCTTAGCCTCTAGCCATACCCCCTCTTTCAATGTAGCACGATAGAAATATCGCTCATATTGTTCTGTTAATCGCTGCATTTCTTTCCCTTTGAAAATGGAATCAATATACTTTGCATATTCTCTTAACGTTTGGCCTTGTTTACGCCCTAGACCAAACCTGTCCAACTGTTTTAACAATAACATAAAAGCTCTAGGGAAAATCTCATCTTTCTTTCTAAACTTAAACAAATAAATCGTATATATAGGCAACCATTTTTTTCGGAAGAGAAAAGGAATAAGCACCAGCACAAAGAGCGTAAATCCCCATTTTAAAAAGAGATTGTAGTGACTGTTTTGAAGTGAAAAATAATTAGCAATGCTAGAAGAACTAGATTCAGCATCACTATCTTCCATTTGACGATTTTCTCTCGTATGCGCGATTGCCTCTCTATCATCTGTATTTGTTGTCACTTCTGAACTGGTATTCAACTGAAAAGCGACATTGTTCGAAAACCCTCGTGTAGGCTCAAACGGGACCCAGCCAATTTCCGGAAAATATACTTCTACCCAAGAATGTGCATTATTATTTGTAACTTCATATACTCGTTTTCCTGATTCAAGCGTACGGATATATTCCCCACTTGTATACCCTTTTACCCAGCGACTTGGAATATCAAGCGTCCTTAACAACACAGCCATTGAAGTAGAGAAATTGTCACAATAACCCCGTTTTGTTTCAAACAGAAACTGTTCCACATAGTCTTGTCCTGCTTCAGGTACAGCAACATTTTGTTGATCATACACATAGGAGTTAGCTTGAAAGTAGCGTTCAATCGCCTGGACTTTGTCAAAAACCGTTTCTGCATCCATGGTAATCTCGAGCGCAAGTTCCCTAATCCTTGCTGGTAAATTTGCAGGGAGTTGTGTATAAATGTTTTTTATTGTTTCATATTCTCGATCATTTCTAGCCGCGCTGCTATTTTTAAGTGCTTCCACTTGAAAACTAGGTTTTTGATAATGGACCGTATACGATTCCGGGGTATTCGGCTCTAAATTTTGCAAAGGGATTATTTTTTGCGTCAATACATCCATCCTGTACCAAAACGGATCTTCCGTTTTTATTTCAATCAATCCATGTGGATACTGGATATGCGGATATTCCAACTCGTTATAGACGATGCTCGCCCTTTCTTCATAAGGGACGGTTTCAGCAAACGATAACATACTAACGGGTTCACCACTAAAGTCGACCGTTAGATTATTGTTAGAAACGACCCATCCTTTCCCTGTATACATATCCTTCGTTTCTACTTTCCAATAATGACGCTCGTCCACTTCTGCGCGAAATACAACTGTTTCATCGCCAAGAAACGGCCCCCCTAAGTTCGAGTCATCTGTCCCATATCCTGCCCGCCTGCTAATTCCTCCTTCTCTTAAGCCACTTTCTGAATTATACGATTGAATATACGGAACAGGATCAGGCCAAATTGGACCTGCCTTTGGGACTGCATATCCTATCATCACACTGCCTGCAACCATTATAGACAGGGGAATCAGCCATTTACGTGTAAGTAATACCGTCTTATGGAGCATTTCTTTTTCGATAAGGCGATGCAGAGTTAAAATCCCCATCACTAAAAAACCAACAATCACACTTCGTACAATAGCACCGTTCGCTTCATATGGAGTAAAAGTATCTAACACGGTAATGAAAACAATCGTCATAAAGAAAAAAATCAACATTTTTTTCCGCTTAATAAGCCAGTATCGAATTAAATAGACCATTAACCATAGGAGAATAAAGAACAACAACGTTCTATAAGCATCTGTCAGCTCTAAAAATTGTCCTTTCCATACTAGAGAAAAGTTGGTTACTAGCTCTTTAAAAAAAGTAGTTAACCATACTGGTTGAAAGAGAGAACCTTCATAATAAATGGAGTGAATGAAAAACAAAATATAGAATCCTTTAATAAAAAATCTGATGATGAAAGGGATGTTAATAAAAGCTAGCAAAAGGGCGATGATGGTAAAGCCTAGAAAGGCACCAAAGTATCCTGTATCTGTAAGAACTTCTACCGGCCTTAACCATTCCCAAAGTAAGAAAAAGCTAAGACCATAAAGTAAAAACGTAGAAAAACCTAATTTTGCGTTTCCTTGACTCAACCTCCGCTCACCTCCGAAAATCCCTCGGAAAAATTTCCTTCGCGAATGACAAACACTTGAATACCTCGGGAACGAGCAACAGTAATCCGATGCCATTCAGGATTAGAGACTGGCTCTTCTCTTCCCTTAACAATAAACACCGTTACTCTCGATCCTTTTGAAAAGAAACGATGCTGGTCAATCAGTTTCTTGGTAAAATCAGCTGTTACGAGCATTAATGTACTATATTGACGTCTTACTTCCTCTTCAAGAACGTGATCGAGAGGTTTATTACTTAAATCTTGAATTTTAGCCAAATGATAAAAAAGCTGTTGTTGCTGTGTTTCTCCTCCACGAATCGGAAAGAACATTCGTTTATCACTTACAGTTAACAGCCCGACCGCTGTTCCATTCCTTGCGATTGCACGAATGACAGAAGCAGTAAATGCTACAATTGCCTCAAAATTCGGGTTCGCTTTGCAGTCCATAACAATCATGACATCATGTGATTTTCGGTGTTCAAATTCCTTTGTCATAAATTGATCCCGTTTTGCTGTTGCCTTCCAATTAATCCAAGAAAACCGATCGCCAGGTTGATACTCTCTAACACCAACAGACATGGATAAATCACTTTGAAACCGTTCATTAGCAGCTTTCATCCCTTGTTCAAATTGACCGTCAATCGGTCGATAGGTCAATTCTTCAAATCGAGGAAAAACAAGAACATGATCCTCAACTAAGATAAACTGCTCTTTTTCAACCAAACCAAGGAGATCTCCCGTTTTTATCCGAATTTTTTTAAAATAATGCTCCCCTCTCGGCAACTCATCAATACTATATTCAACTTGGAATTTTCGACGAAACGAAGGGAAAATTATTTTTTTCGCTCGCTTCAATTTCCTTGTTTCATCCATCAAGTCCTCTATGATGATATACAATAAAGGAAATCGCCTTTTTCTTTTGATTAAAACCGTCACACTCGCTTTTTCACCAGCTTTTAGCTCTCGCTTATGAAAAATCCGTTCTGCTTTGAAATCAGATAACGAATACAATGATAGAGAAAGTGCGGAAACCGCAAAAGGAAGGAAACTATAAAACAAGAACCAACTGACAAAGCCCCCTTGAAACATTGCGTAGGAAAAAGCAAAAGAAATGAACAGCAACAATACGAATAGACTTTGGATTTCTTTAAATCGTTGTAAATAAGGTTTCATTTATTTCACATACCTTTGAACAGGTACTGGTACGTTTGCTAAAACATGATTTACTACTGCTTCCGCATCCATTCCTTCGAACCGCGCCTCTGCTTTTAAAATAATTCGATGCTCAAAAACATATGGAGTTAAATATTGGACATCATCCGGAAGGACATAGTCGCGATTCCGCATATATGCTAGCGCTTGAGCTGCTTTCATTAAACCGATCGCCCCACGAGGGCTCACACCAAGATGCACATGTGCATGCGAACGTGTTTCTTTAGCAAGTTCAACGATGTACCGCGTAATCGCATCCTCAACGTACACTTCTCTAATTTCCTTTTGTATATATTGAAGTTCATCAAGACTTATCACCGGCTCAAGTTCATCAATCGAAGCAAATTTCTGCGCTCTTTTTAACACTTCCATTTCTTCAGATAAACTAGGATACCCCATTTTCATTTTTAAAAGAAAGCGGTCAAGCTGTGCTTCTGGCAGGGGGTAAGTTCCTTCATAATCAATTGGATTTTGTGTAGCCATAACAAAAAAGGGCTTCTCAAGCTCATAAGTCACACCGTCTACAGTTACGGAGTTTTCCTCCATCCCCTCCAAGAGAGCAGATTGCGTTTTTGGAGACGTACGGTTGATTTCATCAGCTAAAATAATGTTTCCGATAATCGGACCTGGACGAAACTGAAATTCCATTTCCTTCGGATTATAAATAGAAACACCTGTTACGTCTGATGGCAATAGATCTGGGGTAAATTGAATACGCCGAAATTGAGCACTAACAGATTTCGCTAAAGCCCTTACCATCATCGTCTTCCCAACTCCTGGGACATCCTCTAGCAGGACGTGACCACCTGAAAAGAGTGAGACCAAACTTAGTTCTGCGACATCTCGTTTGCCAATCATCACTTTTTCAATGTTTACCAATACGTTCTCGATTGTTGGATTAATTTGATCTACCACTCAATTTCCTCCCGTATCTTTTATTTTAAAAATCATGGTTTGATTTATTCCCTCAATTATACGATACATTTTCTGTATTTTCTGTCAAAACAATTTATCACTTATTATGAAACTTTCATTTTACTAGAAAAAAATAAAGGCGAGAACCTCCAAATTAGTGGAAATCCTCCCCTCCTAAATGCTACCCCAAACAAGGCATTGCTCAAACACACATCATGTACGATGAAAATGCCTGCTAAATTTTCCTTAGACAGGCATTCTCGAGCATTATTTTTTTCATAACTATAAGGAGATAAAGTTTAGTCGGTTAAATTAAGTCCAGCTTCACAACATCTAATATTTTCTTCGGTGCTGCCGCCACTTACACCTATCCCACCTATTATTTCGCTCTCTACTCGAATCGGAAAGCCACCGCCCGCAACGATAAGCCTAGCGGTTTGAATCTTCCCATGGAAAAGTATCAGCTCTTCTTTATTCATTGGATACCAGTCATGCGTTGGTTTTCCTAAACTTATCGCTGTATAAGCCTTATTTTGCGAGTTTTCAATCCACTTAATTGGTGCTTGATCCATTTTAGAAAAAGCAACTAAATTTCCTGTTTCATCAACAACTGTTGTACTGATTGCAATACCCATTTTCTCCGCTTCAGCTTCTGAAGCTTCAATCATCCTTTTGGCAAGTTTATTTGCGATCGCTGGTTTTTTTAGTGCGTTCATGAAAATACCACCTTAGGAAGGTATTAGTCGACCTTGTTCGATTACAAGCGAATCATTTAACTCTCTTACTCTTTAAAGGAAAGGACTTATTTTAAAGCGATACAAATATTTTTCGCTTCTGTGAAAAATTCCAGGCTATAACCTCCTCCCTCTCGACCAATTCCACTTTTCTTAAATCCACCAAATGGAGCGCGATAATCACGTACAAACCAACAATTCACCCAAATCGTACCTGCCCGAACATGATGTGCGACACGATGTGCTCTTCGTAGATTTTCTGTCCAGATGCCGCCATTTAGTCCATAGGAGGAGTCATTGGCCATTTCCAATGCATCTTCTTCTGTATCAAAAGGGACAATTGTAACGACTGGACCAAATATTTCTTCCTGGCAAATTCTCGCTTTATGATTTTCCTGAAGGTAGACTGTAGGTTCCAAATAATAACCAGAAAAAATGCTTGCGGGTAATTTATCCGGGCGTTTGCCTCCAGTAATAAGCTTAGAATTTTCTAGCTCAGCTATTTCCAAATATTTTTTTACTTTTTTATAATGTTCTTCACTAACAAGGGGGCCGAGATTTGTTTTCGGAGATTGGGGGTCACCGACAATTAAATTTTCTGCTGCTTCTTTAAATTTAGATAAAAACTCATTAAGGATTGAACGTTGAACAAGAATCCTCGAGCCGGCTAAACATACTTGCCCGGAATTCTGAAAGGCTGCTTGAATCGATACTGGGATCGCCTTGTTCAGATCCGCATCTTCAAATACAATATTTGCCGCTTTTCCGCTTAATCCAAATGACACCCGTTTTATTGTTTTTGCTCCCTGTTCCATCACCGCCGCGCCATTTCGCGTTTTTCCTGTAAAAGCAATTAAATCGACTTCAGGATGGGTAGTTATATACTCTCCCGTTGAATTCGGCCCGAAGCCATGAACGACGTTTACGACGCCATCAGGAATTCCAGCTTGTTTTGCTATTTCTCCTAACAATGATACCGTTATCGGTGTCTCTTCTGATGGCTTAATTACAACTGTATTTCCTGCTGCGAGTGCCGGTCCAAGTTTCCAAGTCGTTAGCATAAAAGGCAAGTTCCAAGGTGTTATTAACGCAGCTACACCAACTGGTTCATATCGTGTATAGTTTAGATAATTCTCATCCATTGGGAATGTTTCTCCACTCTGCTTTTCCATGAGTTCAGCAAAAAACTTTAAGTTATCTGCTGCTCTTGGAATTTCATCATTAAAGGCAACGGTGAATGGTTTCCCGACATCCAAAGCTTCCAACCTTGCTAGTTCCCCTCGTTTACTCTGCACAATTTCTGCCATCCGTTTCACTTTGGCACAGCGCTCAGCCACAGACATTGT
This sequence comes from Bacillus sp. B15-48, assembly GCF_016879755.1. Classification (GTDB taxonomy): domain Bacteria; phylum Bacillota; class Bacilli; order Bacillales; family Cytobacillaceae; genus Mesobacillus_B. The sequence goes on from NZ_WOFU01000017.1 coordinate 10,580, forward strand.
CCGCCATTCACTATGCTCAAACGCTTCCCTCGCTACACGGCAAGCATAGTCAACATCTTCTTTTCCTGCCTCAAATACCCTTGCGATTACCTCTTGATTGCTAGGGTTCGTTACGTCAAACATCTTTTCATCTTTTGATTTTACATACTTACCATTGATAAATAATTTGATTGTTCGTATACTCATTGTTCCTCCAGGTTTTTTAAGAATCCCTGGATCCACCTCCCCGTTTGTTAGTGATTAGCACAATCATTTTTACGGGAGCATTTTAAATAAAACGATTCCTATTTCTATTTTATGATTTAGTAAAACCAGCAACAATCAGCAATCATTTGCTAGGTGTATAGATATTCAACACTTTTCATTGATATGTCTAAAATAAATTTTGAAAATTTCTAGAAGGAATTGCAAAAATGGCACAGCTTATTTTGGCTGCACCAATTTATATATTCGCACGATAATAGATTATGCCATTTTTTTCTACGCTCTTTACTTTTCCGATTGACTCAAGATAAACCATCCGACTGATTGTAGACATGAATGGAGCAAAAAGTTTATAAAAGCTCAAGCCACCATATACTTCCTGGCAAATCTGATAACTCGTTTTCTCATCCTGTTTCACACAATCTACTACTTGTTCCAACCGATGTTGATGCCTTGACTTCGTTTCTTCTACCCTCATTGCCAAGTCCTCAATCATTATGCCATGTCCGGGGAGTGATTGTTTAGGTGAAAATGCTTTTACTTTATCTAAAGACTGGAAATAATCTTTCAATACATTCCCATCTTCTTCTGACCAGATCGCCACAATTGGAGAAAGATGATCGAACACAAGATCACCAAGAATCATCACTTCCTGCTTTGGCTCATAAAAACATAAATGGTCATGTGCATGCCCAGGAGTCCAAATCACTTCATACATATCGTTTCCAAGTTTAATTGGTTCATTGATTTGAAATAACCCATCTGGCTCAAAACGATAAGCGGGAGCTTCCATTCCAATTATATCTTCAGGTAAAGCTGGGCCATTATGCTCCTTAAACAATTTCCGTGTCCAGTTTGTAACTGTATGATCTCGATTTTTTTGAATTTCTTTATACCCTAAATCTGAGACGAAAACAGGAATTTGATAATTTCCTTGAAACCATCTACAAAGACCGATATGGTCAGGATGAGTATGCGTTACGACTATTTTTTCGATTTTCACACCAGAATCCATTAAGTTCTTCCAGAGTGTGATGGACTCATCAGCATAACTACCAGTGTCAATAACAGTGAAACCTTGATCCCCATAGATCAAATAACTGTTCAATTCAAACATTCCGAAAGGATAGCGCACAGTCAGCTTATATATATTCTCAGTAATTTTAGTTAATGGTGCAATTGAGTTTAACTCGATCCTGTTATCCATAGGCTACAACTTCCTTTTAATGATTTTTTCGAATAATATAATTATATTATAAATCACTCGTCGTTTTATAGCGAATGAATCATAAGAAACTCGCCGATTGGCGAGTCCCTTAGGGCGAGGACAGAAGCGTAGTTGCCCTGATATTAACCAAAAAATTTAGCCTTTTCCGATTTCTTCAATACTGACATAAGTGCTGTTAAAGGCCATTCCCTCGTGACCCGATGAGACTTCTCCCATATCTGTTGGGATAAAGGAAATTAACCTGTTCACTAAATTATGATCAGCTTGCACCAATAAAACGGATGGATGTACTTCATAAGAAAATTTGCATTTCAGCCTTAGTTCACTATTATGATTGTAAACGGTCACCCACGAACCATTGGTAATGCCTTTCCTTGATCCACTAGAAGGATGAACAAAAGCAATCGGTTCTCTCTTTCCCTTATCAATTAAATCCAAATTATGAAATTGTGAATTCAAATTAAATTGCCCATGATTCGTGAGCAATAAAAGTTGGTCACCGTTCTTCTCAAAACTAGAGAAAGTATAGTGGGCAATTGGTGGTTTTCCATTTTCCGATGCCCTTTCAGAATAAAACTCGAATTTCCCTGATGGAGTTTCAAAATTCTTGTCCTCCCAAGCTATTTCCGGCAACGGAGCTCTTTTTGGCCCTTCTAATAAACCCCGCCAATTCGTTATACCTAAGTTTTGATACATTTCATCGGTAAATTGTTCTTCAATAAATTCTTCTACCGTTTTTTCGTAAGGGAACGTCGAAAATCCTAGTCTCAACTCATTTAACCGCTTTGCGAGGAGTTTGACAATTTCTAAGTCGCTTTTGCTTTCATAATACGATTCGATAGCAGGTTCATTGATTCCAATCCAATGATGCCAATAGCTTGGTACGATATCCCATTCTTCAAAATTAGTTTTTGCTGGCAGGACGATATCTGATAATTGGGCTGTCGGTGTAAAAAACTGATCCACCGTCACAATCAGATCTAAATTATGCAGCAATTTTTTCAATAATTTTTGGTCAGGATTCTGCGTAACCAAATTTCGGCATGAAACCCATAACATTTTAATTGGCGGGTCTTTAGCTTCCTTCAAACCACTGGCAAAATCATTTATAGGGATGGAGCGTACACAGTTTTTCTCATTGAATCCTGATTGAAAATATTTCGTAATGTTATTGGTAAACTTCAAGCTCGCATTTTGGGCATATAAAATGCCTGAACCTTTTTTTCCAATATTCCCCGTCATGGCCATCAACGCATTGATGGAGCGAATATTTTGTCCTCCATTTTTATTCCTTTGAAAACCGAATCCAATCCAAACCATTGTATTTTTACCTTGTATAATGGTTTTTGCAATCTCCTCAATGATTTCCTTCTCCAATCCGCACTCCTTTAACAGCTCATCGAACTCAACGGAATTCAAGTAATTCAGAAATACATCAAAGCCTGTAGTATAGTTGTCAATAAAATTCGTATCCAATCCATTTTCCTCATAAATAACTTTTGCCAAAGCCAAAGCCATGGCACCGTCTGTACCTGGTTTTATTTGTACATATATATCGGATTTTTTTGCAGTAGCTGTATATACAGGGTCAATTGTAATGATCTTTGCCCCACGCTTTTTTGCTTCATATAGAAAAGGAACGGAATGAATGGATGTCCAAACAGGGTTACTTCCCCAGAGGATAATCGTATCAGCGTAGCGTAATTGCTCTGGTTCCGAGTTTTTATAAGCGCCAAAATCGTATATGGATGCATCCAATCCTGATGACCAGCAAGGAGAACCTACCGCTCTGGATGTCTCACCTAAACTATTAAAAAACCCTTCTACACTATTATGCAAAATACCAAAATTCCCTGAGTACTTATTCAATGCAAGTGACAGATTTGTTCCAAACCTGTCGTAAAGCTGGATGATTTTAGCGGCAATGATATCGATTGCTTCATCCCATGAAATTCTATTCCATTCACCGCTTCCCCTCTTGCTCTGAATCATCGGGAACTTAAGACGTTCAGGGTGGTACACATGGGATAGATAATTGTATCCTTTCGGGCACAACTTGCCCTTTGTATAACCATGTTTTTTATCACCAGTGACTTTAACCAACTTCCGATTTCTTGTATAACCAAGCATCGTACAGCTGCTGTAACAGTTTCTCGGGCAAACGTGACGAGTAATTTTATAATTTTTATCCATTCACCATACCCCCGAATTTTCGTGACCGAATGTGAAATTCATCACATTGTCACTGTTTTTCCCTTAATTATATACTAAAATAGTACATATAATCCTATTTTTTTAAAGAGATGATGATGCGTATGAAACAGTTAGCCTTTTTTATTGACGTAGAAAAATGTATCTTTTGCCACTCCTGTTCTTATGCGTGCAGCAACGAAAACCAAACTACCCATAAAAGACGAAAGGTTCTAACAATTAGTAACGATTCATTTATTGATGAAATTCATTTTTCCATGTCCTGCAACCACTGTGAAACACCTGCATGTATGACCGTATGCAGCCGTAATTGTATCCGTAAACTACGAAATGGCATAGTTCTTCTTGAAGCTCAAGACTGTAACGGATGCGGGAAATGTGTTTCTGTTTGTCCATTTCAAGCAATCACCGTCGATCCCACAAGCAAAAAGGCTGATAAGTGTGACATGTGTTACAGCCGATTACAACAAGGCGAACAGCCAGTATGTGTGGACTCTTGCATTGGAGATGCGATAAAAATTGGCAATATAAATGAGGAGTATCCTAATGAATATCAAACTTCATTAGCACAATACTCAATGAAAACCATTACAAACCCCTCAACTCGCTTAAAATATGAAAGCTCGGAAAAAACAAGGGTTTGGGCAGCCGAACGAGGTGAAAACAATGAGTCCACTAACTTATGAAACATTGATTACCTACAGTCCCTTTTTCCATATGGATATTCTTGGAGGCTGGAACGGCAAAAGGAATAAATGCCAGCATGTCCAGCTAGACAAGATGCCTATTAAAGAGAATAGCTTTATTTTAATCTATCATTCTGATGATACAGTCGCTCGATTAGAAAAGTATCTTAAGGATAAACATTCCACAGGTATTCTCATTTTGTCGGAACATTTTTGTGATCTTCCATCATTTATTACCAAGATGGCCAATGAATGTAAAAAGCCATTATTTTTGCTGAAATATGACAGTGAGATCGATGTGTACAAAAGGATTAAAGACATATTTTATCTCCATGAACTTCATCTTTTATCGTTAATAAAAAATGACCTAACTACATATTGGTTAGAGTTGTTCTATCGGCAAGGAATTGAATCGGTCATCGAACGGTTCAATCTGTTCCTTGGCCAGGAAGTTTTTCTATTCACAAATAAAAAGACGCTTATCCATCCTTTTTCAAACAAGTTTAGTATAAAGGACATAAGGAAGATGAACTGGGTAGATTCTGACCTTGGCGGCGAGAAAGCGAGTTTTTCAATTGTACAGTACGAAAAAGAGGAGTATTTTGCATTTGAAGTTGTTGACCCCGATAAGCAAAGTACAGGCTATCTTGTATTTGAGAAAACCTGCACAGCTAAAGAATTAAACGATGATCTTTTTAAGACGATTGAGCCAACAATGATTACATGGGCAAAACAAATAGAGGTTGCGCGTAAAGTCGATTTAAAATATCACGATCAGTTTCTATTCGATGTTCTTCACAATAATATAGATACAGAAAGCGAGTTATTCGAACTAGGACTATTAAGGGAGATGGAATTTACGCCCAATTCCTTCGTTCTATCGATGAATCTCAACAGCCATCAGAAAATAGTAAAAGACAGCATAATGAATATCCAACATATAATGGTTGAAAGCCATTTGGGTACAGGTAAAATTTATACCACTTATCTTAATCACCGTATAGTCGCAATTGTTTGCCCACCTATTCAGAATACAGAAGTGGCAAAGACTGAAATCAATGAGTGGATTAGCCGCGTGCGTAATCAAATACAGCAGCAATATCCTTCTATTAAAACAGTAATTGGGATTGGGCGGAGTTATTATTCTAATTTGTACCTTTATAAAAGCTTTCAAGAATCGAAAATAGCGCTAGAAATGGAAATGTACGGGCTTGGATCTAATGACGTTATCCATTATGATGATATCGGGTTTGTCCGGCTTCTCTCTTATATTCACAATGATTTGCTAAGAGATTTCGCCCAGCAATATTTAGGAAGATTAGAAGAACATGACAGTGAACAGGGAACAGAATTGGTTCATACTTTATCCATTTATTGCACACAAAACGGGGATATTACTCGCAGTGCTGAAGCCCTATTCATTCATCAAAATACGTTGCGACAGCGACTTAAAAAAATTGAATCTATATTAAATATTAAGTTGGATCAATATAGCGATCTCGTGAACTTAATCTTATCGATAAAAATTTCTCACAATATGAACATTTAAAGCAGTGCGATAGCACTGCTTTTATTTGGTTAAGTAAATAAACTTTTCGTTAAAAACCGTCCCTCTTTTCTTACTCATATGAATATGATTCTCGTAACAAATCTCTTCACATAGCCCGCAGGAAACACATTTATTTGTCGATAAAATCAGCGATTGAGCATCCATAATCAACGCATCTGTCGGACATAAGAAAGCACAGGCGCCGCAGCGAGTACAGCTTTCCTTTACTTCTGGCATCGAAAACGTCATTTCTTTCGATAATTGTGGATCGACTTCAAATGCTTCAAACAATAAAGCTCTTTTATCCGTATGAAAAACGGTGTCATTCACCAATTTATCAACAAAATTATTTTTCATTTCGGTTGCCACTTCTGCCATTTCTTCCAATTCAGTTTGTTTTCGGTAATAACGATTAAATTTTTCAAATGGAGATAAAGTTTGATCGACTTCTAATACTTCCTTCACTGCAATTGTATTGGTTGCTTTTGCCTCTTCAAAAATAGAACTTAGGAACTTGCGACGATGATGGTCGATCAACCCTTCGTCCTTGACTTCATTTATGGAAAAACAAATCGGAAATGTGTGCTGAAGGGTCTTTTCGGCTTCCTCTTTATACCGTAAAAATAATTTTTCTCCGTCACAAAGTTTGCACGTATCACACAATGTTGATTGATAGATTATTTTTAAATTAGGAATCTGTTGTCCCGCACTAATCCAAAACTCAGTCGGTAATACACCTAGACAGGAAACCTGTACCCCGTTCGATTTTTCATTTCCTTTTGCAGATGGTTCGCAAGTAAGATAAACCTCTGCTTCACGATTAGATAACCGTTTTAATCGGTCTAAAATTTGCATAAGAGGAGGGTGGTTCCATTTTAGAGCATTTGTCAGACAAACGGATGTGCACAGTCCGCATTCAAAACACGAAGCTTCAATTTCAATCGAGTCTTGCATGATGTCGATACTGCTTGCTGGACATATATCTACACAAGCAGTGCAACTGCTCGTGACAGCGCGGACTTTTAAGCATTTATTTGCATCCACTTCAATTTTATCTATTTTTTTCAGGAAAACATTAGATAGTTTGCTAATCTGATCAAAAATCAACCGAAACCCTCCTCCCGTATTAAACCATTACAAATGAACGCCTGAGGAATAAAATAACATTCTGCCGAGCAACTCTGACACGATGAAACAAGCAAAGATCAAGCTAACCGTCGAAAGGGAGCTGTTCTTTTTCTTCCAAACTAAATATCCAGCAACAGAAAATGCGGCAACTAAAGCAATCATTTTCACCCAAAATAACGGACTTGAAACGAGCAGTCCGGCTGATTCAACAGCTGCCGGTAGCCCCCCATTTAAGATTGTAAAATTAATCACATTTAATAAAATCGCAAAAGCCGTAACAATCGCTATATAAGGAGAGAAATTAACAAAGCTTTTATCGATAATCGACAACAATAATTGAATAAAAACAGGTCCTAATAGAAAGGCAGTTGCAAAAAATGCTGCCAACGTTGTTCCGTTGTGCCATGCAGGTACAGCTGGAATAATGTAAATCATTGCCGTACTATAGATAGTTACCGTGCCAAGGATTATCGTCACCCAGCCAAACAATCGTTTCTGCTCCTTCGTCTTTGCCATAAAAGCATAAAGGAAAACAAATAACATAAAGGCTGGGAAGAAGACAATTTCCCGTGACAGCCACGAATCACCGAAATTAAGGATAGCCATGTAGGCAGAAAATGGGTGTCCTAGATGAAATACTGAAACGATGACGGCAACGACGGAAACAACCAAAATGGCTATCAAACTAGTAAAGGCAGAACGTTTCGATACTTTTTCTTTGTAAGCATCGAGGAAAAACAAGGCCGCAAAAGCTCCGATTGCCATCTGGGAGAGAAACGTAAATACAACTAGCGTCATACTATTTTCCATTATAATTCACCCCTTACAACACTTGTTGCCACCGGTAAAATAAATCGGGTAGATGAACCAGTTATCGTTGAATCGACAAATCCTTTTACGTCAGAAACCACTTTTGATTCATCGATTTCGTTCAAGTCGACAATTGCGATTGCCTCCATTGGACAGGAAGATACGCAAATAGGATCCTCGCCAACCTCAATGCGGTCATAACACATACTGCATTTATCCATTTTCTTTTTTACAGGATCAAACTGAGGTGCTTTGTACGGGCAAGCAGTTGCACACATTTGGCAGCCGATGCAACGATCTTGATTATGTTTTACAATTCCGTTTTCTAATTTTATATAAGCCCCTGTTGGGCAGGCTTTCGCACAAGCAGGCTCGTCGCAATGATTGCAAGATGTAGACAGATAGCAACGCTTTGCAGCTCCTACTAGCGTCTCGTCTGTTTCGACGACAGTTCTTCGATTAACGCTCGGATGCAAATCGTAAAAGCTCTTACAGGCTACCGTACAAGCATTACAGCCTATACAACGTTCCATATTTATTTGGAATGCCAGTCTTTTCTGTTTCTTTGCCATTTATGAACCCTCCTTACATTTTTTCGATTGTGACAAACTGATCATGGAAAGAAAGCCCAGGTTGGCCCGTTGCACAAGAACCCATATCGGCAGGGATTGCTTTAACCAGGAAGTTCACATTAAAATTCTGATCCTTATACCACGTTTCATAAATGACCACCGTATCTTTCGGTACCGTTTGTGTAACTTTTGCTTTTAGATCAACAAAACCGATATCACTCGACACTTTGACCATTGAACCATCTTTAATGCCCTTCTCTTTTGCCAACGCTGGATGAATTTCTACGAAAGGCTCATTATGAACAGATTGCATCCACTCCAAGTTTTGGAATTGAGAATGAAGTCCATATTTCCAGTGTGGGGTTAATAAGCGAATCGGCCTCTCTTTCGGAATCTCCATCTCCTCTACATATACTGGGAGAGCATGATGTCCGAAGGTAGCACTCTTTTCTGATGAAAATTCATATTTTCCGCTCGGCGTTCTAAACTTTCCATCTGCCCAGGCTGCATCATAACCAGACACTTTAACCGTTCCCTTTTCTAAAATATCTCTCCACGAGTTGAAACCAAATTTTTCAATGAACGAATCGGACATTTCCATCGCTACCCACTCTTCCATCGTACGATCCGTTGGATAGGTACATGAACCAGGCTGCAAAGCATTTAATTTTTTCGAAATTCCCATCGCAATTTCTACATCACATTTTGATTCATATAAAGGGTCGATTGCTTGTTCGTTCACGTTCATCCAGTAATGCCAGTAACTAGCATGAAGCCCCCAAGTCTCAAATATCGAGGTGACAGGGAGAACTAAATCAGATTGATTTACCGTTTCGTTAAACCAAAGGTCAGCTGTTACGATAAAATCAATTGAGTCGAAAGCTTTGTAGGAAACAGCAGCCTCAGGATCTTGGGCAATTGGATTCCGGCACGAAACCCAAAGCATTTCAATCGGTATTTGCTTAGGGTCATTATTAATCGCTAATACTTGAGCAGGGAAGTTATTGATGTTTACCATCCGATCTCCTTCACCACCACTGCCTTCAGGTGGTGTTCCGGCAAGTTGGGCCGCATAGTTGAATCCCCAGCTGTCTAATTGAGCATAGTTCGCACCACCGCCAACGACACCGATATTTCCAGACATAGCTACTAAAGCATCGATGGAACGCACTGCTGCTCCGCCATTTGTATGCCTTTGCATCCCATAACCAATCCAGATAGATGCAGGTTTTGCTGCTGCATATTCCCGAGCTAAACGTTCAATTACTTCAACTGGCACACCGGTTTTCTCTGAAGCCCATTCTAGTGTTACGTTATTGCGGAGGTAATTCAAATACTCTTGGTAGCCGATGGAATTTTCCTGCATCCAACCTAAATCTTGTAAATTGTGATCAAGAATATATTTTGCCATTCCTAAAGCCAAGGCACCGTCTGTTGAAGCCTTAATTTCAATGAATTCATCAGCGTTTGCCGCTGTGTCCGTCAAAATCGGATCAATGACAACGACTTTCGTTCCGTTTTCTTTTGCTTTTTGAATAATACTCATTGAGTGAACAGATGTCCATGCAGGATTGACTCCCCAAAGAATCAAATATTTTGCTTTTACCATCATTTCCGGGTCAGAATTGACAACCGTACCGAAATCGAATGTTTGGGAATCGATTCCTGCTGGCCAACATGGTGTACCTTGGGCCCTTGTCGTATACCCCCAACTCGACATCATTCCTTCGACTCCGTATGATAAAACATTGAAGTTTCCGGAATATTTATTTAAAGCAACCGGTAAGGTGCTGCCGTGTTTTTCTTTTATTTCAAGAATCTTGTTGGCAATCATCTCATAGGCCTCATCCCATGAGATTCGTTCCCATTTACCTGAGCCCCGTTCTGCTTGTTTCATTGGATATTTAATCCGGTCAGGTGAGTACACATAGTTAGGGTATGTGTAACCTTTCACACACAAACGCCCATTTGTGTACGTATTATGTTTATTTCCGGTTACAAATTTGATTGTTCCATCTTCAACCGTTGTAACTAGTGAACAAGTGTCGTAACAGTTTCTTGGACAAGAGTTGAAAACTTGCTTAACATTTCCAGGTGTATTAGCAGCAGCTTTTACCTTTTTGAAGCTAGATGCTGTGCTTCCTACTCCTGCTAAAACACCGAGAGCCGCTGACGCTTTTAAAAAGTTACGTCTAGAAAACTTACTCATCACTTTGACCTCCTTCGAACATTCAGTTGCTTCCTTTCTACTTCCAACAACCCTTCGAGTAGATAAGAAATTCCAATAATACCTTTATTTTCAGTTTTTTCTCGCACTAACTCACAGTGGTTTTCTACCCATTGAAATAAATGCTTTTTCAAAAATTCCTCATACAGGACATAACAGTCTTCATCTTCAACACTATTACTTAACAAGTAACTAACAAATTCCAACTCAAGGGCAAGATGGTCATCAGGATCCGTATTTTTCCTAGTTAAAACTAACCCTGCATTTTCATAAAACCTTCTGACAGCTAATGTTTCACTTTGCATAACTGCTCTTTCTGTATTTCGATAGACCGATTCATATGGTGGTGCTTCCAACCGTTTCGGGCCAACAAATAATCGGTTAAACTCATATTCCATCTCAGCAATGTCGGCATCCTTTAATTCAGAGAGGATTTCGATTCCTTGTTTCATTTTTTCATTCGAAAAGAAGGAAACTTCCTGATTAATTAAACCGACTAATTGTTCCCAAGAAGTATTGCTCAATTTATTTAATTCACCGGCATAGTACTTTTGAACAAACATATAAACGGCCAATTTATGAAGAACTGCTTCCTCAGTCTCAGCTACTTCCTGTTTAGTTATCAATTATTCTTTCACCGCCTTTTGACATTTTCAACTCTTAAAAGTGACTTAAACCATCACTTCCATCCGAATCATCTTCTTCCATTTTCTTCAATATGTCAGCCTGAATTTGAGCTTCTTCCTCTGTTTGTTTAAAAATCTCTTCCAATATCGGATTTGCATCACCTACGTATTCATCATCCAATGAGCCACTGTTAACTAAAGGTTCGTCTAAGACTTCGGAACAACCAGTTAATAAAAGAAAAGTCCCTATTAGGCTAATGGTAAAAGCAGTTATTCTTTTCATAAAAAAGGCCTCCCTTCTTTCTAATTCAAATGTATCAACGGCTGATAAAATACGGGAGTGTAATTTCAAACATAAAAGCTTCACTTCATTGTAGAAAACTACATTCAGTCATAACCGTGCCCTGAAACCCCTGGTACTATTGGTTTTTTCAGTGGACGTAAACATTTAATTTTATTCTGAAAATTCAGTCTTATTAGTTGTTATCGACATATTCCAGACACTTTTAGCTTTTAAAAGAATCGAGACCTTTAAAAGTGAGCAACTGACCTTGGAGGCTGGCCCTTTATATTCATCTGGTACATGCAACGTCTGTCATCCTAATCTTGATAGATGATTTTTAACAGCACAAAAAACCATTCCTACATTTTTTTAGGAATGGGTTTTTTATTTGCTGTTTTCCAAGCCAACGTTAACACTTTTACAACATATAATCAAAAACTCGAGATAAAGTTAATGATCGCAGTTTTCAAATCAGAATTATAGTCACCTTCTACATGAGGATGGAGGAAATAACGGACTTTGCATTGACTTATTCCTTCACTCTTAATAACCTTAAACTGTTTAAGGTGACTAATAAAGTAGCACCCATATCAGCAAAGATGGCGATCCATAGAGTTAACCATCCAGGTACAACTAAAAGCAATGCTAGAGCTTTTACGACGAGAGAGAAGGTAATATTTTGCTTAATTATTCGTAAAGCTCGCCTACTTAATTTGATTGTAAATGGCAAATTACTTAAATCATCTGACATTAAGGCAATATCAGCGGTTTCAAGTGCCGTATCGGTTCCCGCTCCTCCCATTGCCACACCCACGGTTGATGCGGCCAAAGCAGGAGCATCGTTGACACCATCACCGACCATCGCCACCTTGTCATACTGACTACGTAACTCTTTAATAAAAGTTAATTTATCTTCTGGGAGCAAATCGGCTTTAATATCAGAAACACCAATTTCTTTGCCAATCGCAACGGCTGTTCTTTCATTATCTCCTGTAAGCATTACTGTTTTTCGGATGCCAAGTTCATGAAGTTTACGAATGACATCTTTGGATGTTTTTCTCACTTGGTCTGCGACGGCAATTAAACAAAGAATAGCCTCCGCTGTTCCAACAATCATTACCGTTTTCCCTTGCAATTGCAGAGTTGATATTTGCTCATGCACTTTCGAATCCATCTCATTCGGGAGTATTTCGGTAAAAAATTTAGGGCTCCCAACATAGTAAATTTCATTATTTATCTTAGCTTGGATGCCTTTGCCCGTAATTGATTGAAACTCTTCAACACGAAGTTTATGAAAGTCTATTCCTTTTGCTTCTGCTTTTTTCATAATCGCAGAGGCGAGTGGATGCTGAGAACCTTTTTCTAGGGCAGCAGTAATGCTTAATAATTCATCCTCATCACGACCAAATGTGACGATATCTGTTACTGACGGAATTCCTCTTGTTAACGTGCCCGTCTTATCAAAAGCAATCACTTTCAATGATCCGGCTTGTTCTAAATGAATTCCACCTTTAATCAACACCCCATGTTTTGCCGCATTTCCGATTGCGGTTACAACAGAAATCGGAGTCGAAACTACGAGCGCACATGGACAGCCAACCACTAACACGGCTAACCCCTGATATATCCAAGTGCTCCACTCGCCACCAAATAACGGTGGCAACACTGCAATTAAAGCGGCGAAAACAACGATTGCTGGAGTATAATATTGGGCAAATCGATCAACGAACGCTTGAGTAGGAGCACGTTCTGCTTGTGCTTCTTCGACTAGATGGATAATTTTCGCTAATGTCGTATCATCGACTAATTTCGTTACTTTAACTTCTATTAATCCTTCTTCATTTAATGTTCCGGCAAATACTTCATCATTCACTGTTTTCGCCACTGGAACAGATTCTCCAGTGATTGCCGCTTGGTTTAAAGTCGAAGTTCCTTTTACAACAACCCCATCCATCGCTAACTTTTGTCCAGGCTTAACAATCATAATATCGCCGATTTGTATCTCATTTACATTTATGATGAACTCTTGATTTTCCCTTCGAATGAAGGCTTCCTTTGGAGCAATATCCATTAATGATTCAATTGAATGGCGAGCTTTATCCATCGAATAACGCTCCAACGCTTCACTAATCGCAAAAAGGATGACAACTGTTGCTCCTTCGCCCCACTCACCAATGATTGCTGCACCAATTATGGCAATTGTCATCAGTGTGCTCATATCAAACTTCAATCGACTTAAATTGGTAAGGCCTTTCATAAACAATGTGTAGCCGCCAATTAAAATCGCCGCTGCATAGCCCATTGTCGGGATGATATGGCCATCGTCATATTGCATGCTTAGTACCCAACTAATGATTAATAAAAAGGCCGAAACATATACTTTGAGGTTTTCCTTTTGCCGCCAAAATGGACCTCTTTCGATTTTTTGCTCATTTTCACCACGTAATTTTAAGTTTTCAAAGGCTCCTGCTTTTTCCAACTGTTCGACTGATGCATTTCCATAAACCGTAATTTTCGCAGCACCAAAATTTACTTGCGCATCTGTAACACCATCCAGGTGTTTCACATTCTCCTCGAATGTTTTTGCACAGCCTGCTCAAGAAAAACCTTGAACACGATAAGTTTTCGTTGCTGGCTTTTTTAAGCTAGCTTCAGACATTCAGTTTCACCTCTTTCTTATGTGTTAAGGCAATCATCATTAATTGCCGAATATGATCATCGTCAAGCGAATAAAAGGCTAACTTCCCTTCCTTTCGATATTTGACAATTCCTTGTTTATGAAGAGTTCGTAAATGATGTGAAGCAGTTGCAACGGTAGAGCCAATGATATTTGCAACATCACAAACGCATAGCTCATCATCTTGGCATAAAGAGTACGTAATCTTCGCTCGATTTTCATCTGCCAGCGCTTTAAAAATACCCGCTACACTCCCGATATCCTCTTTATGCATTTCACCTTGAATACGTTTAACTTTTGCTTCGTCATAACAATATATTTCACAAGTATCTTTTTGGCTCATTATTTAATCCCCCTTTATTCAAATGTATATTTGAATATATTATATAACTTATGCAACAACCTATTCAAATGATAATTTGAATGTAAAAACTTTTATGCCGACTAGGAGTATTAAGTTCGCTAATTTGCAAATTTAATCCGAGTACTAGCATTAAATCCGTTATACCTTGAAGGTTTTTATTCCGATTTCTAGCAATAAGGACGGTATAAATGTCGTTTTAATCCGAGTACTTGGATTAAGTGGATTTTTCGCGGATTTTTAATGCGAGTACTAGCAATAAATATCGGGAAATAATCCTAGTACTCGTCAAAAGAAGCTAAAATAGGAAAAATAATCATAGTACTTGGATTAAAATAAGTGTTTTAGCTCGATATAATTCTACTACTCGTAATAAAAGTTTGCTTACCAGCATTATCTTTTAAAAAAACTTATTATTTCCCCGATGTTAGCTAACTCGAAGACAATCTAATGTAGATATATTCGGACGGTATTGACTGTCTTGTAATTTCTTACCTTCAGAAACAAACAAATATGTTAAGTCAAAAAAGCAAGTGGAGAAAAACGATTTTGTTTTTCTCCACTTGCTTTCTCTGTTATTAGGCTACTTTCAAAAACCTTAAATCAAACCATTCACCTTGAAACTTTTAAATATTCCGTCTTCTTCTGCTATAGGTGTAATTTCTTTAGCAACTTTTTTTAATTCCTCAGAGGCATTTTCCATTGCAACTCCATATGCAACAGCTTCAAACATTTTTAGATCATTATTTCCATCACCATATGCCATCGTATTCGTTTTATCCTTCTCTAAATATTGAAGAACGAATTGTACAGCAGTTGATTTATTTACATCTTTCACAGCTATTTCTCCACTTTCTGGACCAAACTGCGGAACGGTCGTACGATAGATTTCGAACTTATTTTTAAACTGATTGTCGATTTGTACAAAAGGATGATCTAAAATTAGTTCCTCATTCGTATCTTCTGATTTCGCTAAAATGATATTGTTGTTTAATGCTTCCGCTTCGCTAAATATGAAGATACAATAGCGATACTTACAAAAACAGTAACGACGATTCCGATTATTATCCAGCGATGAGGGTCGGATTTGATAACAATCTCTTCTCCTACAGTCCATTCCGTTCGATGCCCCATGCCATCATCAGCAACAAACGTATGCCCTATCTCTTCATAATAAAAATAGCCGTCTGAATCTAATCTGGCTTGATCAACTTCATTTCCTTCTTGATCATACACGTAAACGACCGTTCTTGTCGAAAAACTACCATCCTCATAAACCACTTGAATGACACCTTCTTCAATGGGGGCGATAAGCATCTTATGAGCATAAACAGTCGTACTACTGATAAATACAAATAATAATAAAAAGACTACGATTTTTTTATTCAATACACTTTCTCCTTTTTAAAAATGAAAGATGAAAGGAACTGTTTTGCTTCTGCCATTGTTTTAGGACGGTATTCTGTTTCTTCGAATAAAGAAAATAGACTAGGTACGGCTAAATTGGCTTGCCTCATAACTTCTTCAATTTCAATGATATCAATCGGTCCATGTGCGACCATTTGCCCTTGATGTAAAATGATACATTCTTGAGCCCAACTATAAGCAATATCGACATCATGTGTCGATAATAAGATCGTATGTCCAGATTCACTTAGTTTATCTAGTAGTTTAATAAAATCTTCCAACGCAACGGAATCTAACCCAGAAAACGGTTCATCAAACAAAATGAATCTAGGTTGCATCGCCAAGACACCTGCAATCGCAACCTTTTTCTTTTGGCCTAAGCTAAGATTATACGGTGGCTTTTCTTTTAAATGCATAATTTCTAATTGAGTTAATGTAGCATCGACAATTTTGATTACTTCTTCTTCTACATAACCTAAATTTCTAGGACCAAATGCAACATCTTCAAAGACAGTTGGTGCAAACAATTGATTATCCGGATTATCAAAGACAAAGCCTACTTGACTTCGAATCTTATTAGCCGTTTTCTTTGTTAGTTCTTCCCCATCAATCATTATTCGCCCTTTATTAGGGAAAAGCAGCCCATTTAAATGCTGAAGTAATGTTGATTTTCCACTCCCATTGCTTCCTAATAATGCGATTTTATTTGATGAAAAGGAGCATGTAATATTCCTTAATGCCTCCGTTTTATCAGGATACATAAAACGAACTTGTTCAATATTTATCATTAAATCAACCACCATTTTTCTATTATTAACAAGACTACAATAACGAAAAGAAATAATCCTGATTTTATGTAGTCTACACTTGTCATCTTCTGTGGCTTCGCTGTTGGAATGACTCCTGAAAAGCCACGTGAAACCATTGCCTGATATGCCCGATCAGACTGATCCACTGAGCGTAAAACAAAACCAGCAATCACACTACTAAACACCTTTAATGATTTTATATTGCTCGTCGGCTTAAAAAATCTAGAAATTAATGCCTTTTGATACGTTAATAAATTAAGATAAAACAATCGAACGTAATGCAGCGATACCATAAAAATGCTAACTAGGACAGCAGGTATTTTCAGATGAGATAAACCGTTTATTAATTGAGGAATCGGTTGACTTAATAAAATAATCAGCATGAGAATACTCGCTGATAATGCTTTTAAATTTAAGTTTATGACAAACTCAACCCTCTCTATATCCAACGAGAGTCCACCCGCTAATAAGATTGGCCCACTCATAAGAAATAGGAAGGGGAGTAGCAGAATAAGTTTTGACAACACAAAACGAAGGCGAAAACCCATCGACAAAATAACGACAATTAAACTAAAAAAGATAAACGCTAATAACATAGGAGTTTTGAGGGAAATAATTGCAAAGGTAGTGAGCAAACAGGTAATTAATTTCGAACGAACTTCCCATTTCAATCCCCATGAATTCGTTGGGATTTTTGAGTCAAACTGCTTTATTTCTTCTACAAATGTCATGCCCATCTTATCATCCCGCCTTTAAACTCTTTCCATCAATGAGCTGTGGTCGTACTTGAATAATCATTTTAATAATAAATGCAGTTAAAATTGCTTCGATAATAATCAGTGGAATATGACCAATGAGTAATAAGGTTACTACTGAAAAAGCCCCATCGTTATAAAAAGAACTAGTAGATAACAGTAATAATATTAATAGCAACACAGCGATGATTACTCCTAGCATCCCTATCACGCCAGATAATAATGTTGCATTGACCCTTTTAGTCTTCTGAAAGTAAGTGAACAGAAGAAAGGCGATTATAGCAGGAATAGAAACTAAAAGTGTATTAGCCCCTAGAGTCGTTAAACCACCATGCTGAAATAACAAAGCTTGTAACAGTAAACTGATAAAAATCGCAATGGAGCTGCGCCATCCCAATAAAATTCCTAATAATCCACAAAGAAGTGGGTGAACTGAGCTTGGGCCGATTGGAATGCTAACTAATGACAGAACAAAAAATGCAGCTGTCATTAAGCTTATTTTAGGAATTTCTTCTTGTTTTACATTTTTAATTGAAAAAACAAGCAATCCACCTGCAATGATTGAAGTCGTTGCAACAACTGGAAAGCTAAGAACACCATCCGACAAATGCATATAAATTCACCCACCACTTTTTCTTTAATTATTAATGACTATGATCGTGATCATGACCTTCATATTCAACTGAATCATTCACAGCAATTTCACTATCTTCTTCAGTTAAAATTTGCATACCAAATTCATCTGGATGATGTTCAGTAAAAATCCGATAACGGCCAGCTTGTGAAATTGTAAAAGTGAAAGTTGATTCTCCCTCTGTATTTAATGCTAATAAATATGTGTACTCATGATGCGCCTCAAACTCTTCACCTACGAGAATGCTATTAAGGTTAGGAGCGTCTTCTTCCATCATATGGGCGGCATGGTGCTCAAGGTCAGTAATATTACTGTTTTCAAGAATAAAAGCAATTAACATACTTTCATCTCCAAGTTCATTTTGGTTGAACTTAAGCGTATAGATTCCCCCTGCTAATTCATAGCTACCAGCCCATTCATAAGGTAGTTCATCATGATGCCCAATGCCTTCAGCATCCTCTTCCAAACCATTATCATCATTGTCTACTTCAATACCACCGGCTTCTTGTTCTTCGATTTTTGCAGCCTCCTCATTAGTTGAAGTACAGGCTACTAAACTCATAAATAATAACGTGACCATTATTCCGAAAAAGATTTTCTTCATAAGGCTTTCCTCCCGATTAAATGTAAAAATAAAAAAACATGCCATTCATTACGAAGGGCATGTTTATAAAACGACACAAAAATTTAAGTTGCGGTCTATTTTGCGCGTTTTATTTCTCACCTCCCCGAAGAAACAAAAACTTTTTGGAAATTAAGGCAGGTCTCCTGACTCGTGCTTCGTTTTACTCTGAGCCTTCCCATATAAGCACCTATAAAGTTACTTATACAGTGGTTCATCTCATTTCATCCACACTTACAGTTGCGGGGACAGTTCTGGACTTTCACCAGATTCCCTATTAAGTCTATTTGACACCCAAACTTCCTAATATTATTAAATTAGTTTACTACTAATAAATTTAAAATTACGACAATTCTTTTAATAGCTTAACTTAAAACATAAAGAGATTCAATTTTATTTTTAAATAATTTTATTAAAAATAAGATTATTAACTAACCTCATAATGGATTTTTTCATATCATCAGTGGTTTTATTTGTTCAATTTTGTTAAAGATGAGCCATTTAATTTGTTTACCTTCACTATAGTTGGAAATTTTTCACGCGTTAGTTTTGGAACAAATAATGATAAAAAGAAAGAACGAGATAAACTAAATACGACAAATGCTAACCATAATCCATGATTTTGATATTGAGGTAAAAACAACCAAAGCACAGTTAAAAAAACAATTAATGCTAATGCAATGGAGTTCCTAATTGATTTTGCTTCAGTAGCTCCAGAAAATATCCCTTCTAGCTGTAAACCCCAAAAACCAAGGATTGGAAATATGAGCATCCATACTAGGAAGTCTTCTGACACCGCTTTTACTTCTGGCATATTCGTAAATAAAGCAATGATACTTTCGCCAAAAATAAATACGCTTAAACTCAAAAGAATTGCCGAAGCGAACCCCCACTGAGCGGAAAGAGTAAACGCACGCTTATAAAGAAACAAATTTGCTCCACCTATAGCTCTGCCAACCAAAATACTAGAAGCATTCGCAAATCCACCAAATAAATAAGCGATTATATAGTGAATTTGTAGCAAGATGGTATTGGCTGCTAACGTAACTTCACCCATACTTGCACCTATAGAAGTAAAGATTACTGTCATAATAAGCAAACATACAGTCCTCATGAAAAAGTAGCCATTCATTTTCATCATCTTTAAGATCGGTTCTTTTTCTAGCACCATTGACAACTTTATATTGGCTAGCGTCTCTCTATTAGTTATATATAGAAGCCATGCCCCTAATACAACAGCACTAACCTCAGCTATAAGAGTTGCATAAGCGACGCCCTTAACTCCCATTCCTAATCCTAAAACAAAAACAAAGTCTAATATAATATTTAAAACATTCATCCAAATTTGAGTAGCCAAAGCTAAGCGAACCTTTCCCGATCCAATAAGCCAACCAATAATGACATAGCTTAGTAAAATAAACGGCGCTCCCCAAATTCGAATAGAAAAATAACTAGAAGCAAAGGATGATACCGCCTCACTTCCTCCAATTAATGATAGGGCAATGGTTAAAATGGGACCCTGTAAAATGATAAAAATCAAGCCAAACAAGATTGCTAATATCATAGGCCTTAGAAAGGATAGAATGATTTCATTTTGATTATTTGCTCCTTCTGCCTGAGCAGTAAATCCACTTGTACTTACTCGCAGGAATCCAAGAAGCCAGTACATCGTATTAAAGATAACGGCCCCAACAGCAACTCCACCAATTGAAGCCGGGTCAGGAATCCTTCCAACTACCGCTGTATCAACAGCACCTAAAATAGGTGTGGAAATGCCTGATATAATAAGTGGAATAGCCAACAAAAAATACTCCCTATGGCTGAAGAATCCATGGCTAGTTAAGGCTCTTAAGTTTGTTGCCAATTTCATTCATTCCTCCTGCTAATACAGCATTTAATCGATTGAAGTTGCTCGGATTAGAGCTTTTGTATAAGGATGGCGTTCCTTATGATAAATATCTTCTATTCTGAACTCATCAACGATTAAACCGCTGTTCATTACAATCATTCGCTCACATAAATACGCAACAGCTCTTAAATCGTGTGAAATGAATAGAATTGTCATATTCGTTTTCTTTTGAAGTTCCTTAAGCAGTTGCAGGATTTGAACTTGAACAGTTACATCTAAGCTAGCAGTGGGTTCATCACAAATTAAAAGTGAAGGTTCAAGGCTTATAGCTCTAGCAATACTAATCCGCTGTTTTTGCCCTCCGCTTAATTCATGAGGATAACGATTTATCATATTTTTTTCTAATCCAACGATTTCTAAAAGCTGCTCAGCCTTTTCCATTTTCGTAAGACCCTGTTTTAGAAAAGATGGGGAAACTTCTTTATAATTATCTAATGGTTCTAGTAAGCTTTTCCAAATTGGTAATTTTGGATTTAATGTACTTGTTGAATCTTGAAAGATCATTTGGACACACTTACGATATTCACGTAACAAAGTACGATTTTTTGGAGCAATTGTCCGCCCATTATAAGTGATAGAACCTTCTTTATAAGATTCCAATCCCATAAGGATACGGGCTAACGTGCTCTTTCCACTTCCACTTTCTCCAACGATGCCAACACATTCTCCTTCTGGAACCGAGAATGAAATATGTTGTAATGCTTGAATCCCCTGCCTGTACTGTTTTGAAAGTCCTTCGATGGTTAAACTCATACTGAATGCACTCTTTTCTGTTGGAATGACTCAGCTTCTGGGAGAGATAGTAAGCAAGAACAAAGTTTTTTTGTATAAGGATGTTTATGATGGCAACGGATTTGTTCAGGCAATCCGTCTTCGACGATTTCACCTTGATTCATAACGTACAAATGATCTGCCCTTTTATAGGCTAACGCTAAATCATGTGTAATAAGTAAGACAGAGCAGCCGATATATTGTCTTATATGTTCAACGTAATCTAAAACCCTCTCACTGCTCATTACATCTAAGGCTGTCGTCATTTCATCACAGATGATTAAGTCTGGTTTTAAAGCTAAAGACATAGCAATGGCTGCACGCTGAACTTGTCCACCACTGAGTTGAAACGAATAACTATTGTATACTCGTCTTGATTCCAACCCCATTTCCTCCAAAACCGTAAGAGCGATGTTTTTCGCCTCGTTTCTTGGCATCTTATCATGTGTTCGAATCGTTTCGATCATCTGATTTCCAATTTTAATAAACGGAGTAAAGCTACCTCTATAATCTTGGAAAATCATACTTATCCCAGAACCAAGTATATGTCGGTGCTCCCTAGGAGTTATCGTTAGCAGATCCGTACCTTTATATAAAATCTTTCCACTAACTTTCATATTAGGGTGAAGAAGCCTCATGACAGCCCTTGCGGTTAGACTTTTTCCACTTCCACTTTCCCCAATAAGACCAACAATCTCCCCTTTTTCAATCTCTAAATTAACATTGCTAACTAAAATCTTTCCATCTGATTGATTAGTGATCCACAAATCTTGTATAGAAATTAAAGAATTTCCCACTTTTATCCCCTCCTCTTGTGAATATCAAAATAGTTATTCAACCCATCACCTAACAGGTTAAAGCATAGGACTGTTAACATGATCGCAAGACCTGGGTAAATCATAAGGGAAGGTACGACTTGAAAGTAAGTACGTCCTTCATTTAACATGGCTCCCCATTCAGGTATAGGTGGCTGTGCTCCAAGACCAATATAGGAAAATGCAGAAATAAGTAAAATGACCTTTCCCACATCAATTGCAGCCATAACAATAACATCTGGTAACACTTGTGGAAGTAAATGAAGCCTTATTGTTTTGATGGTACTAGAAAAAGAGACCTTGGAAACTAGTATATATTCCTTTTCTTTCTCCGCAAGTACCAACCCACGAACCACTCGTGCATATACAATCCATCTCACTAATACGATTGCAATAATTAAATTTGTTAAGTTAGGACCAAGTATACCAGCGATGGCTATAGCAAGAATGAAATCCGGGAATGATAAGATTCCGTCTACAATTCGCATCAAGAAGGCATCTACTCTTCCGCCTATATAGCCCGAAAAAAGACCTATGGGTACACCGACCATTACCGCTACCATAATGGCGATAACACCGAGACCGATGGTTAATTTCGCACCGTATACAATTCTAGAAAGGACATCCCGACCTAATTGATCGGTGCCAAGCCAATGTTCAAAAGAGGCCCCTTGTAACCTATTACTCATATTTATTTGAAAAGGATCGTGTGGAACAAACATTCCACCAAGAATAGCAACACTCGCTAGTAATATTGCAAGGAAAATACCTACACTCATAGTAGGATCACGAAGAAGTTTAACAGTTTGATTTTTCATTATATTTGGTTCCATCAAACAGACTCCTTCCCTTGATTTATTTGAGGATTAACGACTAAGTATAATAAATCGACGATTAAATTGGTAATGACGACTAAAAAACCTACGATGAGGATATAACCTTGTATAACTGGATAATCACGTTGTTTTACTGAGTTCACAATAAGCTCTCCCATCCCGGGCCATGAAAAGAGTATTTCAATTACTGTAATTCCCCCTAAGAGGCTTCCAACACTTAAGCCAAACATAGTAATTAACGGGATTAAACTCCCTCTTAAGGCGTGAAAGAATAGGATGCGTTCTTTCCTTAATCCCCTTGCCCTAGCTGCCTCAATATATGAACTTTGTAATGTAGAGATAAGACGCTCCCGTAATAGACGAATATACATCGGTGCCATGGCAACACCTAATGTGATTGAGGGTAATACAAAATGGGCTAACGTCCCCTTCCCCATAACAGGTAAAAGATTTAGCTTTAAAGAAAAGAAGTAGATTAACAGCATTCCCAACCAAAAACTAGGAATGGAAGCACCTAACATTGCCAACCATCTGCTAATCAAATCAGGCCAACGACCTTGATAAACAGCACCAAGGGTTCCAAATGGAATCGAAATGAAAAATAGTACTACCATGCCTCCTAGCGCTAGGGAAATAGTCGCTGGCAATCTACTAAGAATCATTTCCATAACTGGGCGTTTAGAAATAATAGATTCACCTAAATCAAAACGCATCACATCCCTAACCCAATGACCATATTGAACGAGAATCGGTTGATCAAACCCATACTCCTTCTTTAGTTTTTCCTCATCAACTTTTGTTGCAATAACATCATCTACTTTTAGCAACTCCCGAATTGGATCACCTGGTGTGACTTTCATTAATACAAAAGTTAAAAAAGAAAGAACTGAAACCATGATGAATAATTGTAAAAGTCTTGAAGCTACAATTGATAAAATTTTTCTCATTCCCTGACAACTCCTACTAACAGAATAGAAAAGTGAAAGTATCTAAGACACTTTCACTTTTCTCTCTTATTCAACATCGATTGAATTTGTAATTAAATAATACTCCTCTGATCCTGGACTCCAGTTTTTCACACGTTCATTTACACCGACAATAATATGCGGATGTAAAATAAAGGATTGCGGGAGTTGCTCTTGAATGATACCGACCGCTTTCTTTTGTAAGGCAATTCGTTCTTCCAAATCAACTGTTTCATTTAGTTGATTCGTTAATGCATTTACCTCTGGGATGTTAATTTGCCCAGGATTTAAAGAGCCTTCTGGTAAATAAGCAACATTAAAGAAGTATCCTCCATCTCCTCTTGGAGCTGTTAAGTTAGAATATGTTACTAAATCCCACTCCGTTTGCTGCTCCCATAGATAACTGTCAATATCTTCAACTGTTACTATGTTGATGTCAATTCCGATACTTGCTGCTTCTGCTTGTAAATATTGAGCCATTAAAGGAAGTTCAGGCCTTCCTTGATAAGTCGCAAGTGTTAACTGGAGGATTTCACCGTCTTTTTCAAGTTTTCCAGCTTCATTTTTCTCATAACCAGCTTCTTTTAATAAAGTTTCAGCTTGAGCTGGATCATAGCTAACCGGATCAAGTTCTGAAGCAAATGGAAGAGAAGGGTTAAAAGGTCCACTTGCAGCTGTAGCATGGCCATTCATAATCTCATTTACCATTACAGGACGATTCCCAAGCAAGTCTAATGCTTTTCGAACCTTTACATCTTGTAAAGCTGGCTTTGATGAATTATAAAGGATAAAATGAACACGCAAGCTTGGCACCGACTCCACTCGTAGGTTAGCGCTACTTTCTATTGGGTCTAACGCTTCAGGTGGTAAGTGGTAGGCAATGTCCGCTTCACCAGATTGAAGAGCTAGAGCACGTACATTCCCATCGGAGTTAAACTTAATCGTTACTTCATCAAGCTTGGCAGAACCATCCCAGTAATCTGGATATTTCTCTAACTTAACCTCTGATTCCGATGTAAAATCAACCACTTTAAATGGCCCTGTAGCAATAGGCCTCTCACTTATATTATCTGCATCCACCTTAATAATTGCAGCATTGGTATGTACAAGTTCTGATAAAAATGCTGGATAGACTTCTTCTGTAACAAAAGTAATTTCCTGTCCATTCGCTTCCATCGATTCAATTTTTAAGCTAGAGCTTATGGCATCATTCACACTTAAAACTCTTTCAAATGAAGCTTTGACTGCATCTGCGTCCACTGGAGTACCATCATGAAACGTAATTCCCTCGCGCAATTTAAACGTCCATGCTCTTTCATCCTTTTGCTCCCACGACTCAGCTAACCACGGTTTAATCGTAAGGTTTCCATCAATTTTAACTAAAGTCTCTGCAATACCCGCACGTACACCCATCCAATCTTGATGAGGGTCAATCGTTTTGGAGGCAAAACTAAATAATAATGTAACTGATTTATCCTCTGTTTCTGTAGATTCGGTTGAGGCTTTCTCTTTCGTTGAACTACGACTCTCCTGTTGATTGTTACATCCTAAGGTTAAAATACAAACGACTAAAACTACAAAAAACATAAAATACTTTTTAAACATATTTTCATCTCCTATTACATTAAAGTGAAACTTCCGTCAGTTAAAGGTAAATTGAACCATTACGATTTAATGGCAACAAATGTTTTTAATTTTCATTTTTGTTTAAAGGATAATAGTAATCATTACGATTTAAATGCTATTTATTAATATAGCTCCTTTTTAAAAAGCAGTCAATAATAAATCGTAATGATTACTGTTTTAAATCAGGTATTTATAAACAAGCTTAAAAAATTGAAAACCTTAAAAAATCTAATGGTACTACTAAAGAATAAGACGAAAAAAAGGGCTATAAAAATAACCCAGTAAAGTATGATATTATTTTGATCAACTAATTGGAAAAGGAAAATTTATCGATTATATCTGCTTACTTCTAATTGGACAGTTGCCACAATGGCTAATTTCTTCAAGATTCTTCATTAATTTATAGTACATACAGCACGTTCTCCGACTTGGATTCGTTTTAAGCTCTTCTCCTATTTTTAAATAACGTTTAAGCGGATTTTCATTTAAATTGAACAATTCTCCACTAGCATTTTCCAAATAATTAAAGTCGCTATTCAACCTTTCAATTTTATCCCGATTTAGTTCTTTCGCTAATGTTTTCTCATAAATGGAGTTAATTCGAGTAGCTATGTTTTCCCACAAAATTGCGGATGATATACGAGATGTCTTCTTCAATATGTCTAAAACCGGTGTAATATGAGACGAAAAAAGGTTGCGGAGCACGTTTTCACGCCAGTGCTCCCTCGTCATATTCCTTACTTCTTGCCATTTGCACCTATCTTCTTGAATACATAATTTACGTTCTTTACTTAATGTGCATGCACTTACCGGAAAATTAAGGACACAGTTGAATTCCGCCATACAATATAAAGTGGACGACACCACGAGGTAAGCATATCTTTTAGAAAACATTGAAGCGGCAACTGATAAATTTGGTGCTTGTATCTCTGTCATTTGTTTTTGTAGAAACGATAGACATTTTTCCTCATTTAATAAATCCGTTATTTTTATCTCCATAATGCTTTCATCATCTAGAACGATATCGAAATCCTTTAGTTCATTCAAAATCATCCTGTTCATTTATTAACCTTCCTGCCTTTTCCATGTGGAATACATAAAGGAGTCCCAAATAACGGATCTTTTGTAATATCACAATTCATTTGAAAAACATCTTTAACCATATCCGAAGTTATTACATCTTCTGGTCTTCCCTGTGAATATACCTTTTTTTCACGAACAGCTATAATATGATGTGCATAACGGCACGCTAGATTCAAATCATGCAAAACCATAACCACGGTTCTGTTTTCTAGTTCATTAAGCTCGAATAAAAGGTCTAAAATTTCAATTTGATGGGTCATATCTAAATAGGTTGTAGGTTCATCTAGCAAAATAATATCCGTTTTCTGTGCTAACGTCATCGCAATCCATGCTCTTTGCCGTTGTCCACCGGATAAGGAATCAACAGACCTATCAGAGAGTTCCTCCATTTTTGTAGCTTTAAGAGCTTGATTAACGATTTTTTCATCTTCACTAGACCATTGCTTTAACCAACTTTGATGTGGGTACCTTCCTTGTTTAACAAGCTGTAAAACCGTAAGTCCTTCTGGAGCAATCGGCCCCTGTGGTAAAATAGCGAGTCGTTTAGCTACCTCTTTTGTAGATAAATTTCCTACGACGTCTCCCCCTAATAAAACTTGACCTGATCTTGGTTTTAAAAGACGTGCAAGGGAACGTAATAAAGTAGATTTTCCACACCCGTTAGCCCCAACAAATACAGTGATTTCTCCAGTAGGAATTTTCAGATCTAGATTCTCTATAATAATTGTGTCACTATAACCTAGCGTTAGAGAGCTTGCTTCTAATACACTCATGGTCTCAGCTCCTTTATTGTAAAATTCCACACAATATCATTTACATATTTCGATTTCTAAATAATAAATAAATAAAGAATGGCGCTCCAATCCCCGCTGTAAATACACCAGCAGGTATATCGAGTGGTAAAAATGCTGTCCTTCCAACAATATCTGCTAAAACAACAATCATCCCGCCAATTAATGCAGAAATAGGTACCAAGCCAGCAAATGAACGTCCAATAAGCATTCTAGCAATATGTGGTGCAATTAAACCGACGAATTCAATTCCACCTGCAAAAGCTACTGAAGAACCTGCCAGTGCAACACTAATAAAAATGAGAAGAAAACGCTGCGTTTGTACTTTTACACCAAGTCCTGTAGCAACATCGTCACCTAATTCCTTAACACTAACCGTCCTGGCAAATAAAAGAGACAGTGGAATGAAAATAACAATCCAAGGCAGCATAGAATAAACATTCTGCATATTAGTTCCATACAAACTTCCCGTTAACCAAAGATAAGCCTTCGTCGTTACAGCTGTATCACTAAGGACAATCATCATCATGACGATTGCTTTCATTGCTGCTGCGACGCCGATCCCAATCAGTACTAGCCGGATTGGTGTCACTCCCTTATTCCATGCTAATAAGTAAATAATTATTGCTACAGTCATCGCCCCGAAAATCGCCATAAGAGGGAGCAGTTTCAAACTTGCCATCCCCATAAAAAAGACAATAAATATAATGGCTCCTACTGAAGCCCCTGCTGTTACCCCGATAATATCTGGAGAGGCAAGAGGGTTTCTAATAACCGATTGTAAAATCAACCCGGATACGGCAAGTGCAGCACCAACCATAAAAGCAAGCAACACTCTCGGCAGCCTCAATGTATTTAAAATAAACTCATATTCACCGCTGCCATATCCAAATAAATGCTTGATAACCGTTTGCGGGCTAATAAAACTGCTCCCGATTGATAGACTGAGTATAAAAAGTAGGAATGAAATGAAACTTAGCAGGAGAAAAATTATCAATGTTTTTTTAGCCATTTGAAAAGATACAGTACCTGATTTATTCCTAAATGCGAAAAAATTATTCATTTTTTACAGCCCTCTCCGTGCGATATAGAAAAAAAATGGAGTACCGATTAAAGCTGTCATGATACCTATGGGCATCTCTTGAGGCATAATGACAAATCTTGCCGCTACATCTGCCAACAGCAAAAGGCTCGATCCAACTAAAGCACTAAAAGGGATAATCCAGCGATAATCTGAACCAACAAGCCCCTTAACGATATGAGGTACAATTAAGCCAATAAAACCAATAGAACCGGCTACTGCTACTGATCCACCAGCCAGAATAATAACAGCTACACCGATCATGGTTTTAATGAAGACCGTTCTTTGACCTAAACTTTTGGCAACATCCTCACCTGTCATAAGAATATTAATAGGTCTTCCTAAAAATAATGTAAGAAGACCAGCACCAACCATAAAAGGTAATACAGGTAACAGCATATCCATACTCCGACCTGCAACAGAACCTGCAAGCCAAAACAATATACTTTGTATTTTTTGTTCATCAATAACTAATAAACCTTGTGTAAAGGAAACGAAGAGAGCTGATATCGCTGCACCGGATAAGACAATTTTAACGGGAGATAACCCATCTCTTCCTAATGAGCCTAAAAAATACACTAACACACCGGCAACCCCTGCCCCGAGAAATGCAATCCACATGTAACTCGTTAATGAGTCAACTGAAAAAAAAGTGATAGCACAAACAATAAAAAATAAAGCTCCGGCATTGATTCCAAAAATATCAGGTGCTGCTAGCGGGTTTCTTGTCAACGCTTGCATAAGAGCCCCTGCTAATGCAAGATTAGCTCCAATGACAGTTGCAATAACAGCTCTAGTCAATCGTGACGTTGTAATAATGACATGTTCAGTAATGGTTTCATCAAAATTTAAGAAAG
Source organism: Bacillus sp. B15-48 (assembly GCF_016879755.1). Classification (GTDB taxonomy): domain Bacteria; phylum Bacillota; class Bacilli; order Bacillales; family Cytobacillaceae; genus Mesobacillus_B. The sequence continues at coordinate 40,103 of NZ_WOFU01000017.1, forward strand.
CATCTACAACCGTCTGTATCGGGATTGCTGTTTTGCCAAGTGAAATACTTAGTGCGAAGGATATAATAAATACTAGAAAACAAATGAATAAACCAACTGCTTTATGATGTCGTAGCGAAAATTTTTTTCCCATATTACTCCTTCTTTCAATACTGTGTACTACATACTAAAAATATTGTTCGGACCTAAATAGTTGAATAGTAAACAAAAATAGGAGAAAGATTCCTTCCCCCTCCTATCCTTGCTTTTTTTCTATTTTTCTAATTCAAACCTGTCATAGATATCATCTAACATAAGGTTGGCTGCTTTAATTCCGCCGCCCATATTCCAGATGATTTCATCAACTGTGTGAACTTGATTTGCTTTCACAGCATCAAGATTTTTCCATAATGGATGATTTGTCCACTCATCATACGTTTTCTTAACAGCCCCATCATCTTCCATAAAGAGATAAAATACATCAGCATTCATGTCAGAGATGCTTTCTTTATCAGTGAATTTGACTACATCTAATGATGGGTCTTGTAAGTTTTTTGGACCTGAAAAGCCAAGCTCGCTTAGGATTGATCCTGCAAAACCTGTAACATAAACTCGTGCATGGTCCGCTCTAAAGTTTAAAACAGAAACATGTAACGGCCACTGTTCACCTAATTTCTCTTTAATTTTACTTTGGAAATCAGCAACACGATTATTCCAAGCTGAAAGGATCTCATTTGCTTTTTCTTCTTGGTTCATTGCTTTGCCCATTAATTCTACAGTACCTTTAAACTCAAAAACGGTCTCATGTGCAACGGTTGGTGCAATCGCTGTTAATTGATCATAGATTTCTTCATGACGCAACTTTGAAGCGATAATTAAATCTGGCTTTAATTTAGCAATCTCCTCTAAATTCGGCTGCGTTTCATCCCCTATGTTTTGTACACCTTCTAAATCACTTTTTAAATAGTCATAAATTGGTTGCTGTAGCCAAGACTCAACTGCACCTACTGGCTTGACTCCAAAAACCGCAGCGGCATCACTCGCTCCTTGATACAACGTAACAATTCTCTCCGGAGTCCCTTCAATCTTCGTTATCCCCATGGCATGCGTAATTTCACGAGCATTTTCTGTTGCTTCCTCTTGTTCTGTCTGTTCTGTACCTTTACTTTCACTAGATTTTGATGCCTCTTGTGAAGATTGATTTCCACACCCCGCTAAAAGCATGACAAAGGTTAAAATAATGACAAGAAAAGAAAATGATTTTTTCTGTCTAAATGAATATGTACTTGCAGACATGTAATTCCCTCCTGAAATCTGTTAATCGCGTTATTTTTAACGATAATGATAATCATTATCACCGCAAATTGATAATAAATCATTTGTCTGAAAATATCAATACTTAATTTTAAAAATATTCCTTTTGCAATTAACTACTCCCAACATAAAAAGACCTTGTTCATGTCCTAAGACATCACAAGACCTTTTTCTATTTCAAAGATTTCAGGGGGTGTGATTACATCACGCCACCCGTAAGATGAGAGTGTGTAATATTCGATGTGAACAAAAAGTGCGGTATATCAAAGTTTTGCTAAATGAAGTAACTAGCAGTTCAAATTTTATTTAAGTGTGAAGACTCATTTAACCATGATTTCAGATATTCAATGAACTTATTCGTAGCTGGAGAAAGGTTTTTAAAAGAGGTAGCAGCGATCCCAATTGTACGATAATTTTCTCCTTCTAACTTGAGAGTTCGGACGTTAGTTGGAATACGGTGTAAAACCATTTCAGGAAGAATACTAATTCCCATATTATTTTCCACCATTGAAATAATCGCTTGGTCATCTGAAAGTTCGTATTTTATATTAAGGGACGCATTGTTTTCTTTTAATATTCGTATGAGATCGTTGTCGCTTCCTTTTTTCGACTTGATTAGAGGCTCCTCTTTGATCATTTCAAAAGAAATCTCATCTTGTCCGGCAAGAGGGTGTTCATTTGAGAGGATACAGAGCATTTCATCTTTTTTTAAGGGAATCCCTTCAAAGTATTTCGAGGTCGGTAGCGACACAAAACCAAAATCGACCAAACCATTGGATATCCAATGCTCGACATCATCATAATCCCCTTCCAGCAGTTTGACCTCAATAGAGGGGTGGTTCTCATTAAAGATTTTCATGATTTTAGGTAGCCAGTGAATAGACACACTTGAAATCGTTCCAATCCGTACTGTACCGATTTCCAAACCATTAATATGAGCGATTTCTTGAAGCATTTCTTCGTTCCATTTTAAAATATGGCGTATGTATGTTAAGACGCGCTCGCCATTACTAGTCAAATAGATCCCTTGGCGTCCCCGATTGAGGATCGTAAATCCCCATTCTGTTTCAAGGCTTGTAATCGCATGACTCACAGCAGATTGACTTAAACCGAGTGTTTCACCCGCTTTCGTAAGGCTCCCTAATTCCACAACGGTACGAAATACCTCATACTTAGCAAGAGACAATTTTTAACCACTCCTTTAACATGAAAAGTTTTCATGCTTAACTTTAAAAACATTCATTTTTATAATGTTAATTTTACAATTATACTAATTATTAATCAATTGATAGGATAGGTGACAGGTGATGAATCGGAATAAATGGTCTGGAATTGTAAATGGGGTAGAATCAAATACTCAATTAAAGGCAAATTTTTTGATGCTAATCGTTACGATGCTTTGGGGTTCATCTTATTTGTTTATGAAGATGGGTCTCGATTCTTTTCAAGAGTTTAACTTAGTAGCACTACGTTTTGGTATCGCCTTTATTTTAGCCGGAGCAGTATTTTACAAGCGTTTAATTCGGATTGATTTTAAAATGTTTTTTTATGGATTTATATTAGGCACCATCTTGTTTTTAGTCATGTCTGTTGTCACTATTGGATTAAAATTCACGACTATTTCAAATGCGGGCTTTTTATTTAGTCTCTCAGTCGTATTTGTTCCGTTGTTAGTAGCGGTATTGTTCAAAATAAAACCCGAAAGAAAAGTCGTTTTTGGCGTGAGCATCGCTATCATCGGGATTGCTCTGTTAACATTGAATCATGAATTAACAATCAACACCGGAGACTATTTAATCATTTTAGGTGCATTATTTTATGCGATGCAGATTATTGTTACAGGTAAGTTGACTAAAAATGTTGACTCGATCACACTTGGGATTTTACAACTGGGTGTTGCAGGAGCATGGGGACTGTTATTCTCATTATTGTTTGAAAGACCGCATCTTCCTAGCACAACTGAATCATGGGTTTCAATCTTGGCATTAAGTGTTCTATGCAGTGCGATTGGATTTATCGGCCAAGCTGTAGCCCAAAAACATACCACTCCAACGCAAACAGGTCTTATCTTTTCATTGGAACCCGTTTTCGCGGCATTATTTGCTTTTATTTTCGTAAGTGAAACACTCCCAGCAAAAGGATATTTGGGGGCAACTCTTATCTTAATGGGTGTCTTAACGGCTAAGATTAATTTTAAAAAGCCCTTTATGAGGAAAAGATTCAGTCAAACAGTTGACGGATCTAAAGTCTAGGTTAGTATCCAATAGCATTGAGTACGGACTGGGGATTTAAACACTTCAATGCACGGACGGATTAGAATTTTAAGTTTTGTAAGATATTGCACTTTATTAAAGTACAATATCTTACAAGCAACGGAACGGCATTAATACATATGCAACTTTGTCTTTTAGATACCGATAATTCGTGATAACCTTTTGTGTTTGCGTTTATTTTATGTTTAGAAATTGGTTCTTTTTCAAAACAAATAGTCTATCTTCTTATCGATTAAACAAGTACAGGAACTTTTTTATTCTGCAGCTGTTTTGCTAATTCAGGCAATAGCGTCTTAATATCGGCAACGGCTGCATAATCAGACATCTTGAACAACTCATTGTCCTTGTTGCTATTAACAGAAATAATTAATCCAGAGTTTTGCATTCCCACTGTATAATGGACAGCACCGGAAATACCTAAGTTTAAGATCGCTTGTGGCTTAACCGTCTTTCCACTTTGACCAATTTGATCAAATGGAGTGAACCAGCCATTATCGACTAGTGGACGAGTAACAGCCAATTTAGCACCCGTCGCTTCAACAAGGTCTACAACTACACGTAAATTATCTTTTTTTCCGATCCCACGGCCAATAGAAACAATGAAATCCGCACTTTCTAATGTTACTGTTTCCTCTACCAATGGTTGTTCTTCAATTATTTCATAACTAAAGTCATCCTCAACTGTAATCGCTTCGACAATTACTTCCCCTCTTCGGTTGATATTAGGTAATAATACTGGGAAAATATTCGGTCGTACAGTTACCATTTGTGGGCGTGCTTCTGGGATGATAATTTTACACATAATATTCCCACCAAATGACGGTTTAATTTGTTCTAAAATGCCATCTTCATTTACTTCTAAATCTAAACAATCTGCCGTTAAGCCTGTTCCTAATTTAGCCATTGCTCTTGGAGCTAAATCTCGACCAAAGGAAGTTGCAGCAAATAAAAAGATCGACGGATCATACTTCACGCATAATTCTTCTAATACTTTTGCATATGGACGAGGGTTATAATATGCTAATACAGGGTTATCAACGACAATCACTTTATCTGCACCATGCTGAATTAACTTTTCCGTTAATCCTTGTATTTGGTACCCTAATAATACAGCTGTAATCTCTTCATTTAATTGTGCTTTCAATTCAAGTGCTTTTCCTAATAATTCAAAGGTTGACTGGTCTTGAACTCCGTTGCTTTGTTCGGCAAAAATCCAAATTCCTTGAGCTGTCATGTTTTTCCCTCCTACTTTTATATAACCTTATGTTCTTCTAAAACATGAATAATTTGTTGAGCGACTTCTTCATTAGAACCTTCAAGATAAACCGTATTTCCTGTCTTATGTTGAGGTGGAAAAATGGATAGTACTCTACTTGGAGAGCCTTCCAATCCAATCCGATTTGGATCACATTCAATATCTTGACTGTTCCACACAGTAATTTCTTTTTTCGCCGATTCCATAATGGAAAATGCCGTGGCATAACGGGGTTCATTTAATTCTTTTGTTGTTGTAATCATTACAGGTAATTTAACTTTTATTTTTTGTGTGCATTTTTCCAATAAACGCGTCACAATTGCGTGGTCTCCATCCATTTCAATCCCGCTTGCAAATGTAACCTGTGGAATATCAAGAAACTCCGCCACGATTGGTCCTGTTTGGCCTGTATCTGCATCAACCGCTTGACGTCCGCAGAAAATCAAATCAACGTCTCCGATTTTTTCAATCGCTTTTGCTAATGTATAACCAGTTGCTAACGTGTCAGCACCACCTAATGCACGGTCACTGATTAAATATCCGTGGTCGCAACCCATTGCCAAAGCTTTCTTTAATGCTTTTCTTCCTTGAGGTGGCCCCATTGTCACAACTGCTACTTCGCCGCCATATGTTTCTTTTAATCTCAATGCTTCTTCAATCGCATTTATATCAAAGGGGTTAATGACACTCTTGACTCCATTACGATCGATATTATTTGTTTTCGGATTTATTTTTACGTCTACTGTATCTGGCACTTGTTTAATACAGACAACAATTTTCATATCGTTACTCCTCCTGCCACTTATTATTTTTGGTAAAGTTTTGGTAAAATTCGACCTGCAATGTGTACCATGATTTCTGAAGTACCTCCACCAATTGCCATACCACGTGCATCAACCCATAGACGGCCAACACGTGTATCTTTTGTATATCCAATCCCGCCGAAAATTTGTAAAGCATCATCGGTAATCTCCGTTGTTACTTCATTACTGTAATGCTTCAATAAGGCAGTACTTAATCTTACATCCATGCGATTGTCATTTTCCCAAGCGGTTTTATATAAAAGGTTACGTAAATTTTGTAGTTTGATTTCCATACGCACTAATTTCTCTTGGATCAATTGATAGTTTTTAATTTCTTTCCCGAATGTTGTTCGTTGTGAAACATATGCAGCAGCATCATCCATCGCAGCTTGCGCTAATCCCAAATTATTGGCACATACATTTAATCGTTCAGTTTCAAAGTTTTTCATTAAATAATAGAAGCCTTGCCCCTTTTCACCTAAACGATATTCTTCTTTCAACTCCACATCGTTAAAATAGTAGTCACAGAAAGGAATTAAATCCGTACCAATTTTTTCAGCTGGAACAATATCAATACCTGGTAAGCTCATAGGAATTAACCATAGAGAGTGGCTTTTATTCGTTCTAGATGGGTCATCATCTTTTGCAACGATAATGCAGTATTCTGCATCGGTCCCATTGGAGATCCAACATTTATTTCCGTTTAAAATGAACTCATCACCAACTTGTTTTACAACAGTGCTCATTCCTTGACTGTCTGACCCAGCGTTTGGCTCCGATAAAGCCAAGACGATATTTGCTTTTCCAGTCGCCTTATATTTTTGTACAATTTCTTCTGTTTGCTCTTTAGTCCCAAAGTGAGTTAAATCGTTCATACATTGCATGGCGATTAAAAATGGCATCTGGACTCCTGCACATCGTTGTAATTCTTCTAGTACTAGAACCTGAGTCATGCTATCTGAAGTGATTCCGCCAGCTTCTTCTGGTAACCCTAAAAGTCCGAAACCAGCTTCTGTCCAAGACTTATAAATATGGGCTGGAACACGATGATTTTTGCACCATTCTTTTACATCTTCTTCTGTGAAATTTCGTTCACACCATTCGCGAACACTTTCAACCATTAGTTCTTGTTCTTCCGTTATGTGGTAATACTCGTATGAACTAATCATTATAAAACCTCCATATCTCTTAAAGACTTAATTTTTAGCAGTCTTTTAATAAAGTGAAACTTCAGTCAGTGGGGGGTTTCTTCATCCCCCACTGATTGTTAGTCGCGCGGAGCCCGATTGATTTTTCTAAGGGCTGAAGCCCAAACAAAAATCTTATCACGCGGAGCCTGACTGGCGTTTCTAATGGCTGAAGCCCTAAGAAACACCTTGTCTCACCAATCGGGCGTTTACTGGCTGTTGATCCCCCACTTACAATTCTTATTACTTTCGAATTCTTGAAGTGGGGGTCTTACAGCCAGTTAACCTGCGATAAGTTTGTTAAGTAATTCACATTAATACTATATGCAAGTAACGTGCCAACTTAAAATTCTTATTTTCCACATATCGCTCATTATTTGTATTTAAATCTGTACTAAAGCTTTCTCATTATCCTAACTTATTTTTTTACTTTCTATCCACATACCTAAACGACAGTTCATTTATTTCATTACGATGTTGCATAAGACATAAAATCTTCTATGAAATTCGCTATGATTTCATTTTGTATCAATATAAATAATGAAAGCGCTTTAATTAATTGGGGGTGATTCATATTTGTATCACAAATGATTAGATTCATTAAGGATGAGGCAAATGATGGCGGCGTTAGGGGGGGTCCAACAAAACGTTGGTCTTATAAATATTTGCCAATCAATCGTTTGTTAATGGTTGGTTCAAACTGTATTCCTCTAAAACTTTTCTGAATGTTGATTTCACTGCGTCCGAAAAATAAACGGAAAAATTACGGCTAAACTGGGAAATATCGATATTTGCTTCAAAATAAGGGGAGTTTTGACGTTTTAATATCATTGAACCCGCACAGATAAAACAGGATTCAAGCGCCAATTTTAAATTTACGCATGTGAAGACTGTACAGATTGTCCATTGCGAACGTCATGTAGCGCGAGAAGGTACTAACCGTAAGCTGATAATCAATGAAAAATGGGAACAACAAAAAGAACAGGTACGAGAGAAGCTTTCAGAAGAGAAAACAGGCGCGATTTACCGTCATCTGAAAATCGATGTAGAACCAGTTTTTGGATTCTTGGAAGCTAATTTAGGTTTCACTCGATTTTCAGTCCATGGAAAATTGAAGGTTGAGAACGATGTTGGCCTCGCATTGATGGCCGTTAATTTAAGAAAATACATAGTAAGGACGTAAGGCTTACCTTAAAATATAGGATTTAAATGAAAAAAGGTGAAACCGACGTCGATTTCACCTTTTTTCTTATTTTAGAAACTAGTTATGTCCCAAGCTCAATTTTTCGAAAAATATCAGTCTATCCAATCGTCACATCGGTATACCGGTTGTATAGAAAACGAGTCTACCAAGAAATTCACCGACAATCACAAGGGCAAATGCCGTGTATACAAGGCTGAAACCTGCCTGTTGAATCTTTGATTTGGTAAATACATATCCAATCATAACTAGTCCAACGATAGATAGGACCCAGCGGATAATCGTAGGAACCGCTAATGAACCAGTCAGTAAGCTCGCAGACTCTAAACCTGCTGTTCCACTGGATGATAGTCCTGCTACAAAAACCGGCATGTACACTAATTGGACAATAATTGCTGCTAATCCTACCAGCCCGATACCCTTTAAAACCGTAGTTAATCCTTCGGAACTTTCTTTACTTATGAGAATTGCCATCATTGAAACAACTGCCCCGAAAAGAATAGTCGTTCCGTAAAACGCCAAGTACGTGTTAAGATCGGTCCAAGCTGGAAAAACGGTTGTCGCATAAATACTTGCCATACTAAAAATCGAGACAAGCCCTACAATAGATGTAACCCAGCCAATGATTAAATTCCAGTTCCCTCTACGTTCCATCAAGTAGGATACAATCCAAAGCCCGAAGAATAAACCAGCAAAAAGAATTTCACGACTCAACCAGGATGTGGCGATATTCCCAAGGGAACGATACGCACCAAATGGATCTCCTAGGTGAAATATGGAGAAGAACAGAGCAAGCACCGTTACCGGTCCGACAAAGAACATTCCCCGTTTTGTCACTTTAGTACTTACTTTCGAATCTATCTTATTCTGAAAAGAACGGATGATGACGAAAAACAGATACGCCCCAACTGCCAATTGTGTTAATAAAGTGAATATTAACAAAGGCCATTCTTTCGCAAAAATCGTTAGCATTGGAAAACCTCCTTATTTTGCTTATATCTCATATATTTGCCACCTACAGCATTACAGTTGGCTACAATATGATAAAACTTTCTTTACACATCCCTTTTCTTGTAATTCGATTCTAATGCACAGTTCTTAGGTTTAATTAGGAGAGATGGCGTCGTAACGCTAGCAGAAGGTAATATCGGAATCTCGCTTACTAAATCTCCATCATATTCCTTCTCTAATTCATCCAAATCACCAAACTTCAGACACCGCATCACACAGGCATCTACACAAGCTGGATTTTCACCTACGTCGCGCAAATCTATACAAGAGTTACATTTTCCAATCTTTTTTTCATCTTCATTATATTTAGGTACGCTATATGGACAGTTCCAAGTACAATATTTACACCCGAAACATTTACTCGCATCATGTTGTACTGTCCCGTCATCACCACGGTGCATTGCCCCAGTTGGGCAGCCCTCTATACATTTTGCTTCGGAACAATGATTGCATGAAGCTGAATAATGATAAATATTTAAATTAGGGTAAATCCCCGTTTCATAAGTTGAGACTTGTCTAAATGTAACACCTGCCGTTAAATCGTTTTTATCATTACAGGCTATCTCACATGTTCGACAACCTATGCAAGAACTTACATCAAAATAAAATCCTTTTTGGCCCATTACGATTCACTCTCCTTTCCTAATCCAAATTTACAGTTCTTAGAGGTGTTTCCCAGTCAGGAATCAACGGATCGCCCTGATATTTCTCAAAATTACAATTGTAGTTATTATATCCACTCACAGCCATGCCACTGCTAACTGGTCCGCAAAGGACATTATCTGCACCTGCAGGGTCAATACCTTTCTCTTCATCCATATCCATCCAAGCACCATGAGGTAAGGCAATACAACCAGGCATTAAACTCTCCGTCAAGCTTGCATGACGTAAAATTTTTCCATGGTCGTTCCAAATAAGTACAGTATCTCCATCCTTTATTCCTTTTTCGGCTGCATCAGACGTATTAATATAGATTGGATTCGTATAAGTTTTCCTTAGCCAAGGAATATTGTCAAAAACAGTATGCGAACGACGTAAATAGTGCGGATTGAAAATGAGATATGGATAATCACCCTTAACCTTGTTACCCCAGTCCGCAAAAGTAGTTTCATAACCTTCAACTGGTACAGTATAGGTTGGATAAGGCTTCCATTCAGCAGGACCGTAACCAAACCCATTTAGAGTATCCGCTTTCCAATCACTATAGATTTGAAATTTACCATTAGGCGAAGAGAGCGGATTATTTTCTGGATCTTTAACAAAATCTTCGTAACCAATAAAGCCGTATTGATCACCCTCAGAACGCTCGACTTGATAGACTCCCTTATCAATAAATTCCTTCAAGGAAATTTTACCTTGTTGCGGCTCACCCTTTACTCCCCATTCAGCAATATCTGCAGCAGTAATGGTTACCAATGGTCCGTAGGTTTTCGCATCCTCAGCAATAACCTGACAGCTTGCTAATTCATTAAAGAACTGCTGTTTTTCATCGAATGGCCATATTTCTTCTAGATTAATATCTAAACGTTTAGCTAATTCTTTTGCAATCCATTGATCACTCTTAGCTTCATAAAGTGGTTCTACAACCTGTGAGTAGCAAATAAGCATCTCTCTATTACCTGTTAATAAACCTCCACCAGCATTTTCCCAAGGTGTAGTTACAGGAAGAACAATATCAGAATACTGGGCTTCAGGTTTGAAAAATTGAGCATGGGAAACGACAAAGTCAACTTTGCGATGGGCCTCAATCCCCCCTACCAAGTTAGGACTCGTTTGAAAACGTGCAAAGTTTTCCCAGTAAATCATACGAAGATCCAGGTCCTTAATATTTTTAGGTTCTGTAAAGAAACCAGTAGAGTTAAATTTACCATCAAGAACAGACTGCCAAAGGTTCGGAGCAGTAATGAAGTCCGTAATTGGATTTGGTACACCAGGGAGCCCTTTGTTGCCAGGAGTAACTAAAGCTGGTCCTCCATTTGCTGCACCAGCGTGATATACGGACCCCGTAGAATGGCCCGGTTTGCCCATATGTCCTCCCATCGCACCAATTGCCATAAAAATTTGCGGGAAATTCTCCGCATTTTTATTACGAGCAGCCGCAAAACTATGCAAAAGAGCAACCTTTTTATCTTTGCGAATCTCTCTCGCATACCAGAGAATGTCTTCGATTGGTGTACCGCAAATCTCCGTTGCCCATTGCGGTGTTTTCGGTTGACCATCATATTTACCTAAGACATAATCCATAAAATTTTCATTGATTTTAGCATCTTCAGGCATATGGTCAGCATCGAAACCAACCGTGCAACGATTGAGAAAATCCCAATCAATAATCGGATTTTCTTTAGGATCATCTTCGGTAATCATCGTATAGGCTACCGCCAACAGAAAAGCCGTATCTGTGCCTGGTCGTACACGAATCCATTTTGCATCATAAACAGCTGCGCTATAGTTGAAGTGTGGTCCAACAAAAACAAATTGTGCTCCCGCTTTTTTGGCCTGCATTAAATGCCATGATGGGTTTCCTCCCGAAGACCATGCAGGGTTGCACCCATATAAAACAATCGTCTCAGAGTTTTTAAGGTCAAAACGGTCATTTGCATTACCTAAATCAAAAGTGGATAATCCTAATTTTGTAGCATCAAGACAATATGTTCCAAATGAATTTGAATCAGCTATATTTAAATGACCACCCTTACTTGCTAAAACTTTGAAAACCTCTCCACCTCTGCCAATAACTGATTCAGGGCCGTGCTCTGCATAAATTCTTTTAATTTCACCTGCTACAGCATCAAGTGCTTCGTCCCAAGAAATACGTACCCATTCATCCTTCCCTCGTAGAGATTTATCTCCTCCGCCAGGTTCCCAATGTTTACGTTTCATTGGATATTTCAAACGATCAGCCCCAAAGACCTGTTTCCGTTGGCTCCGACCACGAAGGCAGCCCCTTTGCTGTGGAAACTCAGGGCTGTCAGGATGAGTATCATCCGTTTTTTGCCTAATAACTACACCGTCTACAACTAAAGCTTTATTGACGCATCTACCACCACAATTATGCCAACATGCAGCGGAGATCCATGTTTCTTCACCGTTCAAAGCAGTTGCAGTAGCAGTATTATTTGTACCGGCAGTAGTAAGTTGAGTACCACAGCCAGAGAGTGCCAAAGAAGTAGTACCCGCAGCACTTGCGGCTAAGAATTTTCTCCGATTTAGTTTCTTATTCAATACACTATCGATAAGATTTCCCATGCTATATTATTCCTCCTTTGTAACTTTGTTCATATAATATCTATTAAATTTAAGTATACAAGAAGGTTCAAAAAGCTGAATTGTAGCCTGAAACATAATTAACATATAAAAACTGTGGCTTTTTACAAACGATATGGTAATAAAATGGATGATTAATGAACGAACTTTGAATAGTAATAAGTTGTCATATATATAAGGACGAAAATACTAGTTATTTATATTAACTAGTATGAATTTCAATTTAATGTCACTTTTCCCAAAATAATAGAGTAGGCGCATGAAAATTTCATGCGCCTCTCACAGAACCGTACGTGCGGGTCATCGCATACGGCTCCTCCATGATTATCCCCGTTGGGGATGATGTTCATTGTAGATATCTACAAGAGAAACAAGACCCTTCTCTTTATAAAACCATTTATTTGGAAGGGCCACGTTTACGGGTTTACACTTTGAACTTCTCCATGCATACATCCGAAGCTGTGGAAGTTCCCCTTTCCATT
>NZ_WOFU01000018.1 GCF_016879755.1 Bacillus sp. B15-48
TTGCATGTATTAGGCACGCCGCCAGCGTTCGTCCTGAGCCAGGATCAAACTCTCCAATAAAGAGTAAGCTTTAGCTCATAAAATAAAACGTTGGCTTGTGATCTTCATTATAGAAGAAACACAAATTGTTATTGTTTGTTGACGCTTGTTTGTTTAGTTTTCAAAGAGCAATCTAGCGCTTCGTGATGAAGCAACTTTTATATAATACCAAAACTGTTTTTCTATGTCAACATGTTTTTTAATTTCTTTCATGTTGTCCTTGTTGTTTCGCAACAACAGATATTAATATACCATCGTTGAACTTTGTTGGCAACCTCTTTTTTGATTTTATTTTACAAAAAAGTTCAAAAAAGTTTTCATGCAATTAAAGTTGGTCAATCGCTATTATTATATAGAAAAGCAAAGCGAATAATATCGCTTTGCTTTTTTACTTAACGGTGGCGCATTAATGGAAAGAGTAATACATCACGGATGGATGGCGAATTTGTTAATAGCATGACAAGGCGGTCAATTCCGATCCCAAGTCCGCCAGTTGGTGGCATCCCATATTCTAAAGCTTCGATAAAGTCATCATCCATTTCATGGGCTTCATCATTTCCTTGCTCTTTTTCTTTTAATTGTGCCTCAAAGCGTTCGCGTTGATCGATTGGATCATTTAGTTCAGTGAAGGCATTTGCATGTTCACGAGCAACAATAAATAATTCAAAGCGATCTGTAAAACGCGAATCATCATCATTCTTTTTTGCCAACGGCGAAATCTCTACAGGATGTCCATAGATAAATGTCGGTTGAATAAGCTTTTCCTCTACTTTTTGCTCAAAAAATTCATTGACGATATGTCCGTACTGCATATGTTCAGTTATTTCGATTCCATGCGCTTTCGCTAGCTGACACGCTTCTTCAGTCGTCATTTCCTTCCAAAAATCAACGCCTGTATATTCTTTAATGGCGTCAACCATATGAAGTCTCTTCCACTCTGGTTCTAAATCAATCTCATAGTCACCGTACTGGATTTTCGTTGTTCCAAGGACATCCTTTGCGATGTAAGCAATTAAATTTTCAGTAAGGGACATAATGTCACGATAATCGGCATAGGCTTCATAAAGTTCAATCATCGTAAACTCTGGGTTATGTCTTGTGGAAACTCCTTCGTTCCTAAAGACTCGACCAATTTCATATACTTTTTCTAAGCCACCTACAATTAATCGTTTTAGGTGAAGTTCGATTGCAATTCGCATAAATAGTGTCATATCCAGCGCATTATGATGGGTAATAAACGGACGTGCAGAAGCACCTCCGGCAATCGAATGCATCATCGGTGTTTCAACTTCTAAATAACCATGATCATCAAGGTAGCGGCGCATTGATTGAATAATTCGGCTGCGATTAATAAACGTTTCTTTGCTTTCATCGCTCACGATAAGGTCCAGATAACGCTGGCGGTAACGTTGTTCTACATCTTTTAACCCATGGAATTTATCCGGTAGCGGACGCAATGCCTTTGATAAAAACACGAATTCACTAACCTTAACTGATAATTCTCCGACCTTTGTTTTAAACAGAGTTCCAGTAATTCCAACTAAATCACCGAGATCAACATCATTAAAGATTTCATATTGCTCTTCACCAACCATATCTTGACGAACATAAATTTGAATTTGTCCATTCAAATCTTTAACGTGAGCAAAGCCCGCTTTCCCTTTGCCACGCTTTGTCATAATACGGCCAGCTATTTTTACAGAAACATTTATAGCATCAAGCTCTTCTTTATCTAGATTCTCAAACTCACGCACAATTTGCCCTGTATGATGGGTCCGCTCAAACCGTTTACCGAATGGATCAAGTCCTTTTTCTCTTAAGGCATTCATTTTTTCTCTTCTGACTAAAAACTGGTCATTTAATTCTTCCTGACTCATTTATTTTCACTCCAATTATGAAATTGTTGGTTCATTATGTAAACTAGTTTGTCGAAAACAATATTGTATTTAGCCCTAGTTCAAAACTCCAGAGGGGCTTTAACAAGAACTCGATGTTTCTAACTTAGTATGATGGTAAATAGCAAAAAACTGCCAGTTTGAGACTGGCAGTAGTTGTCAATAACAAATGTATTATAGAAAAAGCGGCTCTGAATGTCAACTTAAACTGCTTTTGACGCTTCGATTGTCATTTTTGCCTCGACTTCTTCAACGTAGTTTGTTAAAAGGCTTACCAGTTGGGCACGAGTCGTACATTCATTTACCGCATTGCGGACTATTGCATTGCCGCAGGTTGCCTTCAAATACCAAGCAGCATGCTTGCGCATTTCACGAACAGCAATATTTTCATTTTTTAACTCAATTAATCGGTCAAGATGAAGAAGACAGACATCAATTTTTTCACGAACAGTTGGTTCCCCGATTAATTCTCCCGTTTCCAAAAACTTTACTGTTCGGTAAATCATCCATGGATTCCCTAGTGCAGCACGTCCGATCATCACACCGTCTACACCAGTCTCGTCTAACATTCGCTTTGCATCTTGTGGAGACTGAACATCGCCGTTCCCAATGAGTGGAATATTAATTTCTTGCTTTACTTCTCGTATAATATCCCAATTCGCTTTGCCTTCATACATTTGCACACGTGTGCGTCCGTGAAGGGCAATCGCACTGCCGCCAGCACGTTCTACAGCTTGTGCATTTTGAACCGCGTAAATATGGTCATCGTCCCAGCCCATACGCATCTTTACTGTTACAGGTTTATCAACAGCATCCACTACCGCTGAAACCATATCATAAATTTTATTTGGATCTAATAGCCACCTTGCTCCCGCATCACATTTCGTAATTTTTGGAACAGGGCATCCCATATTGATATCAATAATGGCGGCATTCGTATTTTTATCAACAAATTTCGCAGCATCAACAAGCGTTTCTTTTTCACCGCCAAAGATTTGCAGACTTAATGGATATTCCCGTTCATCAATATATAGCATGTCTAATGTTTTTTCATTTTGGAAAACAATTCCCTTATCACTGACCATTTCTGCGCATACAAGACCAGCGCCAAATTCTTTTACGGTCAGGCGAAAAGCGGAGTTACAGACTCCTGCCATCGGAGCTAGAACGACAGGATTATCAATTTGAATATCACCGATTTTTAGCATCATCTACCTCCTCGTTTTCATTTATTTATTATAAGGGTCCTATTCACCCTCATCTGGAGGAGTGAGTTCATCTACACTTATATTAAGCTGATAAGCCACACGAGTTTTAAATATTTCATCTGGCATCCGATTCCCCCGCTCAATTTCACCGAGAAGAGAGACAGAGATACCTAGTTGTTTCGCCAAACTTTCCTGTGTAAAACCTTTTAGTTTTCGAAAAGCGCGAATACGTCTTCCCCATTTTTCTGCTTCCATATACGGACTCCTTCTTTATCAGGTAGACTGGCTATTGCTGAGGCCAGCTTACTACCTAATTCTAGTTCTCCTAACGGAATCATCACAAAAGCTCGCTCTTGCATTCTTGGATGCGGAATCGTCAGCTTCTCTGATTTTATATTTTCTTGATTATACAATAAAATGTCAAGATCTAATGTTCTCGGCCCCCACACTTTTCCCCGTTTTCTTCCAAGTAAATCTTCAATCATTAACAGTTCTTCTAATAATTCATAAGGGCCCAGCTCTGTCTCCACTTGAAGCACCATATTTAAAAATCGATCCTGATCTGTGTATCCGATAGGCTCTGTCTCATAAATAGATGAAGTATTTACCACATTTATTTTTCCATGACTATCTATTTGTTTAACAGCTTTACTGATGTATTCAAACCGATCTCCGATATTTGATCCTACAGCAATAAATACATTATTCTTCAAGCTCATCGACCTCTCGTTATTTCTACAGCAACAGATTGATAATGTCCGGGAATCGGTGGGTCAGGCTTAATCACTTTTACATGGCAAATAGACACATTTAAAAATTCTCCAAGTGTTTTAGTCGCTATTTCCTCAGCTACTGCCTCAACAAGCTTAAAAGGCTTTCCTTCTACGACATGTTGGCAAATTTCATAGAGTTCAGCATAATTAATCGAATCTTCTAAGCAATCGCTTTTCCCAGCCTTTGCGAGATCTAATTCAATTGTAAGGTCAACAATAAAGCGCTGCCCGAGTTTTGTTTCCTCCGGAAATACACCATGATACCCATAAAACTCCATTTTATTAAGATGTATTTTATCCATTCTTTCGTCCCTTTCCGATTAAAGCATCCATCATCTTTGCCATTCTAGACATTTCCTTAACATCATGGACACGAACGATCTGGCAGCCTTTTTGAATCCCGTAACAAACGGTAGCACCAGTGCCTTCCATTCTTTCGGTTACTGGTAAGTTAAGAATATTGCCAATAAATCTCTTTCTTGATGTCCCGAGCAGAACTGGATATCCCAATGATACCATTGTATCGAGATTTCTCATCATTTCAAGGTTTTGCTCATGATTTTTCGCAAAACCAATTCCCGGATCAAGAATGATTTTCTCTGGTTTCACCCCCGCAATTCTTGCGAGACCGACGCTTTTAAATAAATCATTATAAACATCGCGAATAAAATAACTATATTGCTCATCCTTACGGTTATGTTGAAGAATAATTGGAACATCATATTTTGAGGCAACCTTTGCTATATCCATATCAGCTTTAGCTCCCCATATATCATTGATAATATGTGCGCCAGCTTCAAGCGCTCCACTGGCAACAGTAGATTTATACGTATCTACTGACAAGGGAATATCGATATTGGCTGCAATCGCCTCAATAATTGGAATGATTCGTTCTAATTCCTCTTCGGGAGAAATCGGTGTATAGCCAGGCCTCGTTGATTCACCACCGATATCAATAATATCCGCTCCATCTTCGACCATTTGACTCACATGTTTTAGAGCTGCATCGATTCGGTTATACTTCCCACCATCCGAGAATGAATCAGGGGTAACATTTAAAACCCCCATTATTAACGTTTTTTCTTGGTAATCCAAACGGTATCGCCCTGCTTGGATGATGCCATGTTTTTGCTCGATCATTTTCTTCCTCCAATGTAATGAAATTGTCTTCTATAAAGGTTTAAGTGGTTTTTATGATACACACACATTACTTATTATTTCACTAACTAACATCATACATGAAGGCATTCTTTGTTTCATTTCTTTTAGACATAAAAAAGAGGCATTCTCCTGGAAGCCTGCCTCTTTCCTGCTATTTCTAGTCGAATTGGTACAATGGAGTACTTAAATAACGCTCCCCATTACTTGGGATAATCGCAAGGACTTTCTTGCCTTTCCCAAGTTTCTTCGCAACTTCTAAAGCCGCATAAATAGCTGCTCCCGAAGAAATACCACCTAATACTCCTTCTTCTTTCGCTGCACGGCGCGCATATTCAAAAGCTTGCTCATTTTCCACTTGAATAACTTCGTCGTAGACCTCTGTATTCAAAACATCAGGGACAAACCCAGCACCGATTCCTTGAATTTTATGTGGACCTGGTTTCCCGCCAGATAACACAGGAGAATCCGTTGGCTCTACAGCGACAATCTTAATTCCTTCGTATTTTTCGCGAAGAACCTTTCCTGCTCCAGTAATTGTTCCACCAGTACCAATCCCTGAAACAAATGCATCTAGCTGGTCACCCATTTGTTCAACAATTTCTGGACCTGTTGTTTTTTCATGAACAATTGGATTGGCGAAATTCTTAAATTGCTGCGGCATAAAATAGCCTTTTTCCTTTGCCAACTCTTCCGCTTTTCTAATTGCTCCGCCCATACCTTCCGGACCTGGTGTTAATACTAGTTCTGCTCCGTAAGCTCTAAGCAGATTTCGTCGTTCCAAACTCATCGTCTCTGGCATAACTAAAGTGGCTTTATAGCCTTTAGCAGCCGCAACCATTGCTAGCCCAATTCCCGTATTTCCACTAGTAGGTTCAACAATGATATCGTCTTTTTTTAACTCGCCACTCTCTTCAGCTGCTTCTATCATTGCAAGGGCAATCCTATCTTTTACACTGCTTCCTGGATTCATATACTCTAATTTCACGTATACTTCTGCACTGTTCTCATCTGTTAATCGGTTTAATTTCACAATTGGCGTACGTCCGATAAGATCTATCACTGAGTTTGCTATTTGTCCCATCATAATCCCTCTCTTTATCTTTATATTTATTCCGAGTAAATGTATTGGTTTAATTTAAATTTACCAACCTTAACTAGTAATGTCAATCAAATTAAAGTTTTTTTACGTAAACTTTTAAAATTTTCCACAAATTGATGCTATTTATACGGGAAAAAAGGTACAAATCTGGATGGTGATTTGTACCTTTCTCATGAACTACTTATTCGTTTGATCTTCATATAACCAGGTTACATCTGCTTCATTCCAATAATCTTGAATAGAAATAGGTATTTCCATTTGTTCAATAGCCATCAGCCGGCGGATTTGCTCTCTCACTTCTTCAAAGGAATACGTTTTTCCCTCAAGTTTTTCATGTAAATATAGGATTGCATAACCTGAATCAATCTTAATTGGCTTAGACGACCATGAGAGCGAATCGAGCTTCTCAGCTTCCTCAATTAGACGTCGGTCAATTCTTTCTCGATCTTTATTAATAAAACCGATGTCACCGCCATGATAGGCTGAAAATTCATCAATGGATCGTTCCATTGCTAGTGCAGCAAAGCTTGAACCTTCCTCAAGCTCCGCAACTGTCTGTTCTGCTTCTCTTTCGGTCTCAACAATGATTTGCGAAACATGATACGATGTTGCGAAAGTAAACATTTTTTCATTTTGTTGGTAGTATCCCCTCAGCTCATCCTCAGGAATCAACACATCTTTTGTAAGCAGTTCTTCTAGAATCAACCCAGTTTCCACCTGTTCTCTCCAGTCTTCATCGGCAAGAGTCTGCCCAGAAGTTCCATATAGCCTTCTATACATCGCCAATTCCTGTTCAAGAGTGCTCGGTGGAATCTCAATTCCGTATTCATCTGCTATTTGTTTCATTACTTTCTGATCAATTAAACTCCGCAGCGTTTCTTCACCATATCTTTCTTCCATCGCTTGCAGCCATTCATGCTTTGTAATTGCTTCGCCTCCGATTGTTGCAACTGTTTCTCTTGCTGCATTCCAATCTCCACGGGCCAGAAAAAACATGATGGTCAGCATATTACTGACAGCTAGGACAATAACAACGAGCCTAAGCTGTTTTTTACCCATGTTTCTCCTCCAAAGAGCTCATCTATCTTGCTTCTTTCTTTATTTGTTCTAATTCCTCTTTTGTAAATATATATTCTTCATTGCAAAAATGGCACTGTGCTTCCGCCTGCCCATCCTTAAGAATCATATCCTCAATTTCTTCTTCACCTAAACTAACAATTGCGTTGGAAAAACGTTCCTTCGAACATTTACACGTGAATGTTACAGGCAATGAATCAAGTATCTTTACATTCGCTTTTCCTAACACCTCGTTTAATAGCTCCTCAGGAGTTAATCCTCTATCAATTAACTTTGAAACAGGCGGAACCTCTTGCAACCTCTTTTCAATCGACGAGATCGTCTCTTCATCGACACCTGGCATCAACTGGATGATAAAACCACCCGCTGCCTTAATGCTGTTGTCAGGATTCACTAGCACACCAACTCCGACAGAGGATGGGACCTGTTCCGATGTGACAAAATAATACGTGAAATCCTCTCCAAGCTCCCCTGAAACAATTGGTACTTGACCAGTAAAATAATCCCGCAAGCCGATATCCTTCACAATTGAAAGCATGCCATCCGTTCCAACAGCTCGTCTCACATCTAGCTTGCCATGTTCATTTAAGTCAAAATGCACATGGGGATTTGATACATAACCGCGAACCTCGCCTTTTGCATTGCTATCAACGAGGATGACTCCAAGCGGTCCACCTCCTTCTATTTTAATCGTTAAGTTTTCTTCCCCTTTTAACATCGCGCCCATCATTACACCTGCAGAAATCGTCCGTCCTAGCGCTGCAGAAGCGATAGGCCATGTATAGTGGCGACGTTGCGCCTCTCCAACCGCTTCCGTACTCTTTACTGCGTATGCTCTTACTTGACCACCAAAGGCTAGCGCTCTAACTAAATAATCACTCATATTCGGTTTTTTACCCCTTTCTCATTAACACACTTACTAGCTATTCATTTTCTACTGATTGCGCCCATAAATCAGCTTTAATCCTTTTAAAGTTAAATCTGTGTCAACGATGTCAATTTCAGTCGTTTCTTTGGCAATTAACGGTGCAAGCCCACCTGTAGCAATCACCGTTGGGTTCCCACCTTTCGCTTTCATCCGTTTAACTATTCCCTCTACTTGACCTACATATCCATATAAAATCCCTGCCTGCATCGCTGATACTGTATTTTTCCCAATGACATCATCAGGTCTTGAAATTTCAATTCTCGGTAACTTAGCTGCCTTCGAGTACAAAGCTTCTGTCGATATTCCAATTCCAGGAGCAATCGCTCCGCCCATATACTGCTTTTGGTCATTTATGTAGCAATAAGTAGTCGCTGTCCCAAAATCAACGATAATGAGTGGGCTTCCATATTCATGGATTGCAGCAACGGCATTGACGATACGGTCCGCGCCCACTTCACGCGGATTATCGTACTTAATGTTTAACCCCGTTTTAATCCCAGGACCTACAACTAATGGTTTAATTTGAAAATATTTTTGACACATTCCCTCCAAAGAAAACATAATTGGAGGCACAACAGATGAAATAATGATTCCATCGATTTGTGATGCGACTAATTTTGCATCCTCAAATAATGATTTTATCGTCATTCCATATTCATCTTCTGTTTTATGGCGGTTCGTCTCAATTCGCCAATGATGTGTTAACTCTGGTCCATTGTATACACCTAAAACAATATTTGTATTTCCTACATCAATTACAAAGATCAAATTACTCACCACTTTATGTTTTTTTCAACCTATAACCTGCCAACATCATACCATAATTCAATGTTCTCTAAAAACATAAAAAGATGCCCTTTAAAGGACATCTTTTTACTGTTATTCTTTCGGCTTATCTTCTTTTTTATCGTCTATGTCTCTGTTTTCTTCTGATGGTTTTTCCTCATCGTTAGCAGTTGGTTCGTCTGAGTCTTCCTCAGATTTTTTATTAATCGTTACTTTTACATCTTCGCTTTCCACTATTTTCGCTGAACTGCGATCTGGTAATGTACCATGATCAGCAAGATGCCTAATTTGTTCTGCATCTAGAGTTTCAACATCTAATAATGTTTTCGCAATGATATCAAGCTTATCTCTGTTATCGGTGAGAATTTGTTTTGCTCGAGCATAAGATTCCTTAATAATTCGTTGGATCTCTAAATCAATATCATAGGCAATTGCATCAGAGTAATTTTGCTCATTATGAAAATCGCGTCCAAGGAAGACTTGCCCTCCTTGTGCTTGACCGAATTGAAGCGGACCAAGCTTATCACTCATCCCATATTCAGTGACCATTTTCCTCGCAATAGTCGTTGCGCGTTGGAAGTCGTTATGAGCTCCTGTACTCACTTCGCCAAAGACAATTTCTTCTGCGACACGGCCACCGAGAAGTCCGGTGATTTTATCAAGAAGCTCTGGTTTTGTCATAAAGTAACGGTCCTCTTTTGGCATCATAACCGCATAGCCACCCGCTTGACCACGTGGAACGATGGTTACTTTATGAACAATATCGGCATCATCTAATATTAGCCCGATTACAGTATGTCCGCTTTCGTGGAAAGCAACGATATTCCGTTCCTTCGTCGAAATGACGCGTGTCTTTTTCGCCGGACCAGCAATTACCCGGTCTGTCGCTTCATCGATATCTTCCATTTCAATTTTCTTCTTATTTTGACGAGCAGCTACAAGGGCAGCTTCGTTCAATAGGTTTTCTAAATCTGCACCAGAAAAACCTGGTGTGCGTTGAGCAATCGCTCGCATGTTGACAGAATCAGCCAATGGCTTGTTGCGTGCGTGAACGTTAAGAACCGCCTCACGTCCATTCACATCTGGACGGTCAACTGTAATTTGACGGTCAAAACGTCCAGGGCGTAAAAGTGCTGGGTCGAGAATATCCGGACGGTTTGTTGCGGCAACAATAATGATACCTTCATTTGCGCCAAATCCATCCATTTCAACAAGCAACTGGTTCAATGTTTGTTCACGCTCATCGTGCCCACCACCAAGACCTGCTCCACGCTGGCGGCCAACTGCGTCAATTTCATCAATAAAGATTATACATGGTGCATTTTTCTTTGCATTTTCAAATAAATCACGTACACGAGATGCACCGACACCGACAAACATCTCGACAAAGTCAGAACCACTTATCGAGAAGAACGGTGTGCCTGCTTCCCCTGCAACTGCACGGGCAAGTAATGTTTTACCAGTTCCAGGAGGTCCCACTAAAAGGATCCCCTTAGGAATTCTCGCTCCTAGTTCAGCGAACTTACGAGGGTCTTTTAAGAATTCAACAACTTCTATAAGCTCTTGCTTTTCTTCATCTGCTCCCGCAACATCTTTAAAGCGTACTTTTTTCTTCTCATCGTTATAGAGCTTCGCTTTGCTCTTACCGAAGTTCATGACTCGACTTCCGCCCCCTTGGGCTTGGTTCAATAAGAAGAAGAAGAGAATGAAGATGATAATGAATGGAATGATTGATGTAAAGAATGTCACCCAGCCACTCGTTTCCTTCGCTGGTAAAACTTCAACCTTTGCAATCTCTGCAATCGCTCTGATTTCAGCTAACTGAGACTCGCTGTTCCACACGTAAGTAATAAAAAATTCGTTTTCTTCAGCGCCTACCATTTGCCCTCTAACTTCATATACGCCTCGCTCTGGCTGAATGGTTAGTGCTTGTACTCGGCCATTTTCAAGTTCTTCTATGAATTCATTATAGGCAATCGGCTGTGTAGGCTGATTGCTCCCATTAAAGAAACTGACAACCCCAATAATCACTAAAAATATTAATAAATAAAAGATGGTATTACGGAAAATCCGATTCATCCCTTACCTCCTCCCACGGTCAACAGACTATATTAAATATTATCACAAAAAATTAGCGCTATACAAGGAATAAACCTTATTTAAAAATGTTATCGTCTTAAAAGACCCGTTTAATCGTTCTTTGTATAAACTTCCGGTTTTAGCACTCCGATGTAAGGGAGATTACGATATTTTTCCGCATAGTCCAACCCATAGCCAACAACAAACGCATCCGGCACGACAAATCCTACATAATCCGCTTGCAGGTCAACCTTTCTCCCCGTAGGTTTATCTAGTAATGTAACAATTTTAATGGACTTTGCCTTTCGATAGCGAAATAACTCAACAAGATAGCTAAGTGTGAGTCCACTATCAATGATATCTTCAATAATTAAAATATCTCTGCCTTCAACTGATGTGTCTAAGTCCTTCACTATCTTAACTTCTCCTGATGAAACAGTGGAGCTCCCGTAGCTAGAAACATCCATGAAATCCATTTCCAAGTAGGTATCAACTTTTTTAAGTAAATCAGCCATAAATGGCATCGCACCTTTTAAAACGCCGATCGCTAGCGGAAAACGACCATTGTACTCCTCGGTCAACAATTGTCCGAGCTCCTTTGTTTTCTCTTGCAATTCTTCCTCTGAAATGAGGATTTTTTCAATATCATGTTTCATTGTCCTTGTGCCCCCTGAAATAGATCATGCTTATAAATTAGTATTAACACAGCATCGTGCATCGTTTCGTCCTCAACAGTATCACTCGATTTTTTTAGGCCTGGAACCCAAAGTATTTTGTCATTAGAGTCAGTAATAACTGGCCATTGATCTCGTGCAAACAGTGGAATTTTCTTTTCGATGAAAATATCCTTCAGTTTTTTCGTCCCCGTCATTCCTTTTACGGACATTCGATCTCCAGTCCTTCTAGTTCGGATAATTAGCGGAAAGTTCGTGTCACTCATATTTACGTAAAAAGACCAATCTTTCTGCATCTCACCTAACTGATTTGTCCAATACTTTGCTTCAAGCATACCTCCATCAGGCAACTTCACCAACCCAGGACCATTGATCTCAATAGAGAATGGTTCATAATCAACTGGGTTTGCTTCAAAATACAAATCACCATATGAGCGTGTGATTTTTAAGCCATTTGGAAAATCAAGAGAACCAGATGGATGAGGATTTTGAATCATTGAGTAAATGCTATCAATATGTATAGCGGAAAGCGATGTAGGCAGTTCTTTGTAAAGATAATCTAATATTAGTTTAATCCCCCGCCTTTGTAAAGGTATTGGCATAGCAAGAAAATCATCAATACGAAGGGTAACCGCGCCTTCTGTTTTCCTCATTACTTTATTCATTTCTGTGTTTGTTAATTCAATAAGATATTCATCATCCTTTTCCAATTCTTCACTAAAACGCTGAAAATGCACATGTACATGGGGGTTTTCTTTTTTTAAAAATGGAAGAACATGTCTTCTAAACCGATTTCGAATATAAAAATCTTTTTCATTGCTAGGATCTAGCCGTGGTTTTAATTGATGATCTTCGCAATAAGACTCCAGTTCTGCTTTTGTCAAACATAAGAAAGGACGAATGATCTGACCATCTGCAATCGGCCGCGAAAATGGCATTCCTGCTCTTGCTTTCCCTGAGCTGCCACGAGTCAATCTCATTAAAATCGTTTCGATTTGATCATCGCCATGATGAGCCAATGCCAAAAGTTCCATTCGATGTTTTTTCATTGCTTTCTCGAAGAATTGGTATCTTTGTTCACGTGCGGCTGTTTGCGAACTTTTACCGGAGCTTTTCATATATTCGGGAACATTCACTTGTATCATTTCAAACGGAATCTTTCTCTCCTCGCAAAAATCGCGAACAAACAAGGCATCTTGGTAAGATTCCGCCCCCCTAAACATATGGTCGACATGAAGCGCCAATAAATTTAAGTCAAATTTCTCTTTCATTCGCCATAAATAATGTAAGAGTGCGAGAGAATCAGGCCCGCCTGATACACCGACAGCTACCGATTTCCCTTGTAAATGAATTCCTTGCTTTTTTAAAAAGATAGAGACCTTTGTATCTATCATATTGATCTTCCTTTTTGATTTTGTATATCCCTATTATACGAACGAAGAGCTGAAAAGTTTCAAAGAAATTAAAGAATCTGGCTATAAATATAGAATAAATAAATGATTGATATGGAAGCGATTAATAGAACCGTTTCTAATAAACTACCTTTCTTTTTTGCCTTGCCAGCATTTTTCTTAACCCTTGTTTGTTGTGAATTCGGTTTGTGTTGTGTCTGCTTTGACCTTCTTTGTCGTTTAGAAGGCTGAAGTGTTTGTAAAACATCCTTTCTCATTTCACTCGCTGAGAGGTATTGGCCCTCAAGCGCTTTTTGAATCACGCCTTCAAACAATTTCAATTCTGATTTCTGCTTCACCATTTGCATGATCTGTGAAAGCCCGCCAGTCGTTTTATTAAATCTCTTCGGATAGGCTGTATTGATGATCACCATCGCAACAGCAAAAAGATCATAGCTTTCATCTGCTTTTCTACCGCCAAGCCCCCAATATCCCCGATCATAAAATTCCGTAAACTCCTTTATTGCTCTCCCCTTTAATGTCGTTCCTCCCACATCTATACATCTCACTCTTGCTGGCGGCCCAGTTACGATCAAATTCTCAGGCTTTAAATCCCCAAAAACCCAACCATTTCTGTGTAATACCTCAAGATCGTTCAACAATTGGAGCATCAGAACGCCTAACCATTCGTTTCCTTTTCCCTGAATATATGACAATAAATCTGGTCCTTTAATGTACTCCATCACATAAAAGCTATTTCTTTGGCCAACTTGTTCCCAATCATCGACATCATACAAAGAAGGCCCAAGGGCAGACCCCTGGACCTTGGTAAAAGATTTAAGCACATTGACCTCAGTCGTGATCGAGGATGAATTGTCACTTATTTTTAAAGCTGCCGGACGGGTTCCATCCCGTACTAAATAAACAATACCATTTGCACCGAAACCGAGTTGTTTAACGACAATATACTCCTTCTGATGCCATTTCCCTCGAATGCTCGTTCCGGGACTAAGTTTAGACAGACTCTTCAAAGTATTGTTCATCATCACGAGAAAGCAGTCTCCTTAATGATCGTTTTTGCTCAAAGTAGCTAATGGCTTCCTTTATAGCTGGACCTGTCGGTGTAATTCCACCTGTCGTAAGCTTTGAAAAAATCGAGGTAAGCGATTCAAGCCTTGGTGTCCACTCAAGTAATTTTTCAACTTCTTTTCTTTTCCCTGGAAATACAAAAACGGAAAAGCGGTTATCTCCTGAACGAGCATTCAAGCTTATGCTAAGATCGATTAATGACTCTTTAACAGTAGGAAGTTTATGCTTCATGCTAGCACTAGTATCCACAAGAATTAACACTTCTAGTGACACCGTTTCTCCTAGTTCATCCACGACTTCCATCACTTCACCACGTTGCTCTGGCGGCAAATCCTCCATCGTCTTTGCTCCACCTAAAATTTGCTGCAACTCCTTGTTCACAACCCCCTGTAGCGTTTGTGTCATTGCCTTTCGAGTCACCATTTGAACGGTTTGCGAAAGTTGTTGCGAGTATACGACCTGACTGACACCACCACCAGCAAGTGCAATTCCTTCAATTTCTTTTAAACCTTGATCATCAATGACATCCTTCTCCATCACACCAATGACATTTACGGTTACACCTTGTTCTTTGGCAAGTGCAGCCATCGCTATCGGATCTTCTCCCTGGTTTGAGCAACCATCTGTAATGAGCAAAATTTGCTTCAACGTCCCCGTTTTCATCGAAACCCCTCCGTATCGCTAAAGTTACTACCATCATCGACACAGAAGGGAAAAAATATACATAATCTGCTTTGGCAAAGGATTTAACAGTTATGCCTGCTTTCGGAGGTTTTGTACAGGAATTGATGCCCATTTCGGAATATTATGGTCAATTTTTGCTACGACAACGGTCATATCGTCTTCGATTAATCCTGACCTCGAACGGATCACTTCTTCCATGATTAAATCAGCAATTGCTTGCGGGTCATCCGTTTCTAGTTCAGCTATTTTCCTTTTCATCCATAGATCATAGTTTTCTACATGTTTCGGTCCTTCAAAAACGCCGTCACTCATCATAACGAGCAAATCACCAGCCTTTAATTGCTCACTAACGACATCAACTTCAAAATCATGGAGGATCCCCATC
Organism: Bacillus sp. B15-48; assembly: GCF_016879755.1. GTDB lineage: Bacteria > Bacillota > Bacilli > Bacillales > Cytobacillaceae > Mesobacillus_B. The sequence goes on from NZ_WOFU01000018.1 coordinate 15,269, forward strand.
GGTAAATTACTTGCTTGTACTTTAATAATTTTATTTCCTCTTTTTATAAAACTAGGAGTGGAGCCAATTTTTAAAAAGCGAGACGAAGCATCTTTTAGATCAATCATCGCCAAATCTAAAGTGGAAAAAATCTCGTCCGTCGTTCTTAAAGAAAGAATCGAGTTCACTGATTTAATCGCTACTTTCTCATCAATCCCAGACTGAAGGATTTTTTGCAATAGTTTTAATGTTTCTTGACTTTCCGAATGAGCTCGTTCGCCATTACCCATACCATCACTAATCGCAATCGCAAATTTCCTGCTTCCTAATTCAATTGTCGAAAAGCTATCTCCAGAAATTAAGTCCCCATCTTTAGCGGCATGCGCTACCCCCGTATTAACTTTAAAGGCCTTTGCTGAGCGGAATGTTACCTGACAAAAACCATTAGGAGTTTTTGCGCATTCCTCAGCGCTAACAAGAATCGTTTCACCAAGAATATCTGAAAGCATTGGTGCAATTAATTTCTCGCACTCACCATGTCCCCCACAAAAAGGAATGGTCATATCTATATCAACATTTCCTTGTTCGAGGCTAAAGATTTCGACTTGTTCAATTTCAATGCCAAATTCCTGAAGCGCATTTAAGATTTGCTCCTCTTGTTTATGATGATTTTCTCGTTCTCTTTGAATCTCCTTAGCAAAATCCTCCATCACTTCTGATACACCTAATAATTGTTCTGCAACAAGTTTTCGGCTTTCCTGGACCTGCTTTTTTAATTTCCGGTTAGCCTGATAAAATGTTAATTGATGCTGGATAATTTCCAACACTTTTTTTGAACGTGTACAATGTTTATCCCATTCACGCGACAATTGCAGCGAAATCGTCCCGTTTTGATCCATTTCATGCATAATATTGCTCATATGTTCATAGGTTGTATTAAAGTTCCGGGCCCAACAATGATCCTTTTTAAAACAAGTTTGACATGTTTTTTCAGTAACATTGCTCAGGAAATAATCAAGGTCGCGATCGGGTTCATCTCGAATTTCTTCCTGTTCAATGGTTGAGAAACTATTTGAAAGCGCCTGAAATACATTTGAAAATTGCGCCACCCGTCTAGCCGTTACATCACGCATTTTCCGCATATAATGCTGTTGTTCGGCTGAATATTCTGATGTACCTGGGATATGTTTAGCTATTTTTGACGTAAGGATACTCGGAGTTAGTAGAAACAATAGAACCGCTACCGAAGACTCAAGCATCATTTTACTTAACGGTTCGCCTGTTTCCCCATACATTCCGATTAACAAGGTTGCAAGGAGAAGTCCGACAGAAACGCCAATCTTTCTCCCCTCTTTTAATAACCCGCCCAAAAGCCCTGCAAAGGCGAGCAAACTTAAATGAGAAAAACTTGATAAACTAGCGAGACTAAAAATCAAGCCAGTTACGACCCCAACAGTAGATCCAACCGTCGCCCCAGCAACAAAGGCAAATAACAATACCATATAGCGAGCCAATGTGTGTTCAACGGAAACATCATAAATGCTCCAACCAATCGTCCCAGTCATAATCGAAGCGAGCATAATAATGAGGCAAACAATTTCTTCTGTTTTTAATGACTGCTTTCGTTTGCTAATCGTCATTAGCGGAATTCCCTGTAAGAAGATTAAGGTAAGAATTAGGCCTAATCCCGCTTCCGTTCCAACCATTGCCCAATCAAAAACAGTTAATTGGCTATTAATAAAGAAACTTCTTGATAGCTCCATCAATGCGATTGTCAAAAAAACAACGAGGGGCAGTGCTTTTAAATCACTTTTCACCCAATTTTCAACAAGACGATACAATAATATAAATATAAGAATTGTTCCAAATGTAAAAGCAGCTTCTGAAAGGGCTAACGTCGCTGACCCAGCCACTAATCCTAGGAGGGCAAGCGGTGCACGGTCTCTTCGGATTAGAAAGACGGCTGCAAAGAATGGTAAACTAAAAGGCGTTAGTTTTGCTAAAATTAATGCCCTGCCTAAAAGGAAACCAATAAATAAAAAGATATAGCCTTTCTTAAAGAAGAATAGATCAAAGGCTGTCTGAATTTTCCCTAACAGTTTGGAGAAATCAAATCTCTGTTTAGCAAGATTGACTTCACTTGCAGGCTTCATCATAGTCGTCCTTTCTACATTTTGCATTTATAACACTCCTTGCCTTTTTATCGTTGCTTTTCATTATAAAAAATGAATCGCTAAAATTTTGTCAAAATGAAGGACAAGCATTCTATTTTCGTTCGACTGTATATGTGCTGAAAAGACAACATAATTCTTTTGTTTTTTCATTGACAGGATGGGAATATCTCGGTATTATGAATCTTGTGTTTTAATTACACACGAAATTCTTGGCGGTGTAGCTCAGCTGGCTAGAGCGTACGGTTCATACCCGTAAGGTCGGGGGTTCGATCCCCTCCGCCGCTATACTTGGATGCGAAGGCGACTGTTTAGCGACGTATGGCCTGGAGCGCTTCGACTGAGATAAAGGAAACACGAAGAGCGTTAGCGATTCGATGTTGACTTATCGTAGGGAGGAGAGCGAAGGACACTAGTCGCTAGGAGCCGTAGCTGGACAATCTTGGATGCGGAGGCGCCTTGATCAGGGACGACAGGCATAAGACGAGCCGGCGAGAAGGTTGTTCTTTAACCTTCTTGTCCGGATTGGCTTATAACCCCGAGTCCCTAGGCGCCGCAGCTAATTCATGGCCCCTTGGTCAAGCGGTTAAGACACCGCCCTTTCACGGCGGTAACACGGGTTCGAATCCCGTAGGGGTCATCACAAAAAGAAAAGGAAAAAGCACTGATTTCTATTGTATCAGTGCTTTTTCTAGCTTAATAGATTGCGTAAAAACAAAAGACAAGTCAGTTGACTTGTCTTAAAAAGGCGAAATGCCTTTGTTTCGTATATATTAGTCAGCAGCAAGTTATCCTCTTTTCGCCCCTCTACCTCCTCGTTTTGATTCAGTATTGCGCTTCAAAGATGACAAGCGGTCTTCACTATCCTTTAAAAACTTTGCCATTTTTGTTTCAAAATTTTCCGGACGGGTGGTGTTACGATTATCATTTGCTTTATTATGGCGCGGACGCTGTGAGTATGGCTTTGAGTATGGCTTTGAATCTGGCTTAGCAGGCCTTTCAGGTTTATCCACTGCCTTTTTAATCGAGAGACCGATTTTTCCATCCTTTTCAACATTAATTACTTTTACTTCGACTTGTTGGCCGACCTTTAAATGATCATTAATGTCCTTGACGTAATTGTCGGCAACCTCACTAATATGGACAAGCCCTGTTGATCCTTCCGGCAGCTCCACAAACGCTCCGAAATTCGTAATACCGGTTACTTTCCCCTGCAACTTGCTGCCTACTTCGATTGACATAAAAAGAATTTTCCTCCTTAAAAGTATAAAAAATCAAACTTACTTTATATTATACCGAATTTCGAAAAAGGGTGTCAATAAGCCACTCATTCTACTGTATTTCTTATTTTCCCTCCGGTAAACTAAAAATGATTTCTCCTTCTTGTGACAAGAAATAATCCCTTCTAGCCAATTTGGCAATATACTCCTCATCGTTTAATTTGGAGATTTCATTCTCAAGATATGCATGCCGTTTTTGTAATTCAGCCAATTCCTGTTCACGTTCTTCCATTATTTGCTGCTTTTCTTCTAATGCAGCCGTTTGCGAAATAAACGTCGTTAACATAATCACTGTCATAAATACCGCAAAGACAAAGAAGACTGCGAGGCGCCTATATAACCGTTTTTGCTTTCTCGTTTTTGCAATTCCTTCGTTCTTCCTCTGTTGTATATACTCATTTTCAAGTTTAGCAATCGTTCGTTTCCTTATGGCGCTCATATTCCTCGCAGTCCTCCCTTATTTTTTATTATTTTTAATTGATTTTAACTTGTTTATAAATTTAGTAGTGTATTTCTGGATTTTATCGTTAAATCCTGCCATTTTATTATATAATTTCTCGACGGTATTTTTCACCCTTTTCGGCAAAAGTCTCCATAAAATTAATAAAAGCCATTTAATTGGTTTCCACACTACTTTTAAAACCCACCATAAAGTCAATAACAACGCTTTTAAAATCGTGAGAAGTCCTTTTCCAAAAATAATGAGCAAAGAAAGAATTGTTAACAGAAGAGAACGCACAGGTTTAATAATTAAAACGATGACGATTTTTACTATCAGCTTGTACGTGGAAATGACGAAAGAAATCATCCACTCCAAGCATTTTAAATATAAACGCTTAATCAGGCTTTGATAGGCAGCGAATCCACACAGTAAAGCAAGGAAGATGTAAATTCGCACCTCGCCTTCATTCACTAAAAACAAAACATAGAAAATGGAAAGCCCTTGAAGAATCCAGAATAGCAAATCGTTAATAAAAACAATCCATGTTTTCCTCCGTTGGCGCTGTAAAAATCGATTATACGTATCAAGCATCGCCCCAAAAAGACTCCCCATTCCTATCATTGCAATCATCGTAAGGAATTGGGTTGTAAGTGTCATTTGAACAGCTTGCTAAAGAACCCTTTAGCCTTCTCCCCATGCTGCTCATCTAAATACACTAGATCAAAAACCTTCCCTTTAATCGAAACAATCCCTTTGTCGACATCTAAATTCTTCATTTGCAAATTTTGACCCTTAATCGCGAGAAATCCCATCACAGTTTCAAGCAAAAACTCTTCATTATCAAAGCTTTCTACCTGCTTAACTCCAGAGATTTCAAGTGTTCGTCTGCCTCTCATGATCACATCATGGTCAGGTACATTATTTTTTTGTTGATTTTGTTCAAAATACTGGCTCATATTAATCCCTCACAATCGCGTTATACACGGTTTGTACATATGTATGATTGGAGGATTGAAATTAGAACAAGCCTATCACTCCGATTCAGAAAGGCGTTCTTCCTTTATAATTGTATACATCTCTGCCGCTTCTTCTTTACGGGTATTTTCTTGGATCCGCTCAATTTTTACTGTAACCATTCTTTGCCCGAAGCGGATTGACAACTCATCTCCTACTTTTACATTCGTACTCGCCTTAGCAGGTTGTCCATTGACAGAAATTCTGCCTTGATCGGAAACTTCCTTTGCCAATGTTCTTCTTTTAATTAACCTCGATACTTTTAAAAATTTATCTAACCGCATATTTTCATCTCCTATTTGCCTTTTTCCTTTGCTTCGACCCAGAAAGCGTCAAGCTCCTCGAGCGTGAAATCAGTAAATGGTCGCCCTGCCTCGGCTACCTTTTCCTCAATATACCGAAAACGGCGGCTAAACTTCTGATTTGTTCGAAGTAACGCCTCTTCTGGATTAATTTTCTCATGTCTAGCTACATTGACAAGTGCAAACAACAAATCACCGAATTCAAGTTCCATTTCTTCCCGAGACTTTTCCTGCATCGCCTCTTGAAACTCAGCGAACTCTTCCTGCACCTTCTCAAGGATTGGGGTAATGTCACCCCAGTCAAACCCAACTTTAGCCGCTTCCTTTTGGAGCTCGACTGCCTTTAGTAAATTAGGCAACCCTTTGCCAACCCCTTCCAACAGTGATTGTTTCTCTTCCCCCTTTTCCTGCTGTTTGATTATTTGCCAATTTTTTAAAACAGCCTCTTCATCTTCAGCTACAAATGTTCCAAATACATGAGGATGGCGCCTTACCATTTTTTCTGAGATTCCCGCAATCACATCGTCAATCGTAAAATACGCATCGTCTTCACCAATTTGTGCGTGTAGCATCACTTGGAGGAGAACATCGCCCAGTTCTTCTATGATATGATCAATATCTTCTTCATTAATCGCTTCGATTAACTCATATGACTCCTCAATCAAATACTTTTTCAATGACGCATGGGTTTGTTTTTTATCCCAAGGACAGCCATTCGGTCCTCTTAACGTTGCAATGATTTGACGAAGAGTTGAAAATTCACGATAAAGAATCGAATCCTCATTTGCCGGTGGAACATAGACCGTCGTTAAATTGTCGACCTCGACTTCGCGGTCTAGTTCATACAAAGGGATCCATTTAATCGATTCCCTTTCACTCCCAGCCGCGGTGACAATCGCAATTTTATATTCATCTGGAAATTTCTCCATTAACGTCAATTTAACTTCAGAGGCAACAAAACGATCATATACTTGACCGATAAGCATATGGGTATTGAGCCGTACCATCTCCCGTGATAAATCGGTAGCATCCAATAGTTGGAATCCTTCGATTGGATCAATCTTTAATGCTTGAAAAGCCGCATCTAAAAAGCTTTGGCCACCGCCTATTTCAATCTCAACTTTATATTTTGGTGCCCTTTCCAATAAAAGCTGCACCGTTTTTTCGGCGACTAGCGGATGTCCTGGCACAGCATAAATGATTTTTGTTTCGGTGGACGCCTTTTCCAACAGCGTTTCACAGATTTTCTCATAAACGGCGGAAAACTCGTCATTTTGTTCATAAATCGAATCAAAAGAAGAAAAGTGAAATCCCTCTGCTTCAAGCTGTGAGACGACAGGATGTTCCTTCGTCCGCAAATAAACCGTCTTTTCCTTTGTTAAACTTTTATAAACCCCATAAGGAATTTGATTCAAATCCCCAGCTCCTAGACCAAGGACAAGTATTTTATTCATCATCGATCGTCTCCTGTCTTTTGCGGCAGCAAAAATAACAGCTTGCTTCCAAATGGAAGCATGAGTAATTCATACTCCCGCAACAATTTCAATTTAATAACTGTGACTAAATAGAGAATAGCCCCTAAGGCGACTGCAGATAATGCCTGCATAGAAGCCCCTAACCTCCCTGGTAGCCATAAATTTATAGCATAATCTGTAACTGCCAAATAAAAATGGAGAAAAACCCCCATAATTCCTGAAACAATTAGCACTTTCCCTATAAATAGAAGGGATAAAACCTGTTGCTGCATCGTTTGTCGAAGCTTTCTGATCATAAGTAATAGAACGATAGAAAGGGCAATTAATGTGGCAATTGCTGCACCTTTCGTTCCATAGAGAGGAACGAGAAGTACGTTCAATCCGTATTTCAATGCGAAACTAGCAGCAATCATATAGGCTGGATAAATCGGGTTGTCCATCCCTTGAAATACTCCGGAAATCGTAATCAGCATCGATACAGGGAAGATAGCGATGCTTAAAATGGCGAGAACAGCGGACCCTTCATTGTTTTCAAACAGCATTCTATTTGTCGGTTCAATGATGCTGAATAATCCGACTGCAGCAGCCGCACCCACGATAAGACTTACTTGCAGAGCAATTCGGACATCAATGATGATTTCTTCTTTTTGTTTCCTTCCCGAGATTGCCGGTACAATTGATAATGCCATCGAAGTAGCAACGACGGTCCCAAGTTGGATAAGTGGTTGGCCGCGGTCAAAAACCCCTTTAGAAATCTTTGCGACATTTTCCTCTATTCCGGTTGCTATTAACAAATTATAAAGGTTTAAGGCATCTGCCAGCTGCATGAGAATTAGAACCATACTGCTGATACTAATTGCAAATCCTTGAATAATCAGCAATTTTAAAACAGGACCTGCCCCTCTAAATAAATTCAATCCTCGATCTTCTTTAGCAAAGCGAACATCTGCTTTCCTTAAAAAAAAGAACGTCAAAGTCGATAAACCAACTAATCCGCCAGTCACTGCGCCAAAGACAGCTCCACTTCCTGCTGTATAAAGAGAATAGCCTGCCTCCAGCAATACATACGAAAGAAGGATAATCGTTATCACACGAACAAGCTGTTCACCAACTTGAGAAATGGCAGTCGGAATCATATTGCCTCTCCCTTGAAAGTACCCCCTCAAACTGGCAGTAAACGGCAAGATTAAAAATGGAATTGCGACAACTCGAAACAAAGAACTAAGTTGCTCATCTCCCATAATTGAGGCAATCCAATCTGCTCCGAAATAAAAGAACAGAAAAAGGCTACAGCTGAAGAAAAGTAAAAAAAAGAAAGAGATGGCTAAAACTTTTGCCCCTTTCTGTTCATTCCCTTGCGAAAGCTGTTCTTTATATAATTTTGAAATGACGACTGGGAATCCTTGGGTTGCAAGGATTAGCATCATCCCATAAAATGGGTAAACTTGTTGGTATATGTAAAAGCCGACATCCCCAACAATATTTTGAAAGGGAACTCGGTAAATTGCGCTTAAAATTTTTGTTACAATCGCTGCACAAGTTAATATGAAGGCACCTCTAAATAATAGTTGTGATTCTCTATCGGGCTTCATTGCCCAACTCCTTCCAATTCATAATCGAATGTATTATACCACACTAAATCATGAAAAGAAGATGACAACCAGGTTTGTTTGTCTGCCTGAATAAGCAAAAGGCAACCAAAAAGGTTGCCTTTTGCTTATTGCTCCATTTGACGTGCGAGAAAACCAGCAGCGGTTTCAACCGCTTTTTGTTCTACTTCTCCTAACGAACCCTCTTTCGAGGAAATAATTACTGCTCCGATTGGATCCCCATTTGCAATAATCGGTCCAATTGTATACGCAGAGATTTCATCATCAATTCCTTCAACTAAGGCGACTGACCCTTGTTGGTTCATCAAAACGGAAGATCGTTCCTCCATCGCCTTCTCAACGAGATCACTTATATTTTTATTTAGATATTCTTTTTTAGAACCACCAGCGATTGCAATATAGGTGTCTCGGTCACAAATAAGGACTGGGTTGCCTAAACTGTCATACAGTGCTTCTGCGTATTCCTTAGCAAAGTCACCTAATTCACTAATTGGGGAGTATTTCTTTAATATGACTTCTCCATCACGGTCAACAAAAATTTCTAATGGGTCACCTTCACGAATACGAAGTGTCCTACGAATTTCCTTCGGAATTACGACACGACCTAAATCATCGATACGACGAACAATACCAGTTGCTTTCATCCAACGTTGCCTCACTTTCATCTGATGATTGTTTTGGACAATGATGGTTGAACCCTTTAATTTATCCACCATTACCATGATTGAACTTAGTATCTTTCATCTGGAAAGTTCTATACATCCAAGAATAATTTCTCATTGCTTATATAAATTCCAAAAAAGGATAATCATACCAGTTAGCTTTACATATGATTTACCCGCGTTTTGGCGAATTGAAACCTGTTGGATGAAATTTAGGCATGTGCGTCATCATTAAGATACAGAGTTCTCCTCTTCTTTTACTGAATCGTGAAGCCCTTTTACCATTTCAAACGTAATGTTAAACCACTCGTCTTTATTTAATCCTCTCGTGTGAACGACAATCTTTAGCTTTTGGCCATCCATTCCTAAACCGACACTTTTTCGATATTGACTACTAATTTGAAATACCTTTTGACCGTCAATTCGCGCTGTCCCTACATCTGATACTAAAATAGTAATTTCCTGTTTTGTTTGCTTTACTGTTTCTACACCGGCCATCTCAGCATAAATTTTTAATTCAGCGACCTTGAAGAGATTAACTACCTCGACCGGGTAAGCACCATAACGATCAATCATTTCTTCTTGTAACTCTTCCATGTCGTTTAAAGTGATGAGTCCGCGGAAACGTTTATACATTTCAATTTTTTGGTGACCATCAGCAATATAGGCATCAGGAATATAAGCATCCATTTGCAAATCAATTTCAACCGTCGGCTGGCGTTTTTGTTCAACCTCTGGTCTTCTTTCTTCGATCGCTTCCTTCAACATCTGTGAATACAAATCAAATCCGACTGAATCAATGAACCCATGCTGCTCGGCTCCTAATAAATTACCGGCACCGCGGATGGACAAGTCCCGCATCGCGATTTTAAAACCGGAACCTAACTCTGTAAACTCTTTAATCGCTTGAAGCCGCTTTTCCGCTACTTCCGTCAGCACTTTATCCTTCCGATAAGTGAAGTACGCATAAGCGATTCGGTTGGAACGCCCGACACGTCCTCTCAACTGATAAAGTTGAGATAATCCCATTTTATCAGCATCATAAACGATTAATGTATTTACGTTAGGAATATCGACCCCTGTTTCAATAATCGTTGTGCTCACAAGGACATCATATTCTCCCTCTAAAAATCCAAGCATAACAGACTCTAATTCATTTTCTGTCATTTTCCCATGAGCATATGTCACCCTTGCATCTGGGACAAGCATCGAGATTTCTTCTGCTTTTCTTTCGATATCTTCGACGCGATTATATAAGAAATAAACTTGGCCTTCCCTCGCTAATTCACGCTCAATCGCCTCACGAACGAGCCCACCGTTATACTCCATTACATACGTTTGAACTGGAAAACGATTTTCCGGCGGAGTTTCAATCACAGACAAGTCTCGGACCCCGAGCATCGACATATGAAGCGTTCGCGGAATGGGTGTTGCTGTCAACGTTAGAACATCAACATTTGTTTTTAGTTTCTTAATTTTCTCTTTATGCGTAACGCCAAACCTTTGTTCCTCATCAATAATCAATAAGCCAAGATCACGATAAGTGATATCCTTCGATAATAAACGGTGGGTACCTATAACAATATCCACGGTCCCTGCTTTCAGCCCTTTAAGCGTCTCATTTTGCTGTTTTTTCGAGCGGAATCTACTCAACAAACCAATATTAATTGGATAGTCTTGGAATCTCTCACGAATTGTTTCGTAATGTTGTTGTGCCAAAATCGTAGTCGGAACAAGAAGCGCGACTTGTTTCCCATCGGCAATCGCTTTAAAAGCAGCTCTGATTGCTACCTCTGTCTTCCCATAGCCAACATCTCCACAGAGTAAACGATCCATTGGGCGTTCGTTTTCCATATCCTTTTTGATTTCATGAATCGAACGAAGCTGGTCTTCAGTCTCTTCATATCGGAAGGATGTCTCAAACTCCCTTTGCATATCTCCATCTGGTGAGTATGCATAGCCTTTGCTTGCCTCTCTCTCGGCATATAGTTTGATCAAATCGTCGGCAATATCTTCTACCGATGATTGCACCTTACTTTTAACCCGTTTCCAGTCGTTTCCACCAAGTTTATAGATCTTTGGATCTTTCCCCTCGGAACCTACGTACTTTTGAATAAGATCGATTTGCTCGACAGGAACATAAAGTTTGTCCGTTCCTTGGTAACGGATATGAAGATAATCTTTGTGTACGCCATTAATAACGAGTGTCTCAATTCCTAAATATTTCCCTATCCCGTGGTTTACATGGACAACATGATCGCCAACTTTTAACTCAGAATAACTTTTAATCCGTTCCGCATTTGATAATTTCTGTCTGCGTTTTTGTCTTTTCGTTTTTTTATTAAAAAGCTCTTCCTCTGTAATAACCGCAAGCTTTTGAATCGGCATTTCAAAGCCGGTATTCAAACTTCCCTCAATAATTTGTGCTTTTTCAGCCAGTATTGATTTTTTATCTTGGACGGAAATCGCATCGATTTCATAATCCTCTAGGACTCGTTCGATTTTCTGAGTCCGTTCACCGTCTGCACCAAGAAAAATGATTGTATAATGGCTTTTTTTCCACCGCTCTATTTCAGCTTTCAGAACATTGATTTGCCCATGAAAATTTTGCATCGGCTTACAAGAAATATTGAGAATATTTTGTGGATTTGTATTAGGAACATGCCTTAAAAATAAACTTGTGTAAATAATTGGATGTACTGTCTTGTGTAAAAGATCTGATGAGCTGTGAGATACGTGCAGATCATGAATGATTTGCCCTTCTCCAAGCAGGCTTGTATACCACTCGGCTTCGTCTTTATTTAAAGAGTCATTCATTTCCTGAACACGACTGATTTCATCAATAAAAATAAATCCTTTTTCGGGCAAGTAATCTAGCAAACTTTGAGGTTTTTCATATGCAATCGATAAGTATTTAAATAATTGATCTGGTTTTTGACCATTTTTAAGCTGTTCAAGCTCAAACCCAATATTTTGAATAAGTTGGTTTTTGGCTTTTTCATCCTTTAATTTGTTTAAACTTTTAGCCAGACCTGTTTCTAAACCTTCAATCAATTTTTCAATATGGGCTGGCTCGATAAGAATTTCTGTTGCTGGTCCAATTAACACTGTATTCAACTTATCTTTCGAACGTTGATCTTCGAGAGAAAATGTCCGTATTGAGTCAACCTCTGTATCAAAAAGTTCAATGCGGTACGGATCATTAGCTGTTAACGGGTAAATATCGATGATTCCGCCGCGAACACTAAATTCCCCTGGCGCTGAGACCATATCAGACCGTACATACCCCATATCAACAAATTGAGTCAAGATTGTATCAACATCAATTTCTTGCCCCACAGTAAAGTGAATTTGAAAACGCGCCCACAGCTGTTTAGGAGACTGTATTTTTCTTAGCCCTGCCACAGGTGCAATCACAATGCTGTTTCTTTTACTAGCAAGCTGATTTAACGCCTCAATCCGTTGTGCCTTTAATTCGGGCGAAGATACACTTAATTCTGCAGCAATTAATTCGTTGGCCGGGTATAGATAAACTTCATTTTCCCCTACTAACCCGACTAAATCATCATATAATTTTTGAGCTTGTAATAAATTATGTGTAATAACGAGTACAGACTGGTTCGTATTTTCATAAATAGTTGATAGAAACACGTTTCTTGCTGAGCCGGACAGGCCAGCTACAAGTTGTTCTTTAAGACCTTCCTCCATACCTGAAATAACTGAATGAAGGTCATCTTGTTGATTAAAAAGAGCTTTCAGCCCTTGCATCCCAACCTCTCCCTCACTAAGAAATGCTCCAGGCCTTTATTGGGCACTGGAGCTAGAATTTATCTAGCTTACAAAATAGACGGCAGTCAATAGATGTAAACAGAAAAATGCTTTGGACCCCTAATCCAAAGCGTGTCAGTGAATCAAATAATCATTCGCATGATAGTTTGGATTCCTTTCAAGTGATTCCTGACAATCTTCACAGATTGACTTTATATGAATGTCACCATTCTGTTCATAGTTTATCATATCATGACGTTCTTCGTCTGTCAGCTTATGGAAACCGAGACTTTCACTATGAACATCGACTTTGTCTATCTTCCCTATACTTATTCCACAATGGCGGCAATAATAATGCATAGCCATGTCTGTCCCTCCTAAAAATGCACGTTTTGTAATTATATTATTTACCTTTTTGGAGGAACTTATTCAGAACGGATTTTATCAACATGTTTCCATTCTATGATTGATTATATTTATTCATCACTTGGAGAAATGACATATCAAACCATGATTCACATGCGTCAGCTGCATTTTTAACCGCTTCTTGCATGTCGAGTTGCTCTTCCTGTGAAAATCGTCCGAGCACATAGTCAGAAATCGACATCCCATTTTGCGGTCGGCTAATGCCTACGCGAATTCGCTTAAACTCTTGGGACCCCGTATGAGAAATAATTGACTTCATCCCATTATGTCCACCAGCACTCCCTTTTTGACGCAGTCGGATGCGACCTGTTGGTAAATCAAGTTCATCATAAATGACAAGCAGATTTTTTAGCTCAATGTCATAATAATTCATCACTGCCCCTACCGCCTCGCCTGATAGGTTCATATACGTTAACGGTTTCAAGAGAATAACCTTCTCTCCCTTAACGAAGCCTGCCCCAAAGATCCCTTTAAACTTTGCTTGGCTTAACGGAATTTCGAATCGTTCAGATAAAACATCAATGACCTCGAACCCAATATTATGCCTTGTTTTTTCATATTGTTTGCCTGGGTTTCCTAACCCTACTATTAACTTCATTTCTGCATCCCACCTACTCGAAAAACATCAATAGACGCAACCCTAGAGGTCACGTCTATTCTTCTAGCTTTCGCTTGGTTCTGTTTCTCTGCCTTCTTCATTTTCTGGAGGCCCTTCTTCTTGCTGTTCTCCAGAATTAATTTCTTCTTCTTGTTTTGGCGGAAGAATCGTAACGAGAACGAGCGATTCTTCGTCATTTACTTCATAGCCAGAAGCCATCGTCTTCAAATCGGCTACTGTTAAATTTTCATTCACTTCAAGGTTCGTCACATCTAACTCAATCGCTTGCGGAATATCTGCCGGTGTTGCCGTAACCGACAGTTCATGTACAGCTTGCTGCATAACGCCGCCATCTTTTACACCAGCTGCTTCGCCAACAAGAGTAAGTCTGACCATCGCATTTATCGCTGACCTCATATCAACAGCAAGAAAATCAGCATGAAGGATATCCCCCTTAATGGAGTCTTGTTGATAATCACTTAACATAACATCCGTCTTGTCCCCATCAATATCAAGGGAAATCACTCCATTCCTGCCAACTTCACGAATGGTTTTAATAAATTCACCGCCGTTAATATAAACAGGCTTACTCTCCACTTTCTTTCCATAAATGACAGCTGGAATATTTCCTTCCGCACGCAATCTTTGCAAGCTTGATTTTTGCTTTTCAGTACGTGTATTCGCTTTTAAAATCGCACTCATTCATACGTCCCCTTCCAAATTGCAAATTTAGACATTCATTTAAAAAATGCCCAAAAAGGGAAGAACCTAAACGTACAGTTTGAGAAGTGGAGTACCATTAGTCGAATAATGTACTAACAGATTGCTCTTCATGTACACGAATGATTGCTTCACCAATCAGTGGTGCGACCGATAATTCAACGATTTTATCGATCTTTTTCTCTTCTGGCAATGCAATTGTATTTGTGACAACGAGTTCTTTAATTTGTGAGTTTTGAATTCGTTCAATCGCTGGACCAGACAGCACCGGATGCGTACAGCATGCAAGCACTTCAACAGCTCCATTTTCAACAAGCGCATTAGCCGCTAATGTTATCGTCCCAGCAGTATCAATAATATCATCGATTAAAATTGCCGTTTTACCTTCAATATTCCCAACGATATTCATAATTTCAGCGACATTTGGTTTTGGTCGACGCTTATCAATAATTGCAATTGGGGCTTTTAAGCGTTCAGCCATTTTCCTTGTTCTTGTTACGCCTCCATGATCTGGGGAAACGATAACGATATCCCCTTTAAATTCTCGATTGCTAAAATAATCAGCTAAAATCGGTACACCTAGGAGCTGATCAGTTGGAATATCAAAAAAACCTTGAATTTGCGGTGCGTGTAAATCAAGGGTAATGACACGAGTAGCCCCAGCCGTTTCTAATAGGTTTGCCACTAACTTCGATGTAATCGGCTCACGTGCCCTTGCTTTCCGGTCTTGACGGGCATAACCATAATAAGGGATAACAAGATTGATTGTTTTTGCAGATGCACGCTTTAAGGCATCAATCATAATTAATAGTTCCATAATATTTTCATTTACTGGAGTACTTGTCGACTGAATGACGTAAACATCACAACCGCGAATACTTTCTTCGATATTAATTTGGATTTCCCCATCACTAAATCTAGTAACAGAGCACTTCCCTAGTTCGACACCGATGACTTTTGCAATTTCTTCTGCCAATGGTTTATTCGAATTAAGCGTAAATACTTTTAAATTTGGATCTAAATATTGATTTGTCATTATGGAACCTCCAGATTATTTCTTATAATTTAATTTCTGGGTGTAATTTTCCTTGTTTACCTGGCGCGCGCGGGCAATCGCAAGCCCATTTCCTGGCACATCCTCTGTAATCGTTGAGCCCGCTGCTACATATGCACCTTTACCGACAGTAACCGGAGCGACTAAATTGGAGTTACAACCAATGAATGCATCATCTTCAATTTTTGTTAAATATTTATTTTTCCCGTCATAATTAACCGTAATTGAACCACAACCAATATTCACATTGCTTCCTACTTCAGTATCACCAATATAGCTTAAATGGGAAGCTTTGCTTCCTTTTCCGAAAACAGCCTTTTTAATCTCAACAAAGTTACCGATTTTCACCTCGTCGCCAATCGTTGACTGAGGTCGAATATGAGCATATGGACCAATTGCAACATGTGAACCAATCTCACTGTCAAAAGCAGCCGATTGACGAATGACCGTTCCATCGCCAATTTTACAATCGTGAATTTCACTATTTGGGCCAATTGCGCAATCGTTTCCA
The DNA here is from genome assembly GCF_016879755.1 of Bacillus sp. B15-48. Lineage (GTDB taxonomy): Bacteria > Bacillota > Bacilli > Bacillales > Cytobacillaceae > Mesobacillus_B. Next base: position 31,281 of record NZ_WOFU01000018.1, read on the forward strand.
ATTACTGTTCCACCGGAAAGGACAGTGCCCGGATAAATAACTGTATCAGAACCGATTTCGACATCTGCTCCAATATAAGTATTTGCTGGGTCAATTAAAGTAACGCCGTTTCGCATATGCATCTCATTAAGCCTTTTTCTCATAATCCGCTCTGCTTCTGCTAATGCGACACGATCATTCACTCCCATTGTTTCTTCAAAGTGTTCCGTTACATATGCTGACACGATTTCACCTTGTTTTTTAAGGATTTCTATCACATCTGGCAGGTAATATTCGCCTTGCACATTGTCATTTCCAACATCATCAAGTGCTGCAAATAGCGCTTGATTATCGAAACAATATGTACCAGTGTTAATTTCGTTAATCTTTAATTCCGCTTCCGACGCATCTTTATGTTCAACAATTTTCTCTACAAAGCCTTGCTCACTCCGAATAATTCGACCATATCCAGTTGGATCTTCTGCACGTGCAGTTAAAATAGTCGCTTTTGCTCCTGTATCTTCATGATGGCGAAATAGCTTTTCCATTGTCTCGCTCTTTACTAACGGAGTATCACCACACACAACAATTGTCGTCCCTGACATCTCCGCTAGCATTTCCTTCGATTGTAATACTGCATGAGCCGTACCAAGCTGTTCTGCTTGTATCGCATATCGGCTTGATTCGCCAAGTTCTGCTTTTACTTTTTCAGCACCATGACCGACAATTGTCACGATTTCATTTATATTAATACTTTTCACTTGGTCGATCACATGCTGTACCATCGGTTTTCCACAAACAGGATGGAGAACTTTATAAAGCTTTGACTTCATTCGCGTTCCCTGTCCAGCAGCTAAAATAATCGCATAACGGTTTGACATCCACAGGCCTCCAATTTACCTTTTTATCCATAAAAAATATATACTAAAAACCGAATCATTTCAACCATACCAGCCGAAGTATCCAATATTTAAATAATTTATAGAAAAAATATATAAAGAGGAAAAAAGTGGTTTAAACAAAATTGGACGGGGTATATAGAAAGGGAATGTAAAAAGAGCCTTACTATGAAGTAGGCCCTGTTGTTTGATTATTTGCTTTTTTTTTATGAAGCTCCAGCTTCCTCAAATTCAACTTCTAATTCACCTAAACGATGATATTCAGCTAAGACAGCATCTTGAATTTTCCCGCGTGTACCAGAGTTGATTGGATGAGCAATATCACGAAACTCCCCATCAGGAGTGCGCTTACTTGGCATCGCCACAAACAATCCATTGTTGCCATCGATTACACGAATATCGTGTACGACAAACTCATTATCTAGCGTGATAGAAGCAATTGCTCTCATCCGTCCCTCTGTATTTACACGGCGCAATCTTACGTCAGTTACTTCCATTCCTCTCACCACCTTTAGTTTTGTTTAAATCCTTGATTACTTATTCAACAACCACTTGCAATTTCCTTCTTTTTGTAAAAAATAATTAAGAAAAATGTGTAGATTCTTTTTAATTATACAAAGGGTGAGGAATTAGTAGGTAAATGGTTTGATGACTTTATTGATTATATACAATTACTACCAATATAAACATTTTTAGACAAAATAAAAGCACTCGTTTATTTAACGAGCGCAATTACTTCGATTTCAACAAGAACATCTTTTGGCAACCTAGCCACTTCCACACATGAACGTGCCGGTTTATGCGAATTAAAATATTCTCCATACACTTCATTAACAAGTGAGAAATCATCCATATTTTTTATAAATACAGTTGCCTTTACAACTGTATTTAAAGAAGCTCCGGCTTCTTCAAGCACCGCAGTTAAGTTTTTAAAAACTTGGTGCGTTTGCTCTTTTATACCCCCATCAACTAACTCACCATCGGCCGTAAGTGGAATTTGTCCGGAACTAAAAAACAAATTATTCACAACGATTCCTTGAGAATAAGGTCCAATAGCAGCTGGAGCCCCGTTTGTTTGTACAATTTTCATTCTAATCCACCCCTCTTATTTTGTTTTGCTAAAATAATTCCCTTTCGTTACACTAATTTTTTTGTCTTTCACATCAACATTTGAAAGACGGATAAGGGAAATATAATCATCGACAAGCCTTTCCTCTGTTTCCTTTGCCTCGACAAGAACGGCAATACCAGAGACAGTGGCATCGAATTCCCGCAACAAATCGACCATCCCGTTGATTGTGCCTCCAGCCTTCATAAAGTCATCGACAATTAACACACGCGATCCCTTGGCAAGGCTTCTTTTCGATAGCACCATCGTTTGAATACGTTTTGTAGAGCCTGAAACATAATTAATACTAACCGTTGAGCCCTCTGTTACCTTAGGATCTCTTCGAACAATCACGACCGGAACATTTAAGTATCCGGCAACCGCATGAGCGAGTGGAATCCCTTTTGTCGCTACCGTCATCACCGCATCAATCTGAGCATTTCCATAGGCAGAAGCCATCAGCCGACCAACATTTCGAACAAGCGTTGGGTCGCCCAAAATGTCATTCATATATAAATAACCACCAGGCAATAACCGATTAGGACTTGCAATAATGTCGCATAGTTGTTCACCTAATGCCAATGCTTGCTCTTCGCCAACATAAATATGAAATCTCACACCCCCTGCCGCTCCTGGAACAGTTTGTAAGACCCCAATTCCTTGTTTTTCAAAGGTTTCTTTAATGATACCTAAGTCCTCACTAATCGAAGACTTAGCTGATCCATACTTCTCAGCGAAATATGTAAGGGGGACTAGTTCGCGAGGATGTTCGAGTAAATAATTTGTCATATCAATTAACCGTTCACTTCGCCTAAACTTCATTCACGAACCTCCAAAAATCCGAATAATATATAATTAATATATCATTATTGTACGGATTTAATCAAGAATTTCCTAAATTATTCGTTAATATGTCTTTCCCCCAACATCCGAACAGCAAATACTTGATCGCAAAAGCCTCTCAATCCGTTATAGACGCGGTGCATACGGGAATCATGCTCTACAAGGCTGAAAACAGTTGGACCACTACCGCTCATTAAGACTGCGTCAGCGCCAAACCGCTTCATCTGGTCTTTAATTAAAGCCACTTCTGGGTGAAGCTTAAGGGTTACATCCTCTAGTACATTGCCAACATTCTGGCAAACTTTACTAAAATCATTTTCTTTTATTGCTTCGATCATTTTTTTTGTGTGAGGATGCTTTACCTTTCCTAATTGAAGTTGACGATAAACTTCTGCTGTTGAAACACCGATAAATGGCTTCGCTAATACAACCCAGCATGTTGGCGGTGCTGGCAGTTCATGAATGACCTCTCCTCTTCCAGTAGCCAACGCTGTTCCTCCGTATACACAAAAAGACACATCCGAACCTATTTCTGAGCCGAGGTCAGCTAACTCATCTAAGGAGAGACCAAGGCCCCAAAGTTTATTTAAGCCCCGCAATGTTGCCGCTGCATCGCTGCTACCACCTGCAAGTCCTGCAGCAACAGGAATTGTTTTTTCAATGGCGATGGCTACTCCTTGCTTTACATCGAACCGTTCTTTTAATAAGAAAGCAGCCTGGTATGCCAAGTTCCGCTGATCATCTGGAACAAAACGGTTATGGGAATAGATTTTTATGAGATCCTCATTAAGAAGACTCAACTCAACTCGATCAGCTAAATCAATCGTGGTCATAACCATTTCAACTTCATGATATCCATCCGGCCGCTTATATAAAACATCAAGCGAAAGATTGATTTTCGCTGGTGCTTTGATTAAAAGCTTCAAATCCTCCACCTACTTTGTAAAATTCGGGCGACTCATTTTTTGTCCTATTTTACCATAAAAGTGAAGCAAATGTGCAAAAGCGCACGCTCCTTGCTTTCTTTCACGCAAAATAAGCCGGAGCGTCTCACTCCGGCTTGTTTGTTGCAGTGACATTTCATTTTGCATAAATCGCGGAAACACATACTGTGCGTTGAAAAGTTAAGTTATTGCTTTTGGTTGTCGACGAGCTGCTGTTCAGCTATTTCAATGGCCCTCTTGACCATGTTCCCAGCATCCCTAGCTTTAATTCCTCCCCAGCCCTCTTTTTGGACGACATCGTAGAAACCAAGTTCTTTTGCAAGCTCTTCCTTAAAACCTTCAGACATAACTCCTCTTCTTCTGCCCACGAGTACCCTCTCCTTTCGTCACCGCAACATTTTTAGTATCGATTCGACCGAACATTTATATGTAATCCTTATTATTCCTAAATCAAAAGCGCAAGCGCCTTGGTCAGCCCCGACAAGCGCTGGAGGGCCGTCTGTTGAAGTCGTTCTTTGACTTCATTAGACGGACCGAAGCGACTCGAGGGGCTAGGCGCTGGAGCTGGATGCAAATAACGATTCCAATTATCCATACATTGGACATTTTAAAATTTCATACCAAGTAAAAAGCAGTAAACGATTGTCTACTGCTTTGCTTCTTGCTATTTAACTTCATTAACTTCTTAACTTAATGCAATATTTCCTGCCGTATCTTCATAGAAAGTAATTTGTACCGTCTCCGTTAAAACATCTGCATAACTATATGAAACACGCTCGAAAGCATTTTCCTCCTGATCCAATTCAATTACGAATACAGATGGATAAGTTTCAGCTAGTACACCTGAACGTTCTACAGTCTTTCTTCGTCCACCATTCGCTTTAAGCAACAGTCTTTTCCCTAAGTTTGAATCAAGAGCTTTTTTAATGTCCAATAACGTTTTTGGCATTCGGTCCACCTCACTATGTCAAGTATAACACACTGACATATTTTCGTCAATTAAAAACATAAATTATAACAGGATTGAAAAATAAAAGTCAATATATTTCCTTCTTCATTTTTTGCTATTTTCCAACAATCCTTATGTTATCCCGAGAAACGCGAATTATGCATTCAATATTAGCAAAAAGAATAGCCGCACAAAGCGGCTATTCTTCAGGGTTCATATTAAAGGGCATTCCCATTCTTAATACTCCTCTAGTCTCGATTCCACCTAACCCTTTTTGTCCTGTCAAAGTGTTTCTCAGCACATCCCAAACTTTAATTCGTTCGACAAAAGGGGTAAAACTTACCTTAGCTACGATATACACGGGGTCTAAAGCGTGAATATTCACCCGTGAAGGTGAACTTGCGAAATTGGCTCCAGCTTGTATTAATGATTCAAAATGAGACTGACATGCCCCTGCAAAAATGATGAGTTGATCTAGATGAGGGATTTTTCTTCTCGCTTCCTGCACTGCTAATACGAAATGTTTCGAATGTCGATAGGCGTTAATATCCGACTTCTTCCCTTTTGATTTCGAATATGCATCATGTCCAGTAATGACGAGAATATCTGGCCGGTAATAATCCAGATATGCGCTAATCTTATTCGGCATTTCTTTTTCATTACAATGAACTCCGAAAACAGGTACGCCTACTTTTTCGTATAAATCTAAACATTTCTTTAAATAATTTGGGTCACCATCCACATGGAGTACCCTGCCTGGAACTTGAAAATAACTTTCTGGTTTACTGTAACCGTCCGTTCCCTCATAATTGCGCTTTTCTTTAAGTAAATCTACATCTTGTTGAAAGAGCATATAAGACTGTTCCTCGAGAGAACGACTCTCCTCAATAAGCCGTCTACGGCTAGTCGCATCCATTTTAATTAAATCCTCATACGGTGCGTCTGCTGCAAGACGAAAATCCTCTCCAAACAAGATGGCGATTTTTCTGCCATTCTCTTCCCGTATTTCAACAACACGAAACAGAATATCACAATTATAAGAAACCCGGCCGACTATATCCATGGGTTTTATACTCACTATCTTCACTCCAAATAGGCTATGCCCTAGAGAATTCTTTCTTTATCAGACTATGCATACACCTATTAGAATGTGAAGTAGAGAATTGAATTACCTAAAATCCGAATATAAACAATCACTTAATTTGGCAAATTCATCAATCGATAACGTCTCTCCTCTTCGGGATTCGTCAATGCCTGCCTCATTTAATGCGGCAATAATTTTTTGTTTTTTTTGTTTGCCATCCGGAAGTTGACTTGTCAAATTATTAAGAATCGTTTTCCTCCTTTGAGCAAAACTTGCTCTTGTCACTCGGAAGAAGAACGTTTCATCCTTTACCACTACAGCTGGTTTTTCCCGCAATGTCAAACGAATTACAGCTGAGTCGACATTCGGTTGCGGAATAAAAACTGTTTTCGGGACAATCATCACCGTTTCAGCGACCGTATAATATTGAATCGCAATTGACAGCGACCCGTATTCCTTCGTGCCCGGGCGAGCAGAAATTCGCTCAGCAACCTCTTTTTGTAACATCGCAACAATTCCGCGAATCGGTAATTTTTCTTCAAGCAGGTTCATTAAAATCGGCGTTGTGACATAATAAGGCAAATTAGCAACGACCATTATATCTTTCAAACCTGCTAATTCCTCTTCGATATAACTGCTAACATCTGCTTTTAACACATCTTTATGAATGATTTTTACATTTTCGTAAGGAGATAATGTGTCATTTAAAATCGGAAGTAACCGCTGATCGATTTCAAAGGCCATTACCTTCTTGCTTCTTTTTGCGAGCTGTTCAGTTAGCGCACCAATTCCCGGTCCGATCTCAATCGCAGCAGAATCTTCAGTTAACTCTGCATGGTCAACAATTCGATTTAAAATATTCGTGTCGATTAAGAAGTTTTGTCCTAAACTCTTTTTAAAAGAAAATCCATACTTTTCAAGTATTTCTTTTGTACGAATCGGAGTTGCTATATCTTTATGCATCGTTACTCCTCCTGTCTAATCTTAACTATCGCCTCAGCAAAGTCCTCACGACTCACTTGAAACATCATTAAGCGTTTATGTAGCTGTTTTCCATTTGTATAGCCAATTTTTAATAATTCTCCTAATTTTTCTCGTCTTTCTCTCGCCCCAACCCCAGCAATTAAACCAGCATCAAGTAAGTCTTCCCGAGTAATCGCTTCTTTAATGACTTCAGACATTAATTGTGCATCCTTTAGCGCCTCAAGTATCGCTTCACGAGAGGCATGTTCGACGCCGATGCCTCGCCCTGCTTTAGGCAATGCCTTTTCTTTTGAAATAAACGCATGTTTACATCCAGGTATATGTTCTGCGATTGTCTTACGAATTTTTTCTCCAGGGAAATCAGGATCAGTAAAAATAATCACACCTCTAGTTTCTTGTGCCTTCCGAATCATTTCAAGTGTCGACTGATTAATCGCGGACCCATTTGTTTCAATTGTATCCGCGTTCACCGCGTTTTTTACAGCTGTTGTGTCATCTTTTCCCTCAACAACAATTACCTCTTTAATTTTCATTTATTCCATAAATCCTCCGTAAAAAAAATAAAAAAAGATTGAAACATTTTTGCAACAATTTCGTCTATATATATAACAACCGAAATTAGTTCGGTATTTATTATACCTCAAAATAGAAAATAGAAAATGCAGAGGAAAATCCTCTGCACGAAAAGGTTAATTTAAAATTTGGATTTTAACGTTCTTTCTTCCCCAACGATAGGCATCTGATTTAGAGGGAAGGAATACATCGATTTTATTCCCTTTTATTGCTGAGCCTGTATCACCAGCAATTGCATGACCATACCCTTCGACATAGACTCTCGTCCCTAGTGGAATAACATTTGGATCAACCGCAATGACTTTTGCGTTCGGATTGGCCTTTAAATTAATTCCTGTCGCAGTAATTCCAGAACAGCCATTACAACCCGCTGTGTAAGCAGTTGCACTTACATAAAACTCTTTAGCAGATGATTTTGGTGCAGATGCTGTTTGAGTTGCTTTTGGTGCAGATGTTGTTCCCCTTGACACTTGTGTAACAATTTTACGCGTGCCCATAGCAACGACTTTATCCTGCTTCTCTTTTATCTGTTTCTCATTTACAAGTTTTCGCGAAACTTCCTTGCCGTTTTCTAACACGACTTCATACGTTTTAGAAACACGTCCTTCTTGGCCTTCTGTAACAACTTTTTGTTTGCCTTTTTCCAGACCACTATCGTTTTTCGTAACAACAGCAAAATTAATTGGTTCTTCCACTACATCGGTGACTTTTTCAACGCGAATAACCTTCACTAAGGTATCAGCAGTAACCGTATCTGTCATTTCAGGTTCAACTCGGTCCAATTCATTGAGTTTGATGCCTTGGTGTGATAAAAAGTCAGCGACCGTAGTCGAAGTAGACCATCCTTCTTGTTCTTTCCCGCCATCAACAACTTTCACGGGAAAAGCCCTTTCAATATTAATCTTCATTGCTTCTGTTATTTCTTTAGTCGGGTCAGGGTTTAATTTGTCGTGTTCACTTAAAATAATCTTTTGTTCATCCAGAAATTCCTTAACAGTGTCATGAGCAGTCCAATAAGTTTTGCTCTGTTCATCATCAATTAATTGCACCTGTTTTGCCGGCTTCCAAACAACTTCAAGGTAATTTTCAACCTCAGTGTCAGCAGCCAATGACAAATAGTCTTCCTCGCCAAGAGAAATGTCTAGTTCTTTAAATATATCTTGAATCGTGTTTGCATGAGTTTTAATTGTTTTTTCTTGGCCGTCTAGTGTCAAAGCAACCGTCTTCTTCGTCCCTTCAAACAAGAGGAATCCGAAAGCTGTAATGAACACTAGCAAACTAGCAGAAATGATTGCCAGCTTTTTGTTACTCAAAGACTTGAAAAACAGGTTTTTCATATTATCGGTTTCTATGAAAAACGCCTCCTTTTCTCTCGAGTGATTATAAAATTAACAAGCCGACATGTCAACCCTTTGACTCTTCCCCCGAACATAACCTCTATTATGCTCGAAGTATTTTGAATTGGAAAGTTGGACATATCGACAAGATTATCCTATGTCACAGCGAAATTATGTAGAACTTTAAAGAAAACAAAAATAATCGGACAATCTCTCTGCCAATTCGACATGGTCTGCTGTCAGTTTAAGTCGAATAATTTTTTTGCATTATTCATCGTTGCTTCGGCTACTTCCTCATAAGTGAGTCCTTTTAAGTCAGCAATTTGCTCCGCAACCAATTTTACATAACTAGGCTCATTTCTCTTCCCACGATAGGGATGTGGCGCTAAATATGGGCAATCTGTTTCGATTAATAAGCGGTCGAGCGGAATGGCAGCAGCCACTTCCTTTGGTTTTTTCGCATTTTTAAATGTGACAGGGCCTCCGAGAGAGATATAAAAATTCAGCTCGACACATTCTTTTGCAATTTCAACACTGCCACTATAGCAGTGCATAATTCCGCCAACTTCAGATGCGCGTTCTTCTTTTAAAATTTCTACAATGTCTGCTGTTGCTTCACGATTATGAATAATAATCGGGAGCTTGACTTCTTTTGCTAAACGGATTTGCTTACGGAAGACATCTTTCTGTATATCCTTTGGTGATTTATCCCAGTAATAATCTAAGCCCATTTCCCCAAGTGCAACAACTTTAGGATGGGCAGACAACTCACGTAGCCACGCTAAGTCTTCCTCTGTCATATCGATTGCATCGACTGGATGCCAGCCAACGCTCGCATAAATAAACTCATAGGCTTCGCAAAGTTCAATTGCTTTCGTAATTGTTGAGCGATCAAAGCCAACAACAACCATTTGAGTCACACCAGCCGTTTGGGCACGCTGAATGACTTCTTGTAGATCATCTTTAAATTGCTCCGCATTTAAATGTACATGCGTATCAAACAGCATAACGAAAACGAACTCCTTTATGGGACCTAGTATACCATTCTCTACAGTATGCTTTTTTATGTCCCCATTTCACTTTTTCTTACTATTTCCTAACGACTGTAAAAAAATGAATCAATAAAAATTGTTATTGAAATTTGACCAAATCATATCTGGATTTGAACTACTTCGTCAACTAATAACGCGAAACGTAAAGGTAAAGACATAGAAATGTTACATCTGTAACATTTCCATGTCTTTTTTTAACCTCTTTGTTATTTTACTCTTGACCCTAACGGGAGTGACTGTGCTACCGTTGCCAAGGCTAATTCCCCATCCTTTGATCCTGCCAGGATCATTCCTTCCGAAAGTTCACCACGCAACTTCACTGGTTTCAAATTCGTAACACAAATGACCCTTTGACCAACGAGTTCTTCCGGTTTATAATGCTGCGCGATTCCTGACACAACTTGACGCTTTTCATACCCTAAATCAAGTTGCAGCTTTAAAAGTTTATCCGCTTTCTTCACTGGTTCAGCGTGGATAACTTCTGCGACGCGCAACTCTACTTTCATAAAGTCCTCAAATGTGATTTCTGGTTCTGTTTCAGGTTTCGCTTCTACTGCAGGAGTGGATCCTTGCATTTTTTCTTTAATAAATGCTACCTCTTCCTCCACTTCTAAACGTGGGAAAATCGGTTCTCCCTTTTGTACCTTTGTCGCTTCTGGGATGGCACCAAACGTCTCAAGACTTTCCCAGCTTGTCAGTTGCTCACCTGTTACATTTAGCTGCGCGAAAATTTTCTCTGGTGTTTTTGTCAAGAATGGCTGCAATAAAACGGCAGTTTGCCGTAAAGATTCAGCAAGATGGGCCATAACATTTGCCAACTCAGCCTGTTTTTCCTCGTCCTTCGCTAACACCCATGGTTGAGTCTCATCGATGAATTTATTCGTACGACTAACAAATTGCCAAATCGCTGTAAGCGCAACAGAGAACTGCATTTGCTCCATCGCTTCCTCATATTTATCAATCGTCTCTCTGTTTACTTCTAGTAACTTTTTAGCAAACTCATTTGTTGAGACTGTATAGGCAGGAATCTCTCCGTTAAAATACCGGTTAATCATTGCAACCGTACGATTTAACAGGTTTCCTAAATCATTCGCCAAGTCAAAATTAACTCTTTCAACAAACCCCTCTGGTGTAAATACTCCATCTGCCCCGAATGGTACTTCACGAAGCAAATAGTAACGAAGCGCATCGAGGCCATATCTGTCGATTAATGTCACAGGGTCGACAACATTCCCCTTTGATTTCGACATCTTCCCATCTTTCATTAATAACCAGCCATGGGCGAATACCTTTTTCGGAAGTGGCAAATCTAACGCCATTAACATGATTGGCCAGTAGATCGTATGGAAACGGACAATTTCCTTCCCGACAAGATGAACATCGGCAGGCCAGTAGTTTAAATACTTCGAATCCTCATCCGTACCATAACCAAGAGCGGTAATATAATTTGACAACGCATCGATCCAAACATAAATAACATGCTTAGGATCACCAGGGACTTTAATTCCCCAATCAAATGTCGTTCTTGATACCGCTAAATCTTCAAGCCCTGGCTTAATGAAATTATTAATCATTTCATTTTTTCGTGATTCAGGCTGAATGAATTCAGGATTTTCTTCATAAAATTTCAACAGCCTGTCCGCATATTTGCTCATTTTAAAGAAGTATGATTCTTCCTTAACCTTCTCGACAGAACGTTGGCAATCTGGGCAATTCCCTTCTTCAAGTTGCCGATCCGTGTAAAAAGACTCACAAGGAGTACAATACCAACCTTCATATTGGTCAAGATAAATATCGCCTTGTTCAAGTAAACGTGCGAATAATTTTTCGACAATTTCCTTATGCCGATCCTCGGTTGTACGAATAAAATCATTATATGAAATATCGAGTTTCGCCCATAAATCTTGAATACCGGCAACAATTTCATCAACATATTGCTGAGGTGTAATCCCTTTTTCTTCGGCTTTTCTTTGAATCTTTTGTCCATGTTCATCCGTTCCGGTCAGAAACATCACATCAAAGCCGCGCATTCTTTTATAACGTGCCATTGCATCAGCGGCGACAGTTGTATATGCATGACCAATATGTAAATTGCCACTCGGATAATAAATTGGTGTTGTTAAGTAATATGTCTTTAATTTTTCTTCCATCCTCTTACCTCCTAAATTACAGAACCAAATTAATCTAATTCAATATTATACCTTTCTTCGGCCTTCATTTCCATGATGTCGAAGAACATGTAGAATTTTGTCGAAAAGAGAAACATTACAGTCATTTTCTATTTTAACGAATTCAGTTTCTTCCTATATATATAGAAAGAGATAACTTTAACTTTTTAATAAATCTCTTAAAAACCTTTATTTATCAAGCGAAATAAGTTTTCCAGTAATTACCTTGTATAAAAAAAAGAAAAGAATTGACGTATATGGGAATCGCTGGTATTATAAAAAATAGAAAAATAAATGTCGAATTTTGACGAAATAGAGAGAGTTTTTTATCCAGAGAGGAGAAAATTTAAAATGAAGTCTACAGGTATCGTTCGTAAAGTTGATGAACTTGGCCGTGTTGTTATTCCAATTGAATTAAGAAGGACTTTAAATATTGCCGAAAAGGATGCGCTCGAAATTTACGTAGATGACGATCGTATCGTCCTTAAAAAATACAAACCAAATATGACTTGCCAAATTACCGGGGAAGTTTCTGATCACAATATTACTTTGGCGAACGGAAAGCTAATTTTAAGTCGTGAAGGTGCCGAACAGTTAATTCAAGAAATTCAAAATTCTCTTGAACCTGTAAAGTAAACAAGCCTAATTAGGGTCAGCCCCACAAGTTCACTGGGGCTGACCCTTTTTTATTCATTTACATGATAAATTTGATAAACGTCACGCTTATGCATCCCACGATTTTTCGCAGTTTGTTTGATTGCTTCTTTCGATGTCATACTTTCCTCATTGATATAATGATTCACATGCTGTTCAATTGTGATGTTCGCCCACCAATCCTCTTTCTCCTCTTCTTCTGATATGGTAGTGCCTTCAACAATTAAACAAAACTCTCCGCGGACTTCGCCACTTTCTACCCATTTAGCTGCTTCATCTAAGTTCCCTCTTATAAACTCCTCGAATTTTTTTGTTAATTCCCTACAAAGCACGACCTTCCGCTCCGCTCCTAAAATTTCTAACATGAACATAAGCGTTTCCCGCAACCGATGGGGCGCTTCATAAAAAATCATCGTTGCTGATTGCTTTGCAAGCATTTCCAGTTCTGTCCGCTTTTCTTTTTTATTACGACTTAGAAAGCCGTAAAAATAAAATGGTTGTGGTTTAATTCCTGAAGCAATGAGCGCAGTTAAAGCAGCATTTGCTCCTGGTAAAGGAACAACGGTAAGACCCTCTGCAATCGTACGTTCGACGAGCTCAAATCCCGGGTCAGAAATTGTTGGCATACCAGCATCACTCACAAGGGCAACTTTCTCACCTGATATAAGTCTTTCCAGCAATCTCTCGCCACTTGCTCCTTTATTATGTTCATGATAGCTTGTCAAGGGGGTTTCGATATCGAAGTAATTGCACAGTTTCCTCGTGTTTCTCGTATCCTCAGCGGCAATCACATCCGCTTCTTTTAACAACCGTAAAGCACGATAACTAATATCCTCCAAATTTCCAATCGGAGTTGGAACTAAGTATAAAATCCCTTTTTCTCCTTCATTTTCAAAGCTTTTCTGCTGTTTCATCCTCTTCACCTAGCTCTCTAATTAAAAAATCAACTTTTTTCACCCTCGGTAATTGCTTGAATGCGTATTCAGCCTTTAGTGCTTCACTTTTCGTCATAAATCTTTTTTTATAAACCAATGAAACGGGACCACGTCCACGCGTATATTTTGCCCCTTTTCCCTCATTATGTAATTTGATCCTTCGTTCTAAATGATTCGTGTAGCCAGCATAAAGACTCCCATCTTTGCATGACAGAACATAAAAATAATGTTCAGTTTTCTCCATATAAAATCTCTCTCAGCTCAGGTGTATATTCGTCTTTTTCATTATAGACAATTAAAGGATTTTCTATTTTTAAATCTGGACTTCCATCCTTAATTGCCTCGATAAGCAAAGTATTTGCCTCTTTCCCTACCTTAGGATAGACAAATTGAATACGTTTCGGTTCAAGTCGATACTTCCTCATCAATTCAACAATATCAATTAATCTCCCTGGACGATGAACAAAAGCAACCTTCCCGCCTTGCCGAACAAGCTTGCTGGAAGTCTGAATTGCATCATCAAGCGTACAAAGTATTTCATGACGGGCAATCGCTAAATGTTCATTCTCATTTATTTCTTTTTTCGCTGGGGTTGGAAAATAAGGAGGGTTACAAGTAACGACATCAAATTTCCCATAACCTAGTTGCTTAGGAGTTTCTTTAATATCGCCATGAATCATCGTTAAGCGACCTTCTAATTGGTTGTAGGCAATACTTCTTACCGCCATATCGTATAAACGCTCCTGTATCTCCACACCGATAACAGAGCCTTTCGTTCTCGTGCTTAAAAATAGGGGAATCACTCCATTCCCAGAACATAAATCAATCAACTTCCCTTTTTGTATCGGTACATATACAAACTTTGCCAGCAAAACTGCATCGAGCGAAAAAGCGAAGACGGATGGACTCTGAATAATTCTTAAGTTTTCTGCAAGTAAGAAATCTAGTCGTTCATCACCTATAAGTTCAACCACATAAATCCACCTCTCATGAACATAAAAGTAGATTGCCAAAACAATCCTCATTCATAATTTTTAAAAAACCTTCCCTAGCTGGGAAGGCTAAACCATTACTTTTTATTAAGGAAAGAAAGGCAGAAAAGACAATCTCCTTCTTTTCTTGGGCTTCCGAAATGCAAATTACATATATGGAAACCTTCTTGATAAAGCCTAGCAAGATTATCATGTCCTTCACCGATATCAATAGGATTTGTCGCTTTGCTGCCCTTCATTTGTTTTCTTTCCTTTTTTTCTATTCCTATTTCCAGACGACGTCTTAAATGTTCATTTTCCAGCTTTAAAGAGTTGTTTTCCTCAAGTATTTCCGCTAAGTGCTGTTTTAACTCCCCAAGCTGCCCATATAAATTGCCAATTTGGACTTCCATATTACTTACTGAGTCAAATATTTCCTTTTTATCCACCTTTTCCACCTCATTAATCTGTGGATGATTGTATTGAAACAGCGCCTTCATTTAATACTTCCTCAAGTGTATACTCAAGAACACGGCCTTGATTCGCAAACTCTACTTGCATCACATGCTCTAAAAGATTCAAACCTACGACTTTCCCCCGGCCATTTGGAGTTTCAATCATTTCCCCGAGATCTGGCAGCATTTCTTTTGCTGACTCATACTCATCGTTCTCATATTTCAAACAGCACATTAAGCGCCCGCATAGTCCTGAAATTTTTGTAGGGTTCAGGGATAGATTTTGATCCTTTGCCATTTTTATCGAGACAGGGTCAAAATCCCCTAAAAAGGTCGAACAGCATAACATTCTTCCACATGGGCCAATTCCGCCGAGCATTTTCGCTTCATCTCTTACGCCAATTTGGCGAAGCTCAATCCTCGTCCGAAAAATGGCTGCTAAATCTTTTACGAGTTCACGAAAATCAACTCTTCCATCCGCCGTAAAATAAAAAATCACTTTATTTCGGTCAAATGTATATTCTACATCTACTAGTTTCATATCTAGTTGATGTTCAGTCACTTTTTGCCCGCAAACATCATAAGCTTCCTTTGCAGCAGCCCTGTTTTCCTCAACAATGAGTCGATCCTTTTGATTTGCAATTCTTACTACCTTTTTCAAAGGTAGGACAACATCATTTTCGCCAACTTGTTTCAATGGGATAACAACTTTCCCGTATTCTACCCCCCGAACCGTTTCGACGATGACAAAGTCATCCTTTTGAATTGCAAGCTCGCCGGGATCAAAATAATATATTTTTCCCGCTTTTTTAAAGCGGACACCTATCACATTATACAAGTGAAGATCCCTCCTGCAATTTTAACACCAGCTCTTCCATTAAGAGCTGTGGATTCATATTGGCGTGCAGCTTCCTTTTCGCCTCTAAAATTGATTCCATTTGTTCCGTTAAACGTCGTCCAGATGTCTGCAACGCGAATTGCTCTAAGCGGGAACTTTCGCTTAAGAAAACAACTTGATCTTTCTTGTCCAATTGGATATATAATAAATCCTTAAATATTAGAAGAAATAAATCCAAACCACGATCAATCTGTTCCTTTTCTTTAAAGTGCGAAAACCAATTCTCCTGTAGGTTCACCATTGCTTCCAGGGGATTTTTTTTCAACACTTCATATAATTTTACCACTATTTTTTGCGCTTGTACAAACCAATCATCTTCATGCATTTCCAATGCTTCTTCCAAATTATTCGTCAAATGCGCCAATAATGGCGCCATTTCAAGGTTTACTCCATGTGTAATTAATTGTTTTTCCATATTTTTAGGAGATAATGGCGTAAAACCAATTATTTGGCATCGGGATAAAATGGTCGGTAACATTTTTTGTACCTGTTCGGTAATTAAAATAGCTACCGTTCCAGAATGAGGTTCTTCGAGGAATTTCAGCAAACTGTTTGCGGCATTCGTCGTCATCTTGTCTGCGTGAACAATCATATAAATTTTATTTTTCGACTCTACCCCTGTTTTCGCAAATTCCCCTTGTAGAGCTTGAATTTGTCCTTTTTTAATTGAAAGCCCGTCTGGTTCAACGAGGTGAAGGTCAGGGTGGTTCCCGTGATTAATCCGCTTGCAGTTATGACAAGTTTCACAAGGTTTATAACCTTCTATTCGCTCTTGGCAGAGGATGCTCTTCGCCAATAAGAGACCGATCTCCTTTTTCCCCGTGCCTCGCATTCCCTCATATAAATAGGCATGAGCGACTCGTCCTTTTATAAGACTGTTTTTCAACATTCTTAATACAGTAGGTTGGATTAAAGCTAACTCTTCCCACATTTTTGTCAATCTGCCATCACTCTCATTTCCTCATCCTCTAACAAAGCATTCAATCTTGATTATATTTAAAAATGGTGGAATTGTTCAACTGGAAGGACAAAAACAGTAGCGCCTCCAACCTCAACCTCAACAGGGTATGGAACATAGGAATCGGCATTTCCCCCCATCGGTGATACCGGAGCAACTAACTGTTCCCGTGATTGGCAATTATCTTTAATAATCTGCAATGCCTTATCGACACGGTAATCTTCTGTACCGATAATAAACGTCGTATTTCCAGATTTAAGAAAGCCACCCGTAGTTGCAAGTTTTGTAGCACGAAAATTATGATCCATCAGCGCCTTCGAAAGGCGATTGCTATCTTGATCTTGAACGACCGCCAAAATCAATTTCATCCTGATTCCCCCATTTTTCATTTTCCAATTGATGTTTATTTTCATTATAGCAGTAATTCAGAGCCAAAACATCGGATAAAGCGAAACTTCCAGCAGAGGGGGTTTTCTTCATCCCCCACTGATGGTTAGCTGAGCCAATCGGGCATTTACTGGCAGTTTATCCCGTTCTAACGATTGCTAATTCTCTTTCGAGAAAAGCACTCGTAAGAACCCGATTCCCTACGGTTTCCCCCACTAACCCTTACTAGTTGACATGAAGTCTTCATGTGAGGGTATTACTGCCAGTTAATCTGCGATAAAGCAACTAAGACATTTTTATCTAAATATAAATTCGGTATAAAACATCTAAAGATATTCTCTAAAGTGTTTATATATTCAGCAAAACTTTTAATTTTCCTTCTACTTCTGCAAAAACTTCAGAAATTGGTTTTGCTGCATCAATTTTTACAATCCGGTTAGGGAACTTTTCTACAAGAAATAAATATCCTTCTCTTACTTTTTCATGAAAATGAATGGTTTCTAAATCTAGTCGGTTAACTTCACGGTGGTCATTTTTACGAATACGCTCTAACCCGATGTGTGGTTCAAGATCAAAGTAAAAAGTCATGCGTGGCATCAAGTCTTCAATTGCAAATTGATTAATTGAATATACTTCATCGATTCCTAACCCACGGGCATGTCCCTGATACGCTAAGGAACTATCAATAAACCGGTCACATAAAACAAGCTTCCCTTCTGCAAGCGCAGGCCTCACTTTTTCAACAAGATGCTGCCTGCGTGCTGCTGCATATAATAATGCCTCTGTTCTAGCATCCATCGCTGTGTTGTTTGTATTTAAAATGACATTTCGTATTTGCTCAGCAATGTCAATTCCTCCAGGTTCACGTGTGGCAATAACAGTGATTCCTTCCTGTTCAAGCTTTGAGGTTAACATGCGAATAATCGTCGTTTTTCCGGCCCCTTCTGGCCCTTCCATTGAGATAAATAAGCCTTGTGTCATTGACAAAAACTCCTCTATTTAAACACTTTTATTTCGTTCGTTGCTAACCTTTCTCCTCCTTGGATTTTCACTCCTTGTTGCAGCAAATACTTTAAGTACTCCAACTCTTCCTGTTGAATCCTTTCACCTGCTAAAAACAACGGAACCCCTGGAGGATAAGGAATAATCGTTTCCGCACAAACTTGTCCCTCTGCCTCATGGATAGGAACAAATGTCGTTCGTAATGTGGCCATCTCTTCATTAAATAAAGCAGGAATACCCACTTTAGAGGTTGTAAATGGAAGAGAAACGCTCGTCTGACGATGGACAGCGGTTTTGTCGATGTTTTTCATTGCTTGTTTCAACATCTGGACTGCTTTTTCATACGGAACGTTCATATCCGCCTTGGCAAACGGTAAGATAAACAGGACATTATATGGATCGGCAAGTTCAGGGTAAATACCAACAGTTTCAAAACGCTCCATTAACTCATAGCCACTAACAGATTGAGTCGATTGAATGATTAGCTTCAAAGGATCACCATTTTTCCATGGCAAAATCGAGAGGCCTTCAATCGTTCCAATTTCCCCTCTAAACGATTGAATCCACTGAAGCAGTTCTTTCTTATCCTTTTTTTCAAATGTCGCTAAATAGCTCCTCGCTAGATCAAGCGAGGCCATAATCGGATAGGATGGACTGCTCGTCTGAACGGCTTGTAAGTAAAATTGTAAATTTTCGATTGATACTAATTTGCTATTATAATGAAGATACGCTCCCATCGTCATCGCTGGCAACGTTTTATGCGCAGATTGAACGACGAGGTCAGCACCTAATGACACTGCTGAAGCCGGGAATGGCTCGCCGCTAATAAAGTGAACACCATGCGCCTCATCAACGAGGACGGCGAAATTGTGTGCGTGTGCTAGTTTAATAATATCCGCCAGCTCGTTTACCATCCCGTAATAATTAGGATAAGTTAAAATGAGTGCCCTCGCCTGTGGGTACGCTTGGATTGCCTTTCTAACGGTTTCTAAGCTTACACCCGACGCCACCAGCGATTGTTGTTCATATTCCGGATACAAATAAACAGGACGAGCATTTGCTAATTTAATTCCATTCATAATCGATTTATGAGAATTCCTTTGGACTAGAACGATTTCATCCTTTTTTATCGTTGCAAGAATCATTGCTAAATTCCCTGCCGTTGAACCATTAACGAGAAGGAAACTCTTTTTCGTCTGATACAAATCTGACAGCAATCGTTCCGCTTCAAGAATGACTCCCTCTGGAGAATGGAGATCATCTAAACCAGTTATCTCCGTCAGATCTAGCTTAAGCAATGATTGGAAGTCATTTCGTGCTTTCTCCGGAAAGATTGTCCCATTTTTATGCCCTGGAACATGAAAGGAGAAAGGTTGTTTCTTACTATGTAGTTTTAATTGTTCATATATAGGGGTTCTACATTGATTCTTATTCATATATTCCACCATAACAGGGTATTTTCATACTTATCTAATCTATTTTACCAAACTGTCCACCAATTTGCTGACAACAAAAAAATAAAGCTCAATTTTATGAGCTTCTTAGGAAAATATTTCTGGACTCGTGATTTTTTTCAGTTTTTCTACAAAATATTTATATTTCGGATCATTTGTATCTGTAAGAATCATCCCATTTTCACACTCCGTGCAGATAAATGAAGTGTATAGATGTATTCCAGTTGGTTTCAATTTTTCACAGATAATACAAGTTTCCCCACTATTAACCTTACCCAAATTCTCCACCTCCATACACCTATTCTGCCCCGGAACTCCCTATTTTATTCAATTTTTAGAATTATCGTTTGATAAGATTACTTGATTCATATTGTATGATAAAACCAACAATTCCTTGTATGTCTATCTTAAAAATAATTGTTTCGTTTAATGTTTTTAGCGGGATATTTTGTGTGCGAGAAAGTAATTGGATTAAGTGCCGTTATTTATGCGTGGGGGTTTTTATGCCTAGTACTTGGATTAAGTGTGGTTTCCATGCTGGTTTATTCCGAGTACTTGGATTAAGTGATTTTTTTAAGGAATTTTAATCCGAGTACTTGGATTAAATTCATAAAAATAATGCTAGTACTGGTTATATGAAGATAAAATAGGGGGAAATAATCTTAGTACTCGGATTAAACATAGGGTTTTACCGTAAAATTACCATTTATATTCCTACTACTCGGATTAAAAAGAAAGCTTTAATCCCAGTACTCGGATAAAAAAGTCGATTACCAGCATTATCTATCAAAAAAGCTAATTATTATCCTAGTACTAGTGATAAAAAACGGTTCATCTGCTTGTACTCTAATCTAATTAGTAAAAAATTTCCTCTAACACAAAAAGAACAGCTTTTCAACTGTTCTTTTTTTAGTGCCTGGCAACGTCCTACTCTCACAGGGGGAATCCCCCAACTACCATCGGCGCTGAGAAGCTTAACTTCCGTGTTCGGCATGGGAACGGGTGTGACCTTCTCGCTATCGCCA
>NZ_WOFU01000019.1 GCF_016879755.1 Bacillus sp. B15-48
TGCCTTCAAGTCCTCCGCACGGTTCCTCACGGATACGCACTACCTGTCGGCTATACACTTCCGCCACCAAAACGGTGTGTTCGGGACTTTCACCCGTTAGTCCGATGCGCTGCCAAGCGCACAAAAGGAGCGCTTTTTTGGCGCTCCTTTCACATTTTGTTCAATTTATAATTGATAATAATTTGCTAGCTGAACCTAAAAATTCAAGATTCTTATGCCACCGAGATTACCTCCTCAATCAACTTCCTATCAACCTTCAGCACTTCCTCAGTCAATAAAGCCATTTGAGGATAGAAATAATGTGTTTTACTCTTCTGAATTTGCTCAGCAAACTCACCTATCCAAACGAGCAAATGCTGATCGAGAAAAGCTTTTTGATCCTCCAATATTTTCTTTACTTCTTTGGTCTTTCCTTCACTAAGATTTTCTGCGGCTAGTTGAGACAAATGAGCCATAAAGTCAAGTTCTAACGAAAGATGGTCATCTGGTTCATGCGGATATTTCGCATGTGTAAAGTTATATTCAAGATAGGCTTTCCTTACTTTTAAAGTACTTTCCTGAAAAATTAAGCGTTCTTTTGTTCTATATATAGACTCCCATGGAGGAGCCGGCAATTTATTGGGGCCAATCATTAAATAAGTGTACTCACCCTTTAGCTTATCCAACGTGATTTTTTTATTATGTACAAGACCTTGCTCCAACCTATTTAACAAATCAAACTTATGATCGCCTTCCCCAATGAGGAGTTCCAATGACTCTTTTGTATGCTCGTTAGTAACAATCTTTAATAATTCAAAATCTGGTTCATCCCCAAATGTACGCTGTAACAGCCTATACAGATAACTGCGATTGGCAAGCAAAATTGTTATACTATCAGTTTGTGTGTTCATTTAATCTACCACCTATCTCAACTTTTTAATAGTTATATACTAAACATCCAATGTTGGAGTTTTTTTACTTAAGGAGTAAACATAATAGCGAAAAGATAGAAAACCTATCACGTTTAATTAAACCAGAGATAGCGTATTTTTTTCATTGTAATTTCCCACAATCTAATGAACTTCGGTCAATTGATTGGTTAAGCCGTGAAGATAAAGTCATGAATGGCAAACCATCAATTATTATGGGGTCTTCAATGGGGATTTTAGGTTCTGTAAAAGCCCAGATGCACTTGCGCGATATTTTATTTGCAGCTGGATTAAATTCTCCAGTCTTTGGTGGAAATGAAGTGTATGTAGGTGCAGTACATGAGAAATTTGATGCTGAAGGAAACTTAACAGATGAAGCAACAAATGCCTACTTAGATAGTGTTATCGCTAACTTCCAAGAATGGATGAAACGATACGTTTAATTTAATAGACACCTCTTCATCATTTTGAAGAGGTGTTTTTAAAAGGAGTTTTATAATGAAGAAGAATTATCAAAACTATGTCAAGATTATACATATAAAAGCGGTGTTCATGTAAAAAACTGCCTTTGTTTCACCACATTCAGATAAACGGACGGGCGAATTTGAAAATCCATTCCTTTTCCCATTAAAACTAATCGAAGAAGTTAAAAAAGTGATTCAGGAACACGCAACAAAACCGATTTTAATTGGCTACCGTTTTTCACCAGAATAGCCGGAAACACCAGGTATGACCATGAAAGAAACATTTGCTTTAATTGAGGAATTAATCCAAGCAGATATTGATTATCTTCATATTGCAACAACAGATACCTGGGCCAAACCACGCCGTGGGCTTGTTAGTGAAAAATCACGTACCGAAATAATTGCTGAATATATTAACGGACGTGTACCGCTAATTGGTGTAGATAGTATTCATACGCCTGTTGATGCCGCCCTCCTATTAGAAAAAGGAAAAACAGATTTTGTCGCAATTGGACGAGCGCTAGTTGTAGATCATGATTGGGTTGAAAAAGTACAGAATAATAGATAAGAAGCGATTTCTCAACAGTTAAAACAAAACGAACAGCATCAAGCTGTCATCCTAACACCTTTATGGAAATTAATTTTAGAGGTGGAAGGTTGGTTTTCTGTTGAGCGGTAAATCAACTATATGTATTACAATGATATTCATTATCAATTATACATGATTAATAAAAAACAAATAATGTGTTTCCCCATGTCATGCGAAAATGAAAAAAAGACCTCCCAAAAGGTTTTATAAACTTTTGAGAGGCCTCCACTTATTATCAATATGAGCAAAATGTTATTAATAAAAGAATTCATCATCCATTTCATTACGACATTTTTTACATCTTTTTAGATAGGAAAAGCCCTTTCTCTTGAAAAACTGCTGCTCTCCCGTTGTAAAAGTAAATCGTTCTCCACATCCCCAGCATTTTAAAAGTTGATCATGTGGCTCTATCCCCTTTAGTGCTGTTTTAAAAGATTCTATTCTTTCCTCTATAGCTGAATGATCAATCGACTCTTTCTTATTTAATACATTTATAGTTGTTCGAATCTCATTTCTTACTTTTTTATAATCAATTTTCTCCCATAATTCTAGATAAGGGATAAACGCTTGATTTCCGGACTCTTTAATCTTATCAAGGAGCAATAGAATCATTCCCCTATTTCGATCCTTTAAATAATTCATGTCAGGATTTTGCTTTCCTTGTTTGATCCATTCCTTCCATTCATTTAAAAGTTCATCTGCATATTGATCAGTTTCTATAAGCCAACCCCGGTCTGTAAAAATAACCATAGGTAGTTTTCCATTATAATCAATGTCCAGAAAATCATCTCATTTAGACGGCATAATTTTTGAGCCTTTTTTCAAGCTTCTGAAATCCTTTTTAATATTATATCCTATTTTTTTGCTATTGATTGTTTTGGGAAATTCAGGGAGGAGAGTTGTCTGAAAGTCGTGCTCATTCAGACAGAATTTCGAGTCCAACAAGAAAAGGGGTGAATCTGTCTGAAAGCGGTGTTCCTTTAGACAGATTCTCGAATCAAATGGGCGAAGTAGTCCGAAAGCACCCATCCTTCAGACAGATTTGCAAATCAAAGGAGCGAATCTGTCCGAAAGCAGCCGTCCTTCAGACAGATTTGCAAGTCAAAGGAGCGAATCTGTCCGAAAGTACCCGTCCTTCAGACAGAATTGCAAATCAAAGGAGCGAATCTGTCCGGAAGCACCCATCCTTCAGACAGATTTGCAAGTCAAAGGAGCGAATCTGTCTGAAAGCAGCCGTCCTTCAGACAGAATTGCAAGTAAATGGAGCGAATCTGTCTGAAAGCACCCATCCTTCAGACAGATTTGCAAGTAAATGGAGCGAATCTGTCTGAAAGCACCCATCCTTCAGACAGAATTGCAAGCCAAAGGAGCGAATCTGTCTGAAAGCACCCATCCTTCAGACAGATTTGCAAGTCAAAGGAGCAAATCTGTCTGAAAGCAGCCATCCTTCAGACAGAATTGCAAGTCAAAGGAGCGAATCTGTCTGAAAGCAGCCGTCCTTCAGACAGATTTGCAAGTCAAAGGAGCGAATCTGTCCGAAAGCATCCATCCTTCAGACAGAATTGCAAGCCAAAGGAGCGAATCTGTCTGAAAGCACCCATCCTTCAGACAGAATTGCAAGTCAAAGGAGCAAATCTGTCTGAAAGCAGCCGTCCTTCAGACAGAATTGCAAGCCACTTGGGTGAATCTGTCTGAAAGCGGTGTTCCTTTAGACAAATTCTCGAATCAAATGGACGAAGTAGATCAGTAGTTCCTTCGGACAGGAAAATAAGAAAATTAGACAGCTCTGACGTAATGAGATTTTCAACGATTTATTGATGATTATGAAGGGTGTGATGATTAGTGTACTCGAGAAAGGAGGCTGTATCATTACTTTTTACCGCAGATTAACAGGCATTAGAAGTACGCCACTTCAAAAAAAATCGTACTTAAAATTTAAGTACGATTAGTGAAATTAATCAAGTTGTTATTATTCCCCACTCAATGTTTACCTTTTTTATGTTAAAGGGACTTCTCCTTTTACTTCAAACTCTGCAAGAAACTCTGCTAATAATTCCTTGTCCCACAGCAGAGTGCCCCAAATAAGCTGAAGCAATCCACTGTAAAATCCGACACTTGCACTTTCTTTGGCATCGTCATACAAATTAGGAATCCAGGAAAGCAAATGCTCGTCCATAAAGGAAAGTTGGTCTTTAATGTTATTCACTTGGCTTTCGATATCTTGATCATGCAGTTTTTCTGTTAGAACGGCTAAATACAATAGCTCAAGACCTAGATGATCTTCAGGCTGTCGTCCACTATTCTTACTTTCTAAGCCTTGTTTATTTAGTAAATCTTTCATTACAAAGGCAGTTGTTCCAAAGAACAGTTTTTTCCTCGTATTATAAAACGATTCCCATGGCGGCGCTTTGGGAGCACCTGGCCCGATAAAAAGTTCGGTATATTCGACATTCACTTCTTCAACGGCTTTCAGCAAGTTTTGTTCATCCAAATTAGACGTACATTTTATTAATTGCTCTAGACCTGATTTAATCTGTTCGTTCGCCACTTCTAAAGGGAAGTTACGCCAAAACTCTTCCGTAACTAGCTTTTTGTTTTCCTCTTGAACAGGCTTTAACAATTGATTGGCGAAAAAGCTATATATTTCTTCTCGAAAGCTCCATACTTCAGCCCAAGCTTTTGTCATCATAACCTCTCCTTTATCGCAGATTCGCTTATCTAACCATCAGTGGGGATAAGAAAAACGCCACTGATGGAAGATTCGCTTTTATGCGTTAAGCATTGCTGTATTATTCTACGTGGTTAGCCGTTCTCAACCATGGAATAGACTTTTTCCTCTTTTTGACTAAATTGGTCTTCTTGTGATGACTTTTGAACAAGAATTTTTTTAGCCAGATAAAAGAATAACAGAATCCCAAAGGAAATTAAACCTACGGAAACCATTAACTCCACAATCGTTGGCGAGTAGACCCCCACTGTTGACCAAATATTTTGGAAGAAAGAGGATTCTTCGCTTGCTTGTGTATATCCAAGCGTGATTCCTTGACCTGCTGCAATGTTCGGATGAATAAAGGCAGAGAAAAGGAGCCAGATCCGCTTACACAATACACCAAAGACAACTAATGCGGAGGCAAAAACGACTAAACCAATTTTTTCGCGATTTTTTCTAAATAATAGAATCGCTAACGGTACGACTAGCCCTAAAATCACTTGTATCCAAAAATATGGTGCTAATGAACCGCTAACGAGCTCATTGACAATGAGCATTTTCGATTCTTTTTGTGGATAGACCATCGTTAAAACTTCAGCTAAAAGAAGATAGGCATCGACTGCGACAAACGTGACTAAAAGACCTGCTAAAGTTGTAATAAGCTTTTTCTCGACAATAAAAATTTTAAATGTCATCAATAGAACTAAAACAATAATAAGCAATGCTAGTCCTGAGTCTAACGCCGATGCAACAAATAGTGGTGCCATAATCGCCGTATACCAACCTTCACGAGCGATTTGCAATCCGAAAATCCATGCGGTCACTGAGTGAACGAGAATCGCAACGGGAAGGGCGATGGACGACATAATTTTCAACGCTTTTTCGTTCGTTTCTTTTCGGGTCATGAGATATAAATATAACACGTTAATGAATAGGTAAAGGTTGATGACCACAACGTCCCACATTAACGGTGATTTAAATTGCCCGTGTAAAAGTAAATTTAAAACACGAAACGGGCTCCCTAAGTCAACCATAATAAAAGCAGCAGCAACGATCACACAAACGGTAGATAAAATGGTTGCTGGTTTTGCAACGACTTTGAACGATGGGATGTTAAATACCGTTGCCGAGGAAGAAACAATTAATCCTCCAGCAGATAATCCTACGAAGAACATGAATAGCATAATATAGGTTCCCCAAGAAACGATATTATTCATCCCTGTGACACCGAGTCCATTTACGAGCTGATAGCCGATGGCACCGAAGCCCATCACCGAAAGAACACTTAATATCACGATCGATATGTTAAATTTAGCCTTGTTCGTCATCGATTATCTCCCTCCGTTCAAGCCTAAATAGTAAACTTTTGGCTTCGTTCCTTTTTCCTTCAGCAACTGCTCCCCGTTTCTCTCGCGAATTAATGTAGAAACTTTGCTATTCGGGTCATCTAGGTCACCAAAGAAACGCGCTTCAGCTGGGCAGCATTCTACACACATAGGGTCTAAACCATCAGCTGTTCTCTCTTTACAGAATGTACATTTTTCCACGACACCGACATCACGGACAGGAACGATGCCATCACCATAGTTAAAGTCTGGATGGCGTTCGGCTTCCTCCCAGTTAAAGACACGAACATTGTAAGGACAAGCAGCCATACAGTAGCGGCAGCCGATACAACGGCTGTAATCAATTTGGATTGCTCCATTTTCATCTGTATATGTTGCAGCAACTGGACATACTTTTTCACAAGGAGCATTATCACAATGCTGACAGGCAATGGGGATGTATTTTCTTGTCACGTTCGGGAAGATTCCTTCTACACTATCTAATCCCTCATCTCCTGGACTAACAACACGATTCCATAGCATTCCATCTGGCACGTTATTTTGCATTTTACAAGCGATTGAACATGTTTGACATCCCATACATCTCTCTAAATCGATTACCATACCAAATCTCATTGTTGCACCTCCTAAACTTTCTTCACTTCAACTAGCGTATCGTTGAACGGAATAACTGGCCCATATCTTAACTTGTACTGACGCTCAAGCAATGTATCGTTCGTTACATTTTGAAGATTTCCTGCCTTCATATGCTTTGTCCACCAGCCTTCATATAATCGAACTTGTCCCGGTCGTAAATACTCAGTTAGCTTACATTTCGCTTTAAATGAACCTCGCTCATTATAGATTTCTACTAAATCACCTGTTTTCAGATTTCTAGCTTCTGCATCCTTTGGACTAATTTCTAAGCTAGGACCTGGATCAATTTGATTAATCCATTTCGAATTCGTAAATTGAGAATGGACGCGATATCGAGTGTGAGCTTGGCTATATTGCAAAGGATAGTTCTCTTTTAAAGGATTGTTCTCGTCTGCCTCAGAAGGCCCATCTGCATTCGGTAATGCTTGATTATCCTCAGCCATTTTTTCGTGGTAGATTTCTAGTTTTGTCGACGGTGTTAAATATTTTTGATCCATAAACCCACGATACGGCTCATTTGGAACTTTTAACCGCGTAATAAAATTGTTTTCTTTTAATGATTCAATTGTAATTCCTTCTAATCGAGGATCTCCCGAATTTAAACGATGTCTTTGTAAGTCTTCTGGAGTTTTAGGCAAATGATGATCTAAGCCAAACCTCGCTGCGATTTCCTTCTCAATTTGGAAATCTGACTTACTTTCGTGTAATGGTTCAATAATCTTTTGTGAAAGCAAGACGTGTGAGCGATTTATTTGCATGTTGATAACGTCGTACTCACTTTCAAATGCTGTACTTGCCGGCAAGACAATATCGGAATAATTGACACTTGGGTTATGGAAAGGATCAATCGTCACAACAAAGTCTAAGCTGTTGATCCATTCTTCTGTTTTACTTAAGTTCGCAAAATGCTGCTGCAACGTATTTCCTAAGTTAATCATCACACGTACAGAGTTTTCTTTAATACGCATATCTTGAGTTGTCATCTCCAGCGGTGTTTGCGCAAATTCAGGCGGTAATTCCCAAGCATTGAGTGCTGCTGACCATGATGTTCCATGATACAATGCATTTCCAACTGCTCCACCAACCCGGCCAAAGTTCCCTGTTAATGCACCGAGAATGGCTCCTGCGTGACCAGCAACGTCGGAGTTCGTCCATTTGTCGATTCCACCGAATCCCCAACCAAGAACAGCAGGTCCTGCCGTTGCATATCGTTTCGTTAACTCGTAGATGACATCTTCTTCAATTTCCGTTTGCTCAGACGCCCAGCTAAGGGTATATGGCTTTTGATTTTCCTTCAGAGCAGTAAAGACGGTTTTTACTTTCACTCCGTCGACTGTAAACTCTCCTTCAAGCTGAGGTTTTACACCTTCAGCATTGTAAGGCTGCAAGGAATTGCTATTTTCATCCCATACGTAAAACGGATTTTCTTCATTTCCTTCTTTCGATGGATCAACTCTTAACAATTGTTTGTTGTCTTCTCTAATTAAAAATGGTGCTGATGAATTTTCCGTTAAATATTCAGCGTTATACCAATTGTTATCGAGAATAATCGAAATCATTCCTAGGAGAAGGTCACCATCTGTCCCTGGTTTAATGGAAATCCATTGATCAGATTTCGAAGCAGTTGTCGAATAGTTCGGATCAATTGTAATGATCTTCGCACCTGCATCCTTCGCCGCATAGAAAAATTTCGAATCTGTTAAGGTCGTTTCAAGAATATTACAACCTAGGAAAATGATTGTTTCCGAGTTGACCCAATCTGTCGTTTCATTTTGGACATATCCGTAAGCTTGACCACCAATACATTCCTCTAAGCCGTTTGCAAGACCAACGTCAATCCCAGCCTCACATACATATTGTGCTCCAAGTAATGTTACTAATGGCTGATATGTGTATTCAATACCGGAGGAAGCACTAAATAAAACCGATTTTCCACCGTATTGTTTAATTGAATTAGATAACTTTTCATGAATTTCGGTTAAGGCTTCATCCCATGAGATTGCAACAAATTTCCCTTCGCCTCGTTCACCTACCCGCTTTAAAGGGGTTTTCAGTCGATCAGGGCTGTAAATACGTTCAATTTCACTTAACCCTTTTAAACAAACCGTTGAAAAACGGGTATCTGTCCAGTTATTTGGAACAATTTTAACAAGCTTTCCGTCTCTGACTGTACATTTAAAAGCACATCGACCACCGCAGTTCGTCGTATGGTATGTGAACCTTTCCACTTCGTTGGGAGCATTTTCAGCCGCTGCAGACTGAAACCATGTTTTTGAACTGAGCATAGTAGGCAATCCGATCGTTGCTGTTCCCGCTAGCCCAGCTTTAATAAAACTTCTTCTTGAGATATTCATAAATGAATCCCTCCCATTTCAAATTTTCGTCCTAATGTTACAGAGGAATAATTGTGAAGCATTGCACTATTATTATAGTTGTTAACCAAACAATTGAGGAGTGTAGAAGCGTCCACATTTATGTATCCTCGACTGTATACTCATCACAATAATTTCTTCGTTTTTTCGAAAATATGGCGAACTTTTGAACGCGCCTAATAGCCAAAAAAACTAGCTTTGCAATAATGCAAAAGCTAGTTTTTCTCGTGATTTTTATGGAAAAAGGAATAAAACACTTTTAAGGCGACCATTAAATTTAATAGCTCATCTAAGTTCTGTAAATCTACACCTGTAATTTCTTCAATCTTCTTTATTCGATTTCTTAGTGTGTTTGGATGGATAAACAATGCTTTCGATACGTCAGTGATAATCCCTTGATGTTGCAAATACATTTTTAATGTTTGCATATAATCTGTATCCTTTTTCTCATCGCTGTCAATAAGCTCGGCCAAATATTCATTGCAAAAATCATGTAGGATTTCTCGATGGACGTGAGTAAGCAAGTGAGGAACCCCAATATCGCTAATGTGAAATATTTGTTGATTTCCAAACCACTTTTCTCCAAATTGCATCGCTATTTTCGCTTCTTGAAAGCTTTTGTTCAAAGAAATTGTGTCATTGTACCACTTACCAATTCCAATTTGAATCTTCCAGGTTGGAAAATATTCAGCAATCTTTGCTGCAACCCAATTAGCCACATTAAGAACGAAGCGTTTTTGTTCGGTTACTGCCCGCTCCTCGTCATCTTCAACAAAAATGACGAGCAGATCTTGAAACGGAAGAAAAATGAGGGGAGGATGGAGTTCTTGCTTTTTTGTTTCTAAAAGAAGAACCATTTCGTCCATCCAATCCACATCCAAATTCGCACTTTCGATTTTGTTTGTTTGAACGACAAGTAAATGATGAGCTTTTTCTAAATTCCATCCCCATGTTTTTCCTTGTTTAACGAGCACCTTCTTTGATTCAAACTTTCGATATAATAACTCATAAACAAAAAACTCTTTAAATCGCTCGTTCTGTTCACGAACTAATTCATCCGTTTGAAACACAACCGCAGTCAAAGCGATGAATTTATCGATAAACCTTTCTTGCCATTCCACTAAATGTGCCGATGTAACTACATATATTTTGACTTGTCCAGCAATATTCATCGTGTACTGCTTAAAGTTCTGTTCCTTAACAAGATTCACCTGATTGACTTGAAGTTCATGTTGAGCAGTAAGCCATTTTATTGCATTTTTCACTTGTGCTTCATGACCAGTTTGCCAAAGAAGCTGTTTATTTTCATCTAAAAAAACCATAGGTGTTGCAAATGCAATCGATAGATTCGAAGCGATATGCATAAAACCCTTATTCATGAATCCACTTAACTCAACGCTAAACTGGCTATACCAAGGAAGTAACATGGTTTCTTGTGAAAAAACGGATGAAAGGGCGGTATCCTCAATGTGAATAATTGGAATTTGGAGTTCTTTATAAAGAGATAAGAGTTGATCATGAATAGAAAAATGACTCTTCTTGCAAATGATGATCGCAAGTAAATGAGGATCTTGTATGAATCGGATGACCACATTTTTGTCATTTAGCTTCCGAATGTCTTCTTCCTTTTCCAAAAGCAACACGGTCTTTTTGCTGAGCCACTGATTAGAAATCGTCGTTACAACTTGTTCATAATCGATTTCTTCCTTTGGAAAAGGGGTTAAAAAATTTAATTGATGCACCGGAACACATAGCAATATTTCATTCAACGAGGTCTTCATTGGACAGGTATCACCCCTATCATCCTTCTCTTGAAAAATATTGTTTCTTGTTTCTTTTTAATATTTGTGTTGAAGGAGTTGAATAATTAGTTAGAGGGATTTCATTATGTTTCATATTATTGGAACGAATTTCCTTCGTATCGACGGTCATCATTCCTAATGCACCAGTAATACAATTTTTCACACATACCGGCCGTAAATCATCATCAATTCGTTCAACACAGAAGTTGCATTTGTCTACTCTATTTGTTACAGGATTTAATTTCGGAGCGCTGAATGGACAAGCTTCCACACATTTCATACACCCTTTACACCTGCTTGGATCTAAAACAACGATGCCATCTCTTCGCTTTTGAAAATTGTTCTCCTGGCAAACGTATACGCATACTGGATCTAAACAATGGTTACAAGACATAGAAACATGCACAGGCGAACTTTCCCCGGTAACAACCGTCAATACTTGCCTGCGATGCTCACCTTGTAAATTATAGTATTCATTACATGACATCTCACATGTTTTACATTGAATGCACATGTCTGGGTTAAAGGAAAAAACTAGATGGGAACTCACTATAGATGACCCCCCTTTTTTATTTATAGCGTATCAAGAAAACCACTTTTTCGCTATAATTATATTAATAATTACATTTGTTATTTTTAACTAGGTACCCTTTTCAGTGATTTCCAATTCTTGGAGGTTATACACATGAATGTTGGAACGAACGGAAAATACAAGCATGTTTGTCCGCGAAATTGTGCCAGCTCCTGTACCCTCTTTTCTAGTATAGAAAATGATACAATTCAACGGATTACAGGCGATATTACCCATCCTTATACAAATGGAAAACTATGTGCGAAAGGCTTTACTTATAAAGAGCTAAATGAACATCAGGATCGCCTGAAATATCCTTATTATCAAAATGGAAAAGGCAGCGGAAAATTCACACAAATATCATGGCAAAAAGCATATGAAATGATCACGAATGAAATGTTAAAAATACAAACAAAGCACAGCTCGTTCCGTCCGTTGGCCTTTTATAAAGGCTCTGGAAATATTGGAATTCACCATTATGTGGCCGATGAGTTCTTTACAAACATCGATGCGACAAAAGTGACCGGAATATCAACTATGTTAAATAATAGAAAGAATGGGCAATTCATTCAATCATTTGAGCCTTCAACCCTATTCCATTCCTCGATGATTATCATTTGGGGAGCAAATCCTGCGGCAACGAATATTCATCTCATCCCTTTTCTCATCAACGCGAAATTACAAGGGACAAAAATTGTCGTCATCGACCCTATACGTACGAAAACAGCAAACCTCGCTGATTTATTTATTCAATTACGACCAAATTCAGATCAGGCGCTCGTACACCTACTTACGAAGTTGACCATAGAAAAACAAGCATATGATCAAAAATTTGCTACACAACATAAAGAGTCTTTCGATGAATTATCCAATGCCGTGCAGCAATTACAAATGGACGATTTGCTTCCTCAATGCGATATTCCCGAAGAAGCACAATCTAAACTACTTGATTGGCTGCTAGAAGCGGGAGACATTTCATATATTTTAGGAAGTGGCTTAGAAAAGCATCATAATGGAATGGAAACCATTCAAGCAATCAGAACCTTCTCTGCCCTTCGAGGAGATCATCAAAATAATGGGACAGGGATTATGATGAAAAACTGGGACTTTCCATTATTTAATAACCAACTTCATGGAGTGGAAAAAGCCATACGTACAAATGATATCCCTATCCTTTTATCTTCCGAAGAAACAACCATTGACATGCTTTGGATTACAGGTGGGAATCCCCTCATTCAAGAAGCACATCCAAAGGTATTTAAACAATGGATGGAAAACATTCCGTTCGTCGTAACGGTCGACCATTTTATGACACCGACAGCATCCATGTCGGACCTTGTTCTTCCGACAACGACCTTTTTTGAAGAAATGGACATCGTCCTTAGTCCATGGCATGACGCCATTGCCCTAAATGAAAAAGCGGTTTCGCCTTTTTACGAATGTAGAAGCGAATGGAGAATCATGACAGATTTAACAAAAAAACTTCAATCGTATTCCAAAGAGGTATGTTCCTTCCCGATTTATGCAAATGAGGAACAATATTTAAACGCTCAGTTTAACGAACAAGTAGAGGAACGGTATTCGATAAAAAACATTCAAGATTTAAGAGAAAAAGATGGTCTCACCTCTTCCGCTGGGAAACGTTGGGCAAAGGGATGGAAAACCGGAGAAAAGGAGACCTTACCTTTTCATCTGCCATTCATCGCTGGGGAACAGGAGAAGGAATCTCATGAGGATTGGAATCAAACGAACGAGTATCCTTTCTGGCTATTAACGCCTCATCACCCATTCAAGCTCAATTCTCAGTTCCATTATTTACAACTTTCCGATGTTGGTGAGGCAGCTTTAGAAGTTAACCCTACAATTGCTAAGGAATTAAACATTAAAAATGGCGAAATCATTACTGTCTTTAATGAGCGAGCATCAATGGAGATAAAAGCAATATACAATGCTTTCCTCCCAAAAGATATTGTCATGTTTTATCAAGGGTGGTATCCAGATTCATCCGAGACAATCAACGACTTCATCCATGAATGGGAAGGGAATGAACCATTTCGTTCAATCCCTTTATATAATACATTTGTTGGTGTGAAAAAATTGTAAGCATATGTACAGAGCTCTGCCTTGTTCTAGGCAGAGCTTTGTACTTTTTACTATACATATTCTTGCGTTTGAGCCCATTATGACTGAATGTTATTAATCAAACGATTGATTAAACCAATGAAGCAATTGGTCCTTAGTATAGGGGAATGGTTTATACAGCTAAGAGAAAATTTACATAAGATAAATACATGGAATAAAGCACAATTTTGGTTAATCGTAATTTCTGAAAGGAGGATACTATGTTATTTAGGCTGCTGAGACACGACGATAGCATAAATTCAATAAAGATTCACCCGGCTACGGCTATTAAGTGGCAAGTTCCGTCCGCTGGGATGATTGCTTATGGACGTAAATCTCTTCAATATCATCTCGTAGTGGACGAGAGTTTGAACGATTGGCAAATCTCTCTTCCTCATCATATTATTTCACATTTAGGAATTCCGCTATGTAATCCTTATGAATTAGCTATACAAAAAGATAAAATTAGATTCGGTCCATATATTGGCTTTCTAATTGGAAGAAAGGTAGCCAATATTGAGAGAAAACTGCGTAAGTATATACGCCATTATGATCAGCTAGGAGGAACACTAGTCGCTTTTAACCGAAAGGGATTAAGAAAGGAAATGATCGATGGGTACATTTATAATCAGGAAAAGAAACGATGGGAGAGAAGTACTTTTTCGTATCCTTCCTCGATTTTTAGATTAAGCTCCTTACCTTGGAATCACCACCTTTATTCTTCCTATCGGAATAAGATTTGCAATCAAAGAGGATTTGATAAATGGCTTGTACACAAAAACCTAAGTGAATTATCAACGATTAACACCTATTTGCCAGAAACAACCTTACTGAAAGACAGACATGAAATCGATGACTTTTTACAGCGCCATCGTACCCTTTATATAAAACCTGTCGGTGGATCTGGAGGCCGAAGAATCATTAAAATTTCACAAGAAAATAATTCTTATTATGTAAGGTGGAGGGAAGGAAAAAGAAGAGTGAAAAGCTCTTTGATGAATCAAAATGAACTAGATGCCTTTTTGCTGAAACAATTAAAAGCGAGAAAGTATATTCTCCAGCAAGGTGTTGAACTGATGTCGGATAAAAATCGGCTCATAGATTTCCGTTTAATTATTTCTAAAAATGAGAAAGGAATATGGCACGATTTTGGTCTTATTGGAAAGTATGGAGTTCCTGACAGTATTGTAAGTAATATATCGTCAGGCGGTAAAGCGGAAATGGGAGAAATAACACTCAAAAAAGCTGGCAAAATGACGGATGAAGAGGTAAGCAATTTGAGGGAGAGAATCTCACATATTGCTTTTGAAATTGTAAAAGGAATGGAAAAAACTTTTAAAGTCTCCTATGGTGATTTCGCCCTTGATTTTGGGGTGGAAAGAAATGGGAAAATATGGCTTATAGAAGTTAATCCTCTTGGAGACCATACAATTGCTTTAGACGCTCAAAATCAAAAGCTTTTTGACGATATTATAAAAGCAAATTTAATGTACATGAAAAAGCTCGCCGGATTTGGAGAGATTCGAGTAACTAATGATTAAAGGTGAATGAGTTAAAAGCAGTTGTTTAGAGGTACCAATGTAGACAGCAGCTCCATCAAAGGCTCTAGCAACCTGAACATTATAATTTCCTTTATTTGGATGTATCGTTCGACAAAACAGGAATAAGAATTGGCACCAGCATACTATAAAAAGTATGATGAGGTTAATAAAGAGGTGATATAGAAATGTCTAGTAGTCCACGGGAGGAGATGATACTAGGTGATTGGACTTTTCATGTAATAAATATAAAAGATAAAGAGATGTATGAACAATTTATAATAGAAACGAAATACCCTACTCATTTGTGGTCGTCTAGTTTTGATTATGTTTGGGCTGCTTCAAACCCAAAATCGACACTCGTTTTATGGAAAATTGTCGATGGTTTATTAGTGACATTTAAATTAACGAAAAAAAAAGCACTCCAGCTACCCTTTCTGCCGTTTGGTTCGGGAGACGCTGAAAAGGTGTCAAATGTCTTATTACAATGTTTACAATTTTGCCAGAAATGGAATCAACAGAGAAAAGGCCGGAAAACAGTAGTCCGGGTCGTGACAGATCGCCAGCTGGACTTTTTAAGAAGTAGCCGTCTTTTTCATCAATACTTTCGTTATGTACCATTAACAGGTGACGATCGCCACATTTCCGTTCAAAAGCTGATTGATTTAAGCGGCGCTGAATTCAACAATGTAAGATATTGTAAAAATAAATTTCTTAAAGATCATCCAAATGCCTTGGTAAGAAGAGCAAACCGAGCAGATTTTCAAGCCTTACTAAACCTGAAACAGGAATGGAACAATACTTTTGGTAAAAAGTATACAAAGATTTCAGATGAACTTGTGTATGAAAAAATTATCAAGCATCATGAAGAGTTGAACCATATTATCCTTGTTGTCGAACTACATCAGCAAATTATTGGTATGATATCGGGTGGAGTTCTCCCACATGGAGAGGCATGGGGTTCGTTATTAAAGCAGCGGCAGGACTACTACGGTTTATCTGAGTTTCTATACGTACAATTTGCCGATGAAATTCATAAAGTTGACCCATATGTAAAAACAATAAACCTAGGAATTGATAGTGGTCCTAAAGGAGGACTCCGAAGATTTAAGGATAAGTTTAGACCTGTTTACAATGCGAGTAGATATCGATTATCTCTCAAAAGTAAGTTTTAATTTCCCTTATCAAAAGCAAAGATAAATATACACATATAAAAAACCGATCCGGAATCGATCGGTTTTTCTCTTTCTATTACTCTTATGAAGTAAATTCCACATAAGATTTCAGTAACAATTATTAATTCATTTATCTTCAAATTACTTAACGGTCTTTTTAAATGTCTCTACAATATTTTCTACTGTAAATCCATATTCTTGCAGTAATTTGTTTGCTGGGGCAGATGCGCCAAAATGATCAATGGTAATCGTTTTTCCAGTATGTCCGACATATTCTTTCCAGCCAAATGTAGAGCCTAATTCGATGGCAACACGTGCTGTTACATGACTAGGAATCACGCTTTCCTTATATTCTGCTGATTGTTGCTCGAAAAAATCCCAGCTTGGCATACTGACAACAGAAACATATACGCCTTCATTTTCCAGCACTTGCTGCGCTTCAAGTGCAAGTGTTACTTCTGAACCAGTTGCAAGTAAAAGACCCGCTACTTCTCCTTTTGCTTGTGACACGACATAAGCACCCTTCTTTACACCTTCATACACTTGTTCTTGATCCATCTTAAGAGTTGGAAGATCTTGACGAGTTAATACTAAAGCAGTTGGGTGATCTTTACTTTCAAGTGCTAAACGCCATGCCGCAGCTGTTTCCTTTGCCTCTGCTGGTCTAATGACGGAAACACCAGGCATTGCACGTAATGCCGCTAAGTGCTCGATTGGCTGGTGAGTTGGTCCGTCTTCCCCAACAGCAATACTGTCATGTGTAAATACATAATTGACTGGTAATTTCATTAGTGCGGCTAGACGAATTGCAGGGCGTAAGTAATCAGAGAAAACAAAAAAGGTTGCCCCAAATACTTTCACACCGCCGTGAAGAGCCATCCCATTTAATGCGGCACCCATCGCAAATTCACGAACACCAAACCAAATATTACGCGCTGCATACCCGTCTAACGCAAAGTTCTGTTCCGATGAAATCAATGTTTTATTAGACCCTGCAAGGTCAGCAGAACCGCCGATCATTTGCGGAATCGCATTTGCTGCTGCATTTAAAACTTTTCCTGAAGAGGCTCTCGTTGCTAACTTTGAACCAGATTCAAAAACAGGCAGTACTTCTTTCCAATTTACAGGAAGTTCACCTTTTACAGCACACTCAAATTGCGCTGCAAGTTCAGGATAGGCTGTTTTGTATTCTTCAAATCGTTCATTCCAAGCTTTTTCCGTAGCTTTTCCTTTTTCTACGATACTTGCAAAATGCTTTTCTACCTCTTCTGGTACAAAGAATGGTTCTTCTGCTTGCCATTGATAGGCTGCTTTTGTTCGTTTAACTTCCTCTTCTCCAAGAGGTGCACCATGACTCGCTGCAGAACCTGACTTATTAGGAGAACCGAAGCCAATGGTTGTTTTAACTTCAATTAATGTAGGCCGTTCTGTATCTGCCTTTGCTTCTTGGATCGCTTTTTGTATGGCTTCAACATCATTGCCGTCTTCTACACGCAGAACTTGCCATCCGTATGCTTTGAATCGATCGGCTACACTTTCAGTGAAAGATAGACTTAGGTCGCCATCTAGGGAAATGTCATTAGAATCATATAATACAACTAAACGACCTAACTTTAAGTGACCTGCTAGTGAAGCTGCTTCAGCACATACGCCTTCCATTAAATCTCCATCACCACAAAGACTGTATGTATAATGGTTTATCACATTGAATTTTTCTTTGTTGTAAGTTTCAGCAAGGTGACATTCTGCCATCGCCATACCAACTGCCATCGCAATTCCTTGGCCAAGTGGGCCCGTTGTAGCTTCTACACCTGCTGTATGTCCGTATTCAGGATGTCCAGGTGTTTTACTTCCCCATTGACGGAAATTTTTCAAATCATCAATTGTTAAGCCATACCCGAATAAATGAAGCATGCTATATAAAAGGGCTGATCCATGACCAGCCGACAAGATAAATCGATCACGGTTAATCCATTCTGGGTTTGTAGGATTTACATTCATTTCCTTTGCCCACAACGTATAAGCCATTGGAGCCGCCCCCATCGCAATTCCGGGGTGACCAGAGTTTGCTTTTTCAATTGCGTCAATCGATAATGTTCTAATGGTATTGATAGCTAATTGGTCAATAGTTTGTTTCGATTGTATTGTTGTCAATCTATTACTCTCCTTTTATCAGAAGATATCTTTTTTTATGAAAAATAATGAAAGAGGTGGGTTTTATCCCAGCCCCTTTATGATAGTACTTTCGCAGTCATGTCCTCATAATCTTTACACATGATTTCCCATGATTTTTCTATATCTTCATCTAATCCAAATAAACCGCTACGACCTACGATATAAATATCTGGACCGGCTGCATCAATTTTTTTAAATGTTTTCCGACTAGATGACCCATCCATTTCAATGACATATTGATATCCTTTTTCTTCTCGTAATTTTCTTAATGCTACAATTTTATCTAAGGTGCTTTCTATAAAACGTTGCCCAGCGAACCCTGGATCCACTGTCATAATTGTAATTTTATCTACTAAATCAATATAAGGGAAAATCGTTTCAATAGGAGTTTCTGGATTTAATACGACCCCTGCTTTTAATCCCGCATCATGAATTTGATCAATTAATCGAAAAGCCAAACCATCAAGTACTTCTGCATGCATGCAAATCCATTCGCATTTTATATCAATTAATTGTTGAACCCAGAAACTTGGATTCGTTACCATAAGATGAGCGGAGATAGGTAAATCACTTATTTTTCGCACTTCTTGGATAAACCATGGGGATAATGTAATATTCGGAACATAATGCCCATCCATAATATCAATATGATAAGAACCTACATGATTGTTTAAAAAAGTGATTTGTTCTTTAAACTTATCTAAGTCCATTGTCATCAATGATGGTGAAAATTCTATTTTTTTCATACTTTGTTTATCCTCCACAAAACCTATTTTCTTTAGAAATAATGGTAGGGTGTATCGTCACCCCATCCATTAGCCCTAAAGTATTGATACGCTTTTATTTACTGCCTCTTAACTAATCATTGCACTTACATTATTCTTAAATAATTTTAATATCATCTAAATCAATGTCATCTTCTTCAACTTCTGCTTGCTCAGCTTTTTGACTCACATCTTTCTTAAGCAAAGCCAAAGCCACCGCTGTTACTAGAACATTTACTAATATCGCTACAGCTCCTGTCCATGGTTGAGTCATCGTTGGTAGCATCAATACGCCACCAAATGGGACCTTTGCATCTGCTCCTAACACCATAGATACTGCTCCACCTGCCGCTCCGCCAATCGCTACGGCTGTTACACAACGAACAATATCATTCATAACAATCGGAATGACACCTTCAACAATATTAACGACACCCATTGGAACGGCCGATTTCAAAGCCTCAGTTTCTACTGGTGTATAGATGTTTTTCCCAAACATTTTTGCGACAAAGTAAGCTAGCCCAAATCCAATAGGTGTTGCTGTATTTACTAATTGTAAGGCTGTAATAGGTCCATTAATTCCTTCTGCCTGCATTGTCAATACAAAGGCAAATACAGTCTTGTTAATTGGGCCACCAAAGTCAACTCCACTTAATAAGCCGACAACCCCACCAAATACTAACAATGAAGAAGTCCCTAAACCGTTTAATGCATTTGTTAATACTGATGTAAAAGCTGCGATCGGGATACCAATAATGTAAACCATGATTAATCCACCAATAATGGAGGTGAAAAATGGAACAATTAAAGTGGGCATTAATCCCTTTGCCCAATTAGGAACTTTAAAATGTTTAATAACAGCTACGGCAAGATAGCCCGATAAAAATCCTCCTAAAATCCCACCGATGAATCCAGCACCAATTGCATTGGCAGTTAAACCAATAATAAAACCTGGAGCGATCCCTGGTTTTCCTGCAATTGAATAAGAAATCCCTGTTGCTATAACGACAGGTAGTAAACCTAAACCGAGAGCTCCCATTTTAGCTAGAGCGTCCCAGAAGGTATGAGGTTCTGTTAAGTCCGCACCAGGATTACCTCCAAAACCCATCCCAATTGCGATTAAAAAACCAGCTCCACATACAATTGGAATTAAATAGGAAATTGCTGTTAATAAATGACCTTTAAGATTTAATTTTTTTATTCCACTCATTTTAAACCCCCCTATTATTTATATATTCATATCCGAACCATGCAACTATTAAGGCAATCCGTGATTCCTATTCATTGCATAAGATGGTACAAAATCCACTTAATTAATCTCTTAACTTACTACTATATGTTTCTTTAGCTACATAAAGCTTCTTTCACATTTTCAGCATTTTTCGCTTGTAGCATTTTCTCAACAACTTCATCGTTCCCTAGTTTCCTTGCAAATAGTGATAATAGTTTTAGATGTGTTTGTGCCCCATCATTGTCTTTTCCAACAGCAAAAAGTATGATTCCTTTTACTCCATTGCCATCGAGTGTCTCCCAAGGGATTTCTTCCTCCGTAATCCCAATCGCTACTCCTATTTTTTTTACAGATTCACTATTCCCATGAGGAATCGCAATATAATTTCCGATTCCAGTTTGACCCACTGCTTCCCTAGCATAAATGTCCTTTAAAAACGCTTCAATATCTGTAATGTATTCATTTTGTAGTAACACTTCTGCTAATTGTTGGATGGCTTCTTCCTTGCTTTTAACATTTATGTTGGTTTTGATTGTATTTATATCGACAATATCTTTTACTTCCACTACTTTCCTCTCCTTGCTTAAACTAATTCTTTTGACTTACAACCTCTGCCGCTTTTTCGATTAATTTATTTGGTGATTTAACAGCTATTTCTGTCGTAACTTGGATGATTCGCTTCCCTTCAAAACGTTCTCTTCCTGCGATTTTAACATCTGCAGCTAAGATAACGATGTCTGCTGCAGCTATCTGTTCTTGAGTTAATTCATTCTCTGTTCCAATCGTTCCTTGTGTTTCAATATGAATTTCATGGCCTGCTTTCTTCCCGGCATTCTCTAATTTCTCCTGTGCGATATATGTGTGTGCGATTCCAACTGTGCATGCTGCAACTCCTACAATTTTCATAATCATATTCCTCCTAATTTTTTATAATTTCTTTAATAAAATCTTCTTTTTCTTTATGATTCAATAATCGATTTAAATACTCTTCATCTGCTAAAGCTCGGGTGAATAAGGTTATTTGTTTCTTTATTTGAACGCTTTCATTTTTCTTTAATAAAATAACAATCAATAAACAAATATCCTTTGTGTCGCAATCCCATGACCGGATTGGATTTGCTAAACGGATAAATAAAATTTGACTCTTCTTTATTTGATTGCTTTCGATATGAGGCAACAACACATGTTCAGCAATCAATATGCTTCCTACTTTTTCTCTATCATTTAATTGATGGATGACTTCCTCTTTTTGCGAAGGATTATCCTGACATACGATTTCAGAAATAAAAGAGTATACTTCTTCTTTTGTTTTTAACTCACAATTAAAATAAACTTGATAGATTGAATTAATCTCCATGATAAATTTCCTCTATCTTTCCCTGAAGTCTTTTCTGGTCATCCATTGTAAACATTGCACTCACTAATAAAAAAGGAATGGGTACTTCTTCCTTCATATGAACCGTACTCAGAATCAATTCAGCATCGGCGTATTTCTCTTTTAACATTTGTGTATTTCGTGATGCTACTACATCAACAATTTCTAACTCAGGAAATTTCTTTGAAACTTTTGCTTTTAACAGTTCTGAAGTGCCAATTCCTGTCGTACACATGATTAGTGTTTTTATTGGGCGTTGATGTTGGCCTGTTTCAATTGCTTTTGCAAAATAGAGGGTAATAAACCCATTTTCATCGTCATTTATGGCTGGTAAGTTAAATTTTTCACTAACCGATTCGGATACATTTGTTACGCCCAAAAATACTTCTTCATAAGTTACCTTAATTTGACTTAACAAGCTGTTTTTAATACGAATTTTATGCTCTAGTCTATTAAGCATCGGTTTAATATGGTTGGCTAAATCCATAAAAATAGACTGACTGTCTAGATCAATTCCTAAGCTAATACGCATTCCTTCAATATATGCTTTCGTTACTTCGATAACTTTTGATGAAAAAGTGGAAGTGATCGCTAGAGAACCTTGCATTCTTGATGATACTAAATACTGATAAAGAAAATAAATCTCAATATCTGGCAAAGAACTGTTCAAATATTTTTCAATATTTGTGACAATAACCTTTGCGATCGGATATAAAATAGAATCTCTTTTCATATTTTCCATTTCTTCATTAGAAATCTTATCAGTGACTAGTAAGCTCGGTACTTTTCTTGAACGACTGAGTAGTATGTACAAATGTGAGAAAATGTTTACATTATATGGGTAGGGAATTGTTATATCAAAATCCTTTTCCATTTTTCTTAACTGGTCCAATATAAACAAAACATCGTACTTATTGAAATTAAGTTCTGGATTCTTTTTTAAATCATCAATATCAATCGTATGAAAGATTTCAATAATGTCCTTAATGGCCTTCCGAATATTAACTTCTTCCCCTAATATGGCTAGCGTTCTATTTTTTCGCTCTAGAACTAAATTGTAGTTTTTAAGTTCTTCGCTCATTAATTGTTCATCATTAAAAACAACGGAGTCTCCTACATGATAGTGACTAAATAAATGGTAAATATTTATAGCTTTAGGCGACGCCAATAATAATTCTTCCATAATTCGCTTACGTCTCTCGTTAGGAGAAAATTGTTTTTCTTTATAATTATTAATGCTTTTTTGATAATGAATAAATTTTTCGTAATCTAGTTTATACCCTCTCCCTCTTTCAGATATGATTAAAGGGCCGTCCACGTACTCGTTGTTAATTTTATTTATTAAACGATAGACTGTTTTTTGAGAAACATTTAATACTTCTAGGAGATCCTTGGAAGTAACATACCCTTGATTTTTTGAAAGAAACAGTAACAGATTTTGTTCATGGTTTTTATTTGAACTCACAGCCACGCCTCCTTGTTATACCTATATAGTAACCAATTTTATAGAAAGCGCTTCGCTGGAAAGTGACCGTTGCAACGGTCACTTTTTTGGCATTCTTTTAAATTTTTCTATGACGCCGCTATTAACGTTAAATCAGGCAAGGAAAAGTTCCGTTGCCTTCCTCAAAAGTGCGTAAGGGCCATAATGAACTTGACATTTATATTAGATAGGAAAATCACTGTGAAAACGATAGCTGATTGGATGAATCTCATGTATTAAAATATCCCGAGGAATCAAAGGTCATACTAAAGAGGAAAAAACTGTATAACTTAAGGAAAGAAAAAAGAGACCGCCAACAAGTTCAGTGAACTTATTAGCAATCTCCGTTAAACAAATGTTAAATTATAAGTTTTAAGGACTAACAGAAACGTAGAGACTAAAGGGCTGGGGCGATGATTACAATCCGTCAATATAAAGGTAGGGAAATTTGAATATTATTAACTTAAACTAATGACTAATAAACAGCTATAGGCCCATAAGGAACATCGATAATTTCTATTTTCGTTT
Organism: Bacillus sp. B15-48; assembly: GCF_016879755.1. Lineage (GTDB taxonomy): Bacteria > Bacillota > Bacilli > Bacillales > Cytobacillaceae > Mesobacillus_B. The sequence continues at coordinate 23,789 of NZ_WOFU01000019.1, forward strand.
CAAAAATATCTGACAAAAATTCTGGATCCATAATCTCTTCTACTGTTCCAAAAGCAGCAATTTGTCAGGACCACCGCTCGTTAATGATTATTCTTCTTCTCGTAACAGGAGGGCTTCCTTCGCCATAACCGCAAGTTCAATTGTTTCAAGGGTTTTGCAATAATTATCTAAAATCTCTTCATTCAAACTGACTTCTTTATGAATATAATCCAGAACATGCCAATCCTCAAACCAGTCTTCGTTCTTCGCTTCTTCATGAGTGGTATTCGGCCAGGCATATTTTAAAGGTGGGCTGTACAGCCTCTCGGCACCCTTTCTCAACACACAATTCTTGACCCGTCGCTTATAAAGCGATCGTGGATAAGTTTCATTTACATCATTAAACAAATCAGGCCAATAATCTTTCCGTGAGCCCGTGTGAGGTTGTTCATGCGCCCATTTCAAGACTCCCGCCAGAATCTTTTCACGGTGAAAAATAAGGGAATACAATTTTTTTCCGAATAAAATTCTTTCGTGGAGCGAAGTGAAATACCTTGAGGTGGCACCGGCAAGTGAAGCTTTCTCCCTTTTTTCTCCTGTCCAGTAGGGAAAAAGAATGTTATTGAGTCGCAAGAAATCATACATTTTAAAGCTGACCGTACCTGTTACCGTTTTTTTGAAATAATTATTTTGAATCAATCTTTTTTCTAAATAGCTTTGTTCATTTATCACCATCGCTATCGCCAATGTATAGCTATCCCCACTGTACCAAAAATAACGCCACATCGTTTCCATGAAAGTGGATATGTGAAGAAAAGGTAAAAGATAGAACATTTCTTGACTATTCCTTACACTCAGGTCATAAATCAAAAATTGAGGATACACATCTTGAAAAATCAACCAACTGCCGCGTTCCAAAAAGGAAAAGAAAGCCTTCTGATCTTTTTCAGGCAGAAGTTTTGTCAGCAATTCTCCTTTTAAATCGGTCATGTTCCATCCGACGTTTCGCGATACCATATGTCCGAGAAGAGCCCAATGTATTTCAGGGTGCTGAAGATAAAACTGAAAATAAGCTTGCGTCCGGGTTACATTGTTTTGGTTAAGCTGTCTCGTCTGTTCGCTTATAAGCTGAATACATTGTTTATCCTTTTCTGATAAACTGGGCACAATCCCGGAAGTTTTCTTTTTCATCTTTTTTTTTAATTCTTTTTTTACATCTGAAAAAGAGTCCAGCACAAACGGCATCATCCTTTATCGAAGTTCATTTTGAGTGTAACGGTCATCCCCATCAAAGGAATGAATATTCATATTGCTCACGGAATATGTATTCAAAGATGAATCTTTGGGAGAGGATGAGGGATATGCGGAATCGAGTATATAAAGAAATGAACAGAATCGCGAATCAGCTCGTCCACGATCAATCAGAGGACGGGGCCTGGCGTTATCCTTTCGAGACCGGGATTTCAACGGACTGCAGTATGATTATCTTATTACGGACATTGGAAATAAATGATGAAGAGTTCATCAAAGAATTGGTGAAACGAATCGCCGGAAAACAGCAGGAAGACGGGTCATGGAAGCTGTTTCATGATGAGGAAAAAGGGAATCTGACAACCACTGTGGAAGCTTATTATGCCCTTCTTTATTCTGGTTACCGGGATCGAAAAGACCAGGAAATCCAAGCAGCCCGGCGATTTATTATGGCCAACGGAGGAGCCACGGAAGTCCATATGTTTTTGAAACTCATGTTGGCCATAACAGGACAATGTGAGTGGCCGCACTTCCCCATTAATATTGAAGTGATGCTTTTACCAGACTCCTTTCCAATCAATCTTTTTGACCTCTCCGTGTACGGAAGAACGAATATTGTCCCTTTTTTGATTCTCGCCAATTTGAATTTTCGTAAACGAACGCGACGATCGCCCAATCTCTCCGATTTGTTTCAAAAAAAAGAGGTTCGCTTTTTTACAGACGATCAAGCAGAAGAGGTCCGCTCAGTGACCAATTTGATAAAACAGGGGATTCAGTGGCTAAAATACCATGGAAACCTTCGCGAATTGACATTATATCGTGCCGAAAAATATATGCTGGACCGAATCGAACCGGACGGCACCTTTTGTAATTATTTCAGCTCGACTACGCTAATGATTTACGCCTTACTGGCGAGGGGGTATCCGAATACACATCCGGTGATTACTCGTGCCGTACAAGGTTTAAAAGCGATGGCCTGCCGGATTGACGGAGAACTTCACTGCCAATACACGACGGCTACCGTCTGGAATACGACTTTAATTAGTTATGCTTTGCAAGAATCGGGCGTTCCCTATTCAGCCAACACGATTCAGAAGGCCAATCATTACATTCTCTCTCGTCAGCATCTTAAATACGGGGATTGGGTCATTCATGAACCGAATCTGTTACCGGGAGGCTGGGGGTTTGCGGACAAGAACACGATCCATCCAGATATTGACGACACAACCGCTGCACTGAGGGCGTTACGCACTTTGGCCACAGAGCAAGTGGGTTGCCGACAGGCATGGGATCGTGGCGTAAACTGGATCATTTCCATGCAAAACAATGACGGAGGTTGGCCGGCGTTTGAAAAGAATGTGAATAAGAAAGTGTTGAAATTATTACCGATAGAAGGTGGAAACGATTTATTAATTGATCCGTCGACGGCTGATTTAACGGGAAGAACATTAGAATTCTTCGGAAACTTTACCCATTTGGATCATCACCATCCGATGGTGAAAGATGCGATTCGGTGGCTGTTGCGGCATCAAAATTCAGATGGTTCCTGGGTCGGGCGATGGGGCATGTATATTTATGGCACATGGGCGGCTGTAACGGGAATGATTGCAGTTGGGGGTTCCACGAATCATCCAGCGATTCAAAACGCTTTAGCTTGGTTGCGGAACATCCAAAATCCCGACGGGGGTTGGGGAGAATCCTGTAAAAGTGATATCAAAAATACGTATGTGCCGTTGGGCGAAAGTACCCGCACTCATACGGCTTGGGCCCTAGACACACTCATTTCGGCCGCAACTGTAGTTACGCCTGAAATTGAAAATGGTGTAGCTTTTTTAGTGAATAAGAAGGATAAAGATTGGACGACGACCTACCCAAAAGGAAGTGGGATGGCAGGATCCTTTTATATCCATTATCATTGTTATGAATATGTTTTTCCATTGATTTCCTTGGCCCATTATCAAAAATTGGCTGGTGGGCAGCTCCTAACGAGTAAGTCACACAAGGATTTTAATGAAGGATAAGTGTATTCAAAACGTCTCTTGAGCGACCTTTGGCATATTTTAAAATCCTGTCCCATAAAACGAACAAACCACAACAGACGGTAGTCTTGGAGAAAAACGAAATCTTATCAAGGAGGGAGACAAAAGATGCTAGAGGCGCTCCACCCATTTTTGAATCTTCACACATTAATTTGGTTGTTTCCCATCGTTTTTATTTTCCATGACTTAGAAGAGATCATAACCATTGAATCTTCCATGGCTGCAAAAGACAACTACCCGAAAACGAACTTCGTCAAACGAACATTAAGAATGAGAGAAAAACTTGGTTCGACCGCTGCCCAGCTTGCTGTTTCGGCTACATGGATTTTGCTGATTATCTCCTTCACGACAGTGATGACCGCTCATCTTTCAACTAATGGAGGGAGCTTTCTTTTATTTACAGCCATTCTTAATTTATTTGTTTTGCAGGCAATCATGCATATTGTTCAAACCATTATGTTCAAGAGCTACACGCCTGGCATCATAACGTCACTGTTCCTCCTTATCCCTTACTGCATCATTACATATTATTTTTTAGTCGAATATGGACAGTTGGACTGGCATTTGATATTTACCAGTCTTCCGGTTAGTCTCATCATGATCCTGGTTTTCCTAGTTGGCAATCTATTAGGTCGTTATTTTATTCGATAACCGCCCCAAAAACTTTACTATAAAGTCACTTTACCTTTTCAGAATGATTGTGGAAGGATGATTTTTCGGAAAGCATTAACTCAAAGACTGATAAACAAAAGACAAGGGCTCTTTCCGTACAATCAGGATTGATGAAAGGATAATCTATATGTTAAAGAAGCAGCTGGAGTAGGATTAAAGAAATACAACAGCCGCTTAGACATACAGATATTAATACGACAATGAATATCTAAGCTCATATAACTACCAATATGGAAGAAAAGGCCTTCCAACAGTTTAACAAACTGATGAAAGACCTTCTCCTATAGTTAGCCCTTTGTCATAGATGCCATGTTTTTTATAAAACGAGGACAAATCCGAAGACAAGAAAAGCATATTATCATTTTAGACGTTGATATAACAAGGTTTTAAACCCTTAATTACATCATGCCGCCCGTAAGGTGAGAGTGTGTAATATCTATAACGATGTGTGCGAAAAGTGCGGTATATCAGGGTTTTGTTAGAAATTATCTGTAACATCTTTAACGGGATTTTACAGTTTTTCACAGGATTGCGTTAGCAAAATGTTAGCATTTTTTTATTAGACACTTCTATGTTGATAATAATATTTAACACACCTTGTATAATTATCAGTACATTCAAATAGTACCTTCACACCATAACTAAACGAGCTTTTCGCACCATCAAAAGGCAGACCATTTGCAGACCAATAGATTATAGCTGGCTCACCCTCATTTATTACTCTTTTCCTTATTACATAAATACAGTGCATATTCCAGTGGGCGCTGATAGACTAAATGAATACTATCGATCTCTTTAAAGCTCACCATATGATAAAGTTTTTTTTGGAGTTTGCCATTTACTTCGATTAGATTTAGTTCGTGCTCCTTATTAACAATCCAATCAACCCCTATTTCACCCAGAGGTCCCATTTTCTTGTCTAATAGCTTGGCAATTTTTACACTTAAATTTAATATTCTTTGACGTAGTGAGTTCCTCTGCGATTCATCTGGAAATAATACATGAAGTATTTCAGCCATATCACAAATATTAATACTGCAGTTTGTAGAATAATAGTTTAAAGGAGCGACTCTACTAATTCCATTTGTTACCTTCCATATTCCCTTGTCATTTTTCTGCACAAGTATTCTAATATCTGAAATTCTGTTTTCTACCTTTGCTGCATCTATATATTTTTGGATTATGAAGCTTTTGCTGCTCGTAATTCCCTTGATTTTTTCATAAAAAGCATCAGGATCATCAAAGGAATATGATGGAGTCTTCAATCTGTCTACATATATATTAAATTGGCCTTCCTTCGTCTTCTCCGCTAAATATACATTTCTTCCTAAACATCCATAACGAGGCTTTAAAATAAGCTGTTCATATGTTTCCAACCATTTTTTAAATATTTCCTTGTTATAGAGGCATGTGTCTGGTAAAAATGATTTAATATCTGTGGGAGATAATATGTTGTAGACCACCCATTTGTTAAAAGAAGTCACTCTGTTAAAGACTTTATTTTTTCCTATATATTTTTCTAGCCGTTTAGTTGTTCTCGGATGCCTTAAATAACAACGATTATATACTGCATCAGGAAAACGGAAAGTACCCCTTTTATATTCAGCCCCATTTAGGTAAACTCCCTTTATAGTCTTATTAGCCCAGTTAATATCTTTTCGGGTAAAACTGATCAATTGCAGCTGCAATTCCCCCTTAAACCTAGAATATGATTTTAGGGTGTACTATACTATGTAACTCTAGGGGCATGGACACGGTGCTTTGACTATTTTTTAACTAATCTAGCTATTTGTACGAATATACAGATTTTCTTGGTGGTTTAGAAGCACTCCATAAAAAATGTGATGGACGGTTAGTGTATCTAGACCTTCATCCATCACACGATTGCACATACATAAACTTGTTAGCAAAAGACTAAATTACAAGTTACTAATTTTCATAACTACTAAGTTTGTCTCAAACAATCCAGGAGATCCAGCGGTAACATCCACAATAAAAGCAACTGATTCTCCGGCCTGTCGTTCCACTAATAATGTATTGCCAAGTTGAATCCATATAAAACCAGTACCACCATATTCCCCCCTTATTCTTGTACGATTTGGATCTTCGTCTCCTTCTAGAATAAGTTCTAAATTGTCGTTTGCATTAAGTAAAACATTCGTGTTAAAATTAACTTGATAGACTCCACTTTCCGGCACGATTATGGCATTATTCTCTAATATGGTATTAGAAGCAACTGCTAATTCCGATAATTCTACCCTCTCACCTACAATAGGGGTAGATGCTTGATCGAAAGCATCTCCATAAACTGTGATATTACGCGTCCCTCTAATTCCCATTTTTACATCTCCTTCACTTTTTTATAGCATATAAATATTAATCATATTTATTAAATGCAAAAGTATAGTTCGGAGACACGTTTCTTCCCCAATTCGCACCTTTTATTTCATGATTTAGTCACATCCCCTATTCCAATGCTAGCGTTTTTTACATATATGCTTAATCAGCAGAATATCGGGAGTCCCGTTTCTTCGAATATCGAAAATGACGAAACTCCCAACGTTTATAATTCTCAACTGTCAAAATGTTTAAAAATTGGATCGTTGTTATCCATAACAAATTATTCTACATTAGTCCCGTTGCTGGAGAAGGAAATCTAGCGGCTTGGAAGGAGGTTGCAATTGAAGGTGTAATAACGCCTCCTACTCCTTCGTTATTAGAAAGAGTAGAAAAGGAGACATCTACTTCATCTCCAGCCTGTAAGCTTAGAATAACTGAAACTGTTAGAATGTTTGAGAAACCTGGGACGATAGCTGAGTATTCTTTAATATTAGAAGCTACTGCTTCACCATTAACTCTAATCGCAATAACTGCCGCATGTTGTTGATCTAAATTAGGTTCAAAGTTTATACTTGCAATAACCGAATAAACCCCGTTATTAGCAGGCGTAAAAATGGAAGTATCCGTATTATATTCTCCCCTTAAATCAAATTGCTCAGCACCATATTGAACCGGGGCTATAAATTCCCCCGGCTGTACAGACTGGAACTCATTACTGAGTGCGCGAAAAGCAGATTTTATTTTTTGTCTTCGAATCCCCATATGACCACCTCCTTTTTTATCAAGATATTATTCAATCACAAACTTGTCTCGGCTTGTGTCCTATGAAGGAAGCCTTTTTCCTTCCGATGAAATCAACTTAAACATCTTTTATGAAGAAACTGATCAAACGTTCAGTGATTTTATAAAAGAGTGGCTTTCCAGTTGTAACTATTCTTACAGAGGCCAGTGTCTCACTTAAACAAATTATAGATTGCTCGGTCATATTGAAGACAAAAATTACGAAAAGCGTCTCCCTCTTTGTTACTCAAGAAATTAAAAAAGCTTCTCAAAAGTTACATAATGAACTATAACCCGAATTATGGACACTGATAAAAAAGTGCCCCATATTCGGGTTTTTTCATGTCTTTAGAAGAAAAACCCGTTTATAATAAAAACATTAATTTTGAACGGAGAATCTCTATGAAAAGTAAAAATATTTATACCGAGTTCCAAATGAAAGAACTTGAGAAGAATCCCAACGTTGTCCGTGTCTCAGATCGGTCTATTTCCTATCATTCGGCTTTTAAAATTAAAGCTGTCCAGGAGTACAAGACTGGAAAGGGCCCGTCCCAAATATTCATTGAGAATGGCTTCAATTTAGAAGTAATAGGTAAAAAACAACCAAAACGTTGTCTTCAACGATGGCGTGATTCGTTTGAAAAGTTTGGCATAGCCGGACTTGAGACAGAGCGTAGGGGAAAAGGAAGTACCGATCGTCCTTCTTCAAAAGAACTATCGGCAGAAGAAAAATTGAAAAAGGCCGAAGCTAGAATTAAATTCTTAGAAGCTGAAAATGATTTCTTAAAAAAGTTAGAAGAACTAGAGAGGCAGGCGTTGAAAAGGAAACATTAACGGCATCAGAGAAGTTTCAGCTCATTGAAAAAACCATAAGAGTTCATCAATTATAGGGTGAAGTATCTTACCTATGCAGCTTAGCTAACGTAAGTAGAAGTGGTTATTACGCATGGTTACAAGCAACAGAAAGTCGCCAAGATCGAGAAGAATCAGATGAGCTAGAAATAGAACTTATTAAATGGTTATTTGACGAAAAGAAAGAAAAAGTAGGCGCACTTCAGATAAAAATGATCTTAGAGAATGATTACTTTGTCATTATGAATCATAAGAAAATTAGAAGGTTGATGAAGAAGTTTGGTCTTAAAGCAAAAATAAGACAAGCAAACCCTTATTGTAAAATGCTTAAAGCAACTCAAGAACACCGTACTTGTCTCAACCTACTAGAGCGTCAATTTGACCAACAGGAACCTGGCAAGTTGTTATTAACGGATATCACCTAAAACAAAGAAAGCAAAACGTACTATTGTAGTGGATAAATATACTTTAGACGTGTTAAGTAAGCACAAAGTACATCAGAATAAAGTTAAACTACGTTACGGAGATAGTTATTATGACAAGGGTTTTATATTTGCCGAGGAAAGCAAGAAATATGCTGGTTATCCCACCTATCCAAAGAAAGTTGAAAACAGGATGGAACGTCTTTTAAAAATGACTGACCAAAATCATAAACTTTCTCCACACTCATACATCTCTATTAGCAGAACTTGGGATTGAGTTAGTAGAAATTATGTATCGTTTAGGTCATTCAAAAGATGATACAACTCGGGACATCTATCTACACGTTACCAAACACAAGAAAAAAGAGGCCGCCAATAAGTTTGGTGAACTTATGCAGGGCCTCCGTTAAACAAATGTTAAATTTCAAGTGGCTCTGCTGCGTGAGCACCAGAGCCACAAAGGATTTCAGGGGCAGATTACATCATGCCGCCCATTCCACCCATGCCGCCCATGTCAGGCATTGCAGGAGCACCAGCTGGTTCTGGCTTGTCAGCAACAACTGCTTCAGTTGTTAAGAACATAGCTGCAACAGAAGCTGCGTTTTGAAGTGCAGAACGAGTTACTTTTGTTGGGTCAACGATACCAGAATCGATCATGTTTACCCACTCAGCAGTAGCAGCATTGAAACCAACGCCTACTTCTTCACGCTTTAAGCGGTCAACAACGACAGATCCTTCTAGACCAGCGTTGGCAGCGATTGTACGAACTGGCTCTTCAATCGCACGTAGAACAATCTTGATACCTGTAGCGATATCGCCTTCTGCTTGTAGCTCAGCTACCTTATTGTATACGTTTAGAAGGGCAACTCCACCACCGGATACGATTCCTTCTTCCACAGCTGCGCGAGTCGCATTCAATGCGTCTTCAATACGTAGCTTGCGCTCTTTTAATTCTGTTTCAGTAGCAGCACCAACTTTAATAACAGCTACACCGCCAGCAAGTTTCGCAAGACGCTCTTGTAATTTTTCACGGTCAAATTCAGAAGTTGTTTCTTCTAATTGAACACGGATTTGGTTTACACGAGCAGCAATGTCAGCTGGGTTTCCAGCACCTTCAACAATTGTTGTATGCTCTTTCGTAACAACCACTTTCGCTGCACGTCCTAGAGAATCAATTGTTGCTGATTTAAGGTCACGGCCAAGCTCTTCAGTGATTACTTCGCCGCCAGTTAATGCAGCGATATCTTCGAGCATTGCTTTACGACGATCACCGAATCCAGGAGCTTTAACAGCTACAGCATTGAATGTTCCGCGAAGCTTATTCACTACTAATGTAGCAAGTGCTTCCCCTTCAACATCCTCAGCAATCATTAATAATGGCTTGCCTTGTTGAACGACTTGCTCTAGGACAGGAAGAACTTCCTGAATGCTAGCAATCTTCTTATCAGTAATTAAGATGTATGGATTTTCAAGAATAGCTTCCATTTTATCAGAATCAGTAACCATGTATGGAGAAGCGTATCCACGGTCAAATTGCATACCTTCAACTACATCTAATTCTGTTGTGAAACCTTTAGATTCTTCAATAGTGATGACACCATCGTTCCCAACGCGCTCCATTGCTTCAGCGATTAAGTTTCCAACTTCCTGATCGTCAGAAGAAATCGCAGCAACTTGTGCAATTGATTCTTTATTTTCGATTGGCTTGGAAATCGCTTGTAAGCCTTCAACAGCTACTTTTGTCGCTTTCTCAATCCCTTTGCGGATTCCCATTGGGTTTGCGCCAGCTGTAACGTTCTTTAAGCCTTCGCGAATCATCGCTTGAGCAAGAACAGTTGCAGTAGTTGTACCGTCACCAGCAACATCATTTGTTTTGCTTGCTACTTCAGCAACTAGTTTTGCACCCATGTTTTCGAATGCATCTTCTAATTCGATTTCTTTTGCAATCGTTACACCGTCATTTGTAATAAGCGGTGAACCAAATTTTTTCTCAAGAACCACGTTTCGTCCTTTTGGTCCAAGAGTAACTTTTACTGCATCTGCAAGTGTATCAACCCCGCGAAGCATTGCGCGGCGAGCTTCTTCACTAAATTTAATCTCTTTAGCCATGTAAAAAAAACCTCCTCAAAATTTTAATTTTTATGTCTATTCTACGTTTGATTTTTAGCCTACAATTGCTAGAATGTCACTTTCACGTAAAATCAAGTATTCAGTACCTTGATATTTTACTTCTGTACCGCCGTATTTTGAGAAGATAATGCGGTCTCCAACAGCTACCTCAAGTGCTACGCGCTCTCCGCTTTCAAGAACACGTCCAGAACCTACAGCTACAACTTTTCCTTCTTGAGGTTTCTCTTTCGCTGAGTCGGGTAGTACGATACCGCTTGCAGTTTTTTCTTCAGACTCAACAAGCTCAATAACAATACGATCACCTAGTGGCTTGATCAAGTGAAACGACCTCCTCGAAATATATGTAATTTTTTTAAATTATTAGCACTCTTCTCGGTTGAGTGCTAACACAATTATTATATTAATGAATTTGCTCCTAATTTGCAAGCTTCAAATTCAATTTTTTTGTAAATCCTTTGTAAAAAAACCCACCTTCACAAGTATGGTTATTCTAATGGATTTTAATCGTTTTATTAAAAAAATAATTACAATAGAGTCTATTTGAACTTTACCCCTGTTTATTAGTACAATAAGATGATAAGCGTTGAAAAGGAGTTAGACATATTGAAGAAGGAATATGGATTTATTTTAATTGCTTATATTGTTATGCAATTATCAAGTTTAGTTGGTGTCCCATTATTTATTTTCGTTGGAACTGCGATGGGACAGACCTTAGAAAGAATGCAACAAATAGCAGTTCCATATTGGCTCGTCTTCAGCTTCTCACTAACACTTGTTATTGTCTTGTTTTTACTTAGAAATGATCGTGAGAAAAACTTAGAATCTAGAGATACTGCTTCAATCCCAATTTCGATTTTCTGGGCCGTATCAGGGATATTCATTGCCCTATTCGCACAGACCATCGCTGCAAACATCGAATTAATGCTTGGAATTGAAGCCGGTTCTGAAAATACCGAGCAAATCATTCAGTTAATTGAACAATTTCCAATCATCATTTTAATCAGTTCTATTATTGGACCAATTCTTGAAGAAATTGTTTTTCGAAAGATAATTTTTGGCAGCCTTTATAAGCGGATGAACTTTTTCTTCGCCGCACTAATAAGCTCGATGATATTTGCGCTTGCTCATTTTGAACCTGAACATGTGATCTTATATTCGGCAATGGGTTTTACTTTTGCCTATCTTTATGTAAAAACAAAGAGGATCATCGTTCCAATCTTCGCCCATGTTGCCATGAATACATTAGTTGTCCTTATTCAATCCGTATTCCAAGAAGATTTGGAAAGACTGATTAAAGAGGCAGAACAAATTCAAAGTTTTATTGGAGGATTCTTTTTATGAAACAATCGCCTTTATTTTCAGGGATTGTCTACCTGGTTTTAGGTTTGTTATTTACTTATGTCGCTATATTAACAGTCAACGAAACGGGGTGGGGATTTTTTTCTTACCTTCTCGTCCTTTTAGCAACCTTTGACATAGGTGCGGGAATTCGAATGATTCAATTTCACTTCAAACTAAAAAATGTCCCAAAAAAATAAAAGCCTCACTATGAGGCTTTTATTTTCACTCTTCTTCAGCATTTGGATAGTGCTTTAAGAAATAAACAAGTGACTGAAGCTCGACAGCAAGGTCGATATGGTGAATCCTAATCGATGAAGGGACATTCAGCCTCGCTGGTGTAAAATTTAATATTGCCTTAATATTCGCTTGAACAAGCCGGTCAGTAATCGGTTGTGCAACAGATGCTGGAATCGTCAAAATAGCGACTGAAACTTCTTCTTGCATAATGATTTTTTCTAAATCATCCATATGGTAAACGGGAACATCGCCAATTTTCGAATTGACTTTACCTTCATCTACATCAAAAGCCATTTCTATTTTCGTATTATTATTTTTTGAAAAATTATAATTTAAAAAGGCTGTTCCAAGATTTCCAACACCAATTAAAGCTACTTTTGTTAAATCATCTTGATCTAACGTTTTACGAAAGAAAGTGAGAAGATAATTCACATTGTAACCATATCCCTTTTTCCCTAAAGCACCGAAATAGGAAAAATCTCTCCGAATTGTTGCCGAATCGACCTTTACTGCCTCACTTAATTCAGCAGATGAGACCCTTTGTTTTCCTGAGGAATGCAAATTCAATAAAAATCGATAATAAAGCGGTAGCCTTTTAGCGGTAGCCTGCGGTATTTTGGTTGATTCATTTGCCATTCTAAAATCCCCCTCCCCTTTTAAGAAACATTATCTTAATTTTTCTTTTCTATTAAAATCACCATTTTTTCCTCCGGTTTTTTCGACTAGATATGTTTTACCGATAACCATGCCTTTATCAACGGCCTTACACATATCATAAACGGTCAGCGCAGTGACAGAAGCCGCTGTTAACGCTTCCATTTCCACACCTGTATTTCCTTTTGTTTTAACCGAAGCGGTAATATCTAAAATATAATTGTCTTCGTCCTGTTCCCAGACAAAAGAGATATCAATGCCAGTTAGTGGGATTGGATGGCACATCGGAATAATTTCCGACGTTTTTTTACAAGCCATAATACCAGCTACTTGAGCAACTGCCAAAACATCGCCTTTTTTTATTTTACTATCTGTGATCTTCTCATATATTTCTCTATTTACGTTAATACTGGAATGAGCAATTGCCGTCCGTACAGTTTCATGTTTATCACTGACATCGACCATCTTAGCTCTGCCCTCTTCATTAAAATGAGTAAATTCTGCCATGATTTTGCCCCTTTCAACAAAACTATACACTATTTTTTACAATTTGTGTATCTACTTTGTACCAATTTTCACATATTAATTCCTTCTTTCTGATATTCCACTTTGTTGCCGTGACTTTTCCAATCGGTTACACTATTGATTAAGGCATGAGGTGAAAATAATGATCTTACTACAAGTAAACCAGTTAACTAAATATTTTGCTGCTGAACTTATTTTATCCAATATTAAACTAGAAGTACAAACCAATGATCGAATTGCTCTTGTCGGTAGAAATGGTGCGGGGAAATCCACCCTACTCAAGATGATTGCTGGGCAAATCTCTTATGACTCAGGAGAGATCATACGACCAAAAGGTGTTTCGATTGGCTATTTAGCCCAGAACACTGGACTCGAATCGGAACGATCGATTTGGGACGAGATGTTAACGGTATTTGAACACTTGCGTAATATGGAAACAGAGTTGCGTAATCTTGAATCAAAAATGGCCGACCAAACTACGTTTTCAAATGACTCACAATATGAACGAATCCTAAAAGAATATGACCAGCTACAAATTAAATTCAAAGATGAAGGTGGATACCAGTATGAAGCGGATATCCGCTCTGTTTTACATGGACTGCACTTCGAATCATTTGATTATTCGACAAAGATTTCGACTTTAAGTGGCGGACAAAAAACACGGCTCGCTCTTGGGAAATTATTACTTTCAAGACCGGATATTCTCATCCTAGACGAGCCTACGAACCATTTGGACATAGAAACACTTTCATGGTTAGAACAATATCTTCAAGGCTACCCTGGTGCAATCCTCATTGTTTCCCATGACCGCTATTTCCTAGATAAAGTAGTGAATCAAGTATTTGAGCTGTCCCGCCGAAAGATCACTAAGTTTATCGGCAATTATAGTCATTACTTAGAGAAAAAGGCTGAGAACTTTGAACGGGAAATGAAGCATTATGAAAAACAACAAGATGAAATTGCCAAACTAGAAAATTTTGTTCAACGCAATCTTGCTCGTGCCTCAACGACGAAACGAGCGCAAAGCAGAAGGAAACAATTACAAAAAATAGATCGTCTTGATCGGCCAGCAGGCGATGAAAAGTCAGCTACATTTCGCTTCGAAATTAATCGCCAAAGTGGGAATGATGTTTTAAAAGTTGAATCATTATCAATCGGATATGAGGCAAATAAAATTTCTGAGCAAATTTCTTTTCAGATTAAACGTGAAGATAGCATTGCTCTTGTAGGTCCAAACGGAGTTGGAAAATCAACATTATTAAAAACATTTGTTGATAAGCTTCCTTCTTTGTCAGGCCATTTTCAATTTGGTTCAAATGTTTCAATTGGCTATTATGATCAAGAACAAGCTAAGTTAACATCTAATAAACAGGTTTTAAACGAGCTCTGGGATGAGTATCCACTAAAGCCTGAAAAAGAAATTAGGACGGTACTTGGAAACTTCTTATTTTCTGGTGATGATGTCTTAAAAACCGTTTCCTCACTTTCTGGCGGAGAAAAGGCCCGTCTCGCGTTAGCCAAACTTATGATGGAAAAAGCCAATTTTCTTATTTTAGATGAACCGACAAACCATCTTGATCTCGACAGTAAAGAAGTTCTTGAAAATGCATTAATCGAATATCCAGGTACTATTCTATTTGTTTCCCATGACCGCTATTTTATTAACCGAATCGCAACAAAGGTTTTCGAACTTGAGAAAACTGGCTTGACCGAGTATCTTGGGGATTATGATTATTACGTAGAAAAAAAACTAGAACAAGAAGAACTTGAGGCACTAAAAACTGAAAAACAGCAACAAGGATCCCTTCCAGCAACAGCTGATAAATCAAGTTATCAACAGGATAAGGAAGTAAAAAAATTAGAGCGGCAGCGTAAAAGACGAATTGAGGAAATTGAATCTAAAATTGAAGAGTTAGAGTCAACTGTATCTCAATATGAGGACCTCCTTTGTGACCCAGAGATATTCCAAGATCATGAAAAAGTTGGGGAAATCAATCAGCAATTAGAGCAAGCGCAACAAGAAATAGAAAACCTATTGGAGGAATGGACTAAGTTAGCTGATTAACAAGATGTCTACGAGCATGCAAATAATAATAATTTTCCAATGTGTTGAGATTTTAAAACCGTTTAGAGAAGAAAATCCCGGGGATTCCTCCCCGGGATTTCACTTATCCACAATCATTTCCATTTCCAATTGCCTATTTTTCCTCATAAACTAAAAACTTTTCCACATTATCCACAAGTAATAATAAAGTTATCAACAATATACACATTTATTTCTAAAGATCTTTGGATAACTTTTAGTTATCCACAAAATTATGTGGATTTCTATAGTGAAAACGCATTTTTGTGATTAATCATTGTGGATTGTTATTTCTAATCCCGGATTTCCGTTAAGCGTTAAATCTGCTCGCTTTCCTTTTTCAAATAATACACTTCCTGCTGCAGCAATCATTGCCGCATTATCTGTACATAAAGACAATGGCGGAATTACCAGCTCAACGTCTTGAAGCTCAGAGAAGGCATTTGAAAGGGCAGCTCTTAAACCCTTATTTGCAGCGACTCCACCTGCTAGTAAGACTTGCTTTACTTTATATTCTTTTGCTGCTTGAACCGCTTTTGTCACAAGCACCTCGACAACACTTGCTTGAAAACTTGCCGCTAACGTTTCCGGGGCAATCGTTTCTCCGCGTTGTTCCGCATTGTGTACTGTGTTGATAACCGCAGACTTTAATCCGCTAAAACTAAAATCGTAGGACCCTTGTTCCAACCATGCCCGCGGCAAATCGATCTCAGGTTGCCCTTCTTGAGCAAGGCGATCGATATGTGGGCCTCCTGGATAGGGCATTTTTAATACTCTTGCAACTTTATCATACGCTTCTCCTGCTGCATCATCCCTTGTTTCCCCTATTACTTCAAATTGCCCATGACCCTCCATATAAACAAGTTCTGTATGTCCGCCAGAGACGACTAAAGATAATAGTGGGAATTCCATTTCCTTTACAAGCCGATTCGCGTAAATATGACCAGCAATATGATGGACATTTACAAGTGGAATATTATGCGCAAAAGCAAGAGCCTTAGCTGCATTAACACCAATCAATAATGCCCCCACAAGTCCTGGTCCTTCCGTCACAGCAATCGCATCAATATCTTCAATTTGAACCTCTGCCTGTTTAAAAGCTTCTTCTAATACGATTGTAATCTGTTCTACATGATGTCTAGAAGCGATTTCGGGGACGACACCACCAAACCTTTTATGACTTTCAATTTGTGAAGCGACGATATTCACGATAATCTCACGGCCGTTCTTTACGATGGCCACTGCAGTTTCATCACAACTTGTTTCAATGCCTAAAATCAACTGATCCCTTTTTGTATTCATAAATTCACCCACATAACTAGCGCATCTTCAATATTATCCGTATAGTAATTTTTACGAATCGCTCCTTCTTGAAACCCTAGCTTTTTATAAAGAGACTGAGCGATCGTATTGCTGACTCTTACTTCTAGTGTCATTGTTTTTGCACCGATTTCTCTTACACTATCCATCACTTTGCATAGCAAAGCTTCACCAAGCTTCATTCCCCTATAATCAGGAAGAATCGCAATATTTGTGATATGGACTTCATCAATAATAACCCATGACCCGCAATAACCGACAACTTGATTGTCTACTTCTATAACTGTATAAAAGGCAAATTTATTGTTCGTCAGTTCGTTGTTGAAAGCTTCCTTACTCCACGGAGTCGTAAATGATTGAGTTTCAATTTCGAGTATTCGTTCAATGTCAGCAAGTTCCATATGGCGAAATGCTATTGTTTTATTCATAGCCATCTTCCTAATATTATTTATTGATTTTTCTGGGCTTCCATCCATTTTGCCTCGGCTTCAGCAAGCCTGATGTAGTTTGGCACAAAGGTATGCGTTTCTTCTCCAGCCTCTTCTTTTCCTAAAAGAGCCAATTCCCCTGGTCGAGGGTTATGTTCAGTTTTCTCTGCAAAAACTGCTTTTTCCTTCAATTGCTCTTTTATTAACTGTGCATGTAATGGTAAATCATTCCCTATAAAAAGAACCTTTGCATCCAAGTTTTGAAGTTTTGGTACCCAGTTTGAAGTCATAACAAGTTGATCCTCAAATACAGATTTTATTTTGCCATTTTCAAATTGGTATAAACCTGTGTAAATCTGCCCCCTTCTAGCATCGAATAAAGGTGATAGATAACCACTAAAATAGCGCCCAGCTGAGGCTGCTAAAACTTCTAAACTAGAAATACCTACTATTGGTATATTTAATGTCCACGAAAGCGTTTTTGCTATCGTTACACCAATCCTCACTCCTGTGTAGGACCCAGGCCCTCTTGCAACAACAATTTTAGATAAATCACTAGGCTTTACATTGCATTCATGCATCAGCGTTTGAATGGCGGGCATTACTCGAACAGAATGGTTTTTTTTAATATTGGATATATATTCACCCAACACTTGTTCATCGTCCAAAAGACCGATCCCTAATGAATAATTTGATGTGTCAATTGATAGAATTTTCATTGAAAAGCTCCTTACATAACTGTTCATACCTCGAACCTTTTGGTTCTAATACAATTCTCCTTAATCCATTATCTCCATGAAATAAATGAATCGTCAATAAAAATTCAGGGAGCTGTGTATCAATTAAATGAGCCCATTCAACAACCGTGACACCATTTCCTTCGAAATATTCCTCAAACCCTAGATCTTCAAAAGAATCCTCCACTCGATAAACATCCATATGATAGAGAGGAAGTTTGCCCTTATACTCTTTAATAATCGTAAATGTTGGGCTATTCACGGTACGACTAATCCCTAGCCCTTCGGCAAGCCCCTTTGTAAATGTTGTTTTTCCCGCTCCAAGGTCCCCTTCTAAGCCAATCACATCTCCTTCCTTAAGAAGAATGGCTAACCGTTTGGCAAAATCATGAGTTTGTTTGGGACCTTCGGAAATAAATTCATAGGCTGCCATATTTCATCACCTAATCCCTTCATTATCTATCTATTTTACCCATATTTACCTAAAAAGAGTTATGTAAATACAAAAAACCTTAGGATGTCCTCCTAAGGAATAACATTCTATATGTAGTGTACACTTTTTTTAAAAAGTGAGCAAAAAACTTATCTATACTTTCTTAAACATAAAAAAACGAAACAATGTTTCGTCTAAATTTTTAAAATATGGCGGTCCGGACGGGACTCGAACCCGCGACCTCCTGCGTGACAGGCAGGCATTCTAACCAACTGAACTACCGGACCAGATTGCGGGGGCAGGATTTGAACCTGCGACCTTCGGGTTATGAGCCCG
>NZ_WOFU01000020.1 GCF_016879755.1 Bacillus sp. B15-48
ATTCAAAGTTACCCTCCAACAGGTACCTCTGCTTTCTTATTGGCTTTTTTAAGTTATTTATAGGGTTTCCTACTTTGATCAATGATATACAGGAAACCCGAGGGACTTTTATTTTCACAGAAAAAGAAGCGAGCACATTAAAGCAAGCTTCCTAAAATAAATGTTGCATCATCCCCTGTATTTTTAAAATCCCGCTTTAGCTCATCACCGATCAATTGAGTAGATTTGAAGCTACTTAACAGCGCTTTTACACCATGAATATCAAAGCCGTCTGAATAGAGAAGGAATTTTGATTCTGGTTCATAAGAGTACTGTTGCGTATGAAATACTTGTGGCTTTCCAGATAAAAATCCGGTAACTGGAAGAGGGTAGGTTAACTTTCCATCAGGAGAATAAAGAAAAAACCGGATATTTCCTACTGCACTATACTCAAATTTTCTTCTGGAAAAAAACACTTTTAATACAGAAACAGCCGCACCTCGTTTATGAAAGAGAGCCCTATTGCATAAATCCATAATTGTATCCACGTCTTTATGATGATATTGTTCAACTGTTTCTACAACTGCTACAGAAGACTCATTTGCGTATTTCCCACTACCTAAGCCATCCGCAAGTACACAAATAAAATATTCATCTGTTGCTATATAATAATAACTGTCACCACATTCAGTGTTTCCGTCCTTGGTTGTTTGGTAGGCCAACAATTCAATTTTATTTTTCCAAATTTCAATCATGTAATACACTCCGAGTTGTTATTCTCAGCATTGATTGCCTCTTGGAGTTTCTTAATGGCGCGTCGCTGCATACGAGACACATGCATTTGCGAAACCCCAATTTTATCACCAGCTTCTTTTTGGCTCATATTTTCAAGATAGGTATACTGAATAACTTGTTTTTCCCGTTCAGATAACACGTGTAAAGCTTTTTCGAGTACTAGTCGTTGATTAATTTTTTCATACCCACTATCAATGTTGCCGACGATATCTAATAAAGTGACTGTCCCACCATCCGAGTCTGCCTCAATGGAATGATCCACCGAAAGCGCTTGATAACTCTTGCCCATCTCCATCGCTTCTAAAACTTCCTCTTCGGAAATATTTAAGACATTTGCTATTTCTTCTACCTTTGGAGACCGCTGTAATTCTGTTGTCAACTCTTCAACAACTTTCTTTATTTTCGGACCAATTTCCTTGATTCTGCGCGGAACATGAACACTCCAAGTCTTATCTCTCAAAAAACGTTTAATTTCGCCAATAATAGTTGGTACTGCGAACGCTTCAAAGCTTTTTCCATAGGACTCATCAAATCTTCGAATCGCTCCTAATAAACCAATCATCCCCACTTGATAAATATCCTCATGAAAGGAACGACCCTTTGAATACTTTTTGGCAATAGTCTCTACTAACCTTTGGTAATGAAGAACGATTTGCCTTTGCGCTTCCTCATTCTCATTGATTTGAAACTCTTTAATCAACTTATTAATATCCATTGATGAATCATGATTAGGTTGAGATTTTTTTTGCATCGATCTCCACCTGCTCTCCTTCTCGGTACTTAGTCATGAAGACCGTGACGCCTTCTTCACGAAGGATTTTCACTTCATCCATCAAGGTTTCAATCAGATACAACCCCAATCCTCCTTCACGAAGGAACTCAACCGGTTCATCTTGATGATAAGGACCTAATTCTTGGCGAGCAGACTCAAAATTAAAGCTTCCACCATGATCAGCAACAATCACTTCTAATCTGTCCTTATATAACCCAAAACCTATCGTAACTTCACCATATACATCATCTTTATAAGCATGTTGAACCGCGTTTGTACAAGCTTCACTCGTGGCGATTTTTAAATCCTCAATCTCATCGTAACCGAAACCCATCCGACTAGCGATCCCTGACAATGTAAGCCGAATAATCCCAATGAATTCAGGTTTTGCCGGAATTTTCAATTCAACATAGTCATACGGCTTAATCATTTTCTTTCACCCTCTATTTGACTATTTATATCGATAATTTCCGCCAATCCCGTTATGTCAAAAAGCCTTTTCAACCTTCCGGATAAACCAATCATTTTAAACTCGCCATCATTCGCTTTTACACTTTTAAACACACCGACAAAAACACCTAGTCCAGTGCTATCCATATAAGTGACATTTGACATGTCAACAACCATATTTATACCGTTCTTCACAGATAACGGAATAATTGTTTCGCGCAATTTCGGCGCGGTATATGCATCGATTTCACCATTCAGAGTAATTTTCAGTAAAATATCGGTCTCATTCACATTAATTGATAAATTCATATTAGACCCACCTTTTTACGATCGTTGCTTAACTACATTTACCCGACAACAAAAACCATTAAACATTCCTTTTTAAAATAATTAATGTAAAATCATCCCTTAATTGAAAATCCTGAAATTTTTCTAAGTCCTTAAAAACATTATTAACGATGTCTTGAGCACTTAAGTGGATATAGTTATTAATGAAGCCTATTAGTGTTTCCCTTTCAATAAAACCATCATCAGTCCTGCATTCAGTAACACCGTCGGATAATAAAATAATCATATCGCCTGGTTTTACTTCCTTCTGATACTCGGTATATTTTGTCTTTTTCTCAACCCCTAGCAATAAACCTTTCGCCGTCAATTCTGTAAATTGTTTCGTTGCGGAACTATAAAAAAATCCAGGTTCATGGCCTGCCGAAGCATAAGATAACCGGTTCATTTCTGGATTGAACATTCCGTAAAACATCGTTACAAACATACTAGGGTCAACATTTTGTTCAACTGTTCGATTCAAATTTTCTAGGATTCCCCCTGGGCTCATGCGATTCTCAGGCAAACTATCCATTGCATATTTGATCATGGACATACATAATGCAGCAGGGATTCCTTTTCCAATTACATCAGCAATCGCAACACTTATACAGTTATTTTCATCTTGGACAAAATGATAATAATCGCCATTCATATGGCGAGCAGGTACACTAATTGCACCAATATCAAGACCATTTACTTTAGGGATTTTTGTACCGAGTAATGTTTGTTGAACATTCGCAGCAATTTCAATTTCTGATTTAAGTTCTTGCTGCTTATGTCGTAAACTTTGATGTTCTCGATAAGCTAACCCATAGCCAACCATTACTTCTAGAAGAATATCAAAGGAATTAAGAACTTTTTCAGGGAGATCAGGCTGTAATTCCATTAGTAGTTGTTTATGTAAACTGATAATTTCTTCGGGAGAGATCTTATGTTCGATGGTTTTTCGGCTAAATTTTTGACTGGCATAGAGCGCCTGCTCAGACTGATCGTTTAAATAGTTCTCTAGAAGCTCCCGATATTTCACTTCCATCCTTTCTCTGAAGTCCACTTGCATCTCTCCTCCTACCGAAGCCATTTTGTTGAGCTGATTTGAGTTCCGTTTCCAGGAGAGGATTCAATTTGAAACTGATCCATTAACCTTTTGACTCCAGGAAGACCTGCTCCCAATCCACCCGATGTTGAAAAGCCATCTTCCATAACCTGTCGTATATCACTAATTCCAGGACCAGAATCAATTGCACTTATTCGCACTCCCACCTTGCCACTATCATATAATTTATCGATACAAATTTGCCCTTTTCCTGCATATAAAAAAATATTCCTAGCCAACTCACTAATCGCTGTAGTTATTCTTGCTTGGTCAACTGTACCGAAGCCAAGCTCTTTCGCAACATTGCGCCCTAGCTGTCTTGCAGCGACAATGTCCCATTCAGTAATAATGGTTACACAGGATTGGTTGCTCATCCGCCTAATCCCCCAATTCCTGTTGTAATTTCTCCAAACCTTTTTCTAAGTCTATAGCTGTCAGGACATTATTTAACCCTATTCCAAGCTCGATAAGAGTAATAGCTACAGCTGGCTGGATACCGGTAATAACAACCTTTGCCCCCATGAGGTTTGACATATCAATTACATCACCTAATACTTTCGCAATAAAGGAGTCAATAAAATCGATCGAAGTTAAATCAATGACCACTCCTCTAGCATTTGTTTCATGTATTTTATGAAGAAGATCTTCTTGAAATTCCAATGCGGTTTTATCATCCAATTCCCATTGAATGGACACTAAAAGACAATCGTAAAGTTTTAGTATTGGTATTCTCACAACGTTTCCCCCATAGTGACAATTTTCCGATTTGTCAATTCTAGCGCAGATTCAATTCCTTTTTGCAAAGTATTTTTCGTAGTAAGTTGACTTAAATCAATCCCTAGACTGACAATCGTCTGCGCAATTTCAGGACGTATCCCACAAATCATACATTTTGCTCCGATAAGCCGTACCGCTTCGGCCGCCTGAATAATATGATGAGCAACCATTGTATCTACTACTGGGACGCCTGTAATATCAATGAGTACTACCTCGGAACGATTTTTGACCGCTCCTTTCAGTAAATTTTCCATAATTTGCTTCGCGCGTTCCGTGTCGACCGTTCCAACCAATGGCATTACCGTAATCCCTTCAAATACTGGAATAAGAGGCGCCGAAAGTTCTTGAAGTGCTATTTTCTGTAAAGATACGGTTTTTTCCCATGTCGTTGAATATACGTTAATAATTTGTTCATTTAAAGGGGTCATCCATTCATCGTAGGCAAGGTACAAGGTTGATTGATTTTCAATTGTCACCACACCTGAATTCTCCATTTTTTTGAAGATAATTTTCCCAAAGGTATGCAACCCTTTTGTCACGAATGTTAATGGCCAGTTAAGCCTTACAACTTTCTCAGAAAAATCAGTTAAGCGGTCTTCATAATCACTTTTATATCCTTTTATGTTCATGATAATTAAATCGATGAACTCTTGACTTGTACTGTTAAACACTTGATCTGAGACAACTCGCAGAACCCTTTCATCCGCTTCTTCTCTCATCGCTTCCATCCAGTCACCAAGAATTGCTAATTTATGCGCCTCGACATAGTTTACAATTGTTTTATTCATTCCCCATATGCCCCCTACTTCAGCTTACAAGTTACTCTTTTACCCGTTTTCTATATCAATTAAACCTTTTATTTATATAATTGCCTTTAGAAACTAGTATACCATTTCGAACTATTTTGATATATCAAAACATTATGTGTTTATTTTTTTAAAAATAAAAAAACGCTCCTACCGAAAGAGCGTTTTTAGCTTAAAATTCGATAAGGCCTAAACTAATTTGAAGGGCCTCATTCACTTTTTCCATCATTTCATCATCGAGATGAGTAATCTTATCGGTCAGGCGTTGTTTATCAATTGTACGAATTTGTTCGAGCAATAGAACGGAATCACGTTCAAATCCATAACGCTTCGCATCAATTTCAACATGCGTTGGCAGCTTTGCTTTTTGAATTTGCGCAGTAATCGCTGCTATTATTACTGTGGGACTAAACCGATTCCCAATGTCGTTTTGAATGACAAGTACAGGTCGAACGCCGCCTTGTTCTGAACCAACAACTGGGGATAGGTCCGCAAAATAAACGTCACCACGTTTGACAATCAAAGGGTTACCCTCCGCTTACTAAACGTTCGACAGTGTGTTCCGCTTCGTATTCTGCCTGAAAGCTTTCAGATGCAATCGTCAGGTTAATTTTGGCCATTTCCATATACCCACGTCTCATGGCTTCGCGAATTTGTCGCTTCTTCCTGTCACGCAAGTACATTTTTGTTGCCTGATAAATGAATTCACTACGATTCACATTTTCCTGTTGAGCAAACCCGTCTAACTCCACCAATAAATTTTGCGGTAGCCTCACCAGAATTTCAGTTGTTGTGCTGGATTCAGACACAAACATACACCTCCACCATCATCACTACAAACGTTATATATAATTTCTCTACCATTACTAATATTAACATTAATTCCCCTATATGCAAAGGTGAATCAACCATTCTATTGTATTATCGACCAAAAAAATATAGTTTTATGCGCATTTTCCATTTATTCGTTATATTTAGATAAAGTGAAACTTCCTTTAGTGGGGGTTTTTCTTCATCCCCCACCTGATGGTTAGTCGTTAACCTGAGGTAATATTGCATTCATAGTTGCAATGTTTTGGCCAGCTTTTATATATACTCTCGGGACTCGTGATGAAATTTGACAAGGTATTTCATAATTAATGGTCTCAAGTTTGTCTGCAATTTCATCGACTGTAATCAAGTTATTTTGCTGGTTTCCGATTAACGTCACCTTCGTTCCAGGTTTCATTTCATTCGGCAATCTTACCATGGACTGATCCATACAAATTCTCCCAACGATTGGGCAACGGACACCATTCACCAACACTTCTTGACCCCGTAACTTTCGAATCCACCCATCTGCATATCCGATCGGAATGGTTCCAATCCACTCATCTTCCGGAGCTGTGTACGTTCCTCCGTAACTAATTTTCTCTCCCTTTTTTACCACTTTAACATAACTAAGGCGGGAGTGAAGCGAGAAAGCTTCTTTCAAAGGGAACGGTAAATGTGGTTTGATTTCTTGAGATGGAGAAAGGCCATACATTACAATTCCAAGTCGAACAGCATCAAACTGAGCCTCTTCATATCTTATGGCCGCGGCACTATTGCTTCCATGAACGCACGGTGGCCGTGATGAAAGGCTAGATATCATATTCTCAAAGTCATGTAGCTGTTTACGAAAGTAATGATCCCCTAGTTCATCCGCTGTTGCAAAATGAGTATAGATGCCTGCAAACTGGATTCGCGAGTCCGTATGAATGATTTCTTCAATTCGCATGAGCTCTTCTGTCGTTCGCACACCAATGCGCCCCATCCCTGTATCCACTTTCACATGGACAGAGAGGTTCATACCCTCTTCAAGTACAGCTTTCGCCCTTATAAGCCAGTCAAACTGGAAAACAGTTAAGATAATCTCTTCCCGCGCAGCTAAATTAACATCTTCCGGCCTGCTTGCTCCTAGGACGAGTAGCGGAGCGCTAATTCCTTTTCTTCTTAATGAAAGGGCTTCGTCTAAAAAAGCAACTGCGAGCATCGAGGCCCCCGCTTGCAGTGCAGCTTCCGCCACTCGCAAATCTCCATGGCCGTACGCATTTGCCTTTACAACCGCTATGATGGCAACATTTTTGGGAAGCCGCCCTTTAACCGCAGAGACATTGGCAGCAATATGATCAAGATTAACTTCCACCCATGTATCCCGAAAAAAAGGATTTTGTTCGTTCATTTAAACACACTTCCTTCGAACCTGTTCGAATCTTTTCTGTATCATTATTGATTCAGAAATAAGGAAATGTCAAATACGAATTTTAATATATATTCCTTTTGTCCATATTAAAGATTTTTATTTTTACTACCCGTATTAAGTCTGTTAAATATTGGCCATTTTTATTCCAAGTACACGTAATAAATTCGTTTTAGTTGCCGTTTTATTTCGGGTACTTGGATTAAGTTCGTTTTAGCTTCCGTTTTATTTCGAGTACTTGGATTAAGTTCTTTATGCCTAGCTAGATTTTATCCGGTTAATCCTATTAAGTTCCTTATACCTAGCTAGATTTTTTCCGAGTACTTGGATTAAGGACGTCCAGATTTGAAAAAACAGGCTCTGAAGCAGAGCCTGTTCCTATCCAACCTATTTTACAACATCACCTTGAACGGACCTTGCTACCATCTCCATTTCCTCTGGGGTCAAGTCATTAGAAGCAAGTAAATATTCGACACCTTGATGTGTCCATCTGATTGAGTTAGCGGACTGAGCGCCAATTGTAAATCCTAAATCAATCGGGTTGCCATTAACAGACACAGGATAAGCTCCATCTTCCATAACCCCTGCTTTTTCTTGAACAAGAGTATAGGATTTTTCCCCACTGTAAGTTAAAACGATCCTTTTCCCACTTTCAGTATTTACTTCTTTTTCATCCGTCAACTTAACACCAGGAATCTCGGCTAGCGGATACTTAACTGTGAATTGTCTATCACTACCATCAGCCATAACCGGTATTTCCAACTGAGAGGCAGTCATGTTTTTCTTCATATCGAAAGCATCTTCATCAAACTCTGTACCAAGTTCGACTTTTGAAAACTCAACAGTGACGAGCGCATTCCGGTCTGTATCCATTACTTTCACACTCGCTGGAGTCAAATCTTTTTTATTAAGTTTAATTTCTTGTATTGGTAGCATTTGATTATTTTGATAACGCGTTTTTGTTTCAAAAACATAATGTTCTTCCGCTTCGGTGTATTTTGCCTCTTTATCCTCAAGGATATCCTTCACCAATGATTCATATAAATAGGCTTGGCTGCTATTTTGTGGCCAATTGCTTTGAAAACGGAAACTTTTGTTCAATGCGGGGGTTAATACAAAGACTCCTTCTTCATTCCTTAGAATCATTTGACTTTGATCCTTTTCAGCATTTTTTAAATGCACACGATAAAAATTAGGATCCTTATGCCAGATTTCCACCTCATAAACTTGCGGTTCCGATCCCATTTGCAACGTCATCTCCGCTGTAGCTTTGTAGCTCTTCAATTCCGTAAGTGTCCTATCCAAATCTTTGACGACAGACTCATGAGATTTCGCTCCACATGCTGCCAAAACGAATACAACCATCACCCCGGCGAGAAGCAGCAAAAGCTTATTTTTCATTCCTTCAACCCCTTTTAGTCTAGTTTCATCGTGGAAGGGAAAGAAAAGACAATCTACAGCTATGTTCCCGCCGCTAAGGTCTCTCTCCCCTGTTGCACTATGAATATATGAGACAACCATAGGGTTTATGACCAAGCTTTTTGACAAGCGTTAAATATTTTCGATGATTACCTGGGCAGCCGCATATTCGCGACTATGAGTGATCGATAAATGGACACCATGTGATAAAGGCTTAATAATAAGCGGTTTTCCTTTTTCATTTTTTGCTATTTCGATATCTAAAAAGGACAAATCGCCGCCAATTCCCGTGCCATTAGCCTTTGCAAAAGCCTCCTTTGCCGCAAAACGGCCGGCTAAGAATTCAACCTTCCTTCGATCCGTTAATGTGTCATATATTTTCTTTTCATTCATTGTTAAAATTCGGTCAGGAAATTTCTTTTGTTTTTCTAACAACTTCGCAATCCGATTCATTTCAACGATATCTAATCCAATTCCAGCAATCAATTTACAAGTCTCCTTCTAAAAAACAAATTAAATCATACTAAATGAAGTAAATCTATGGAGTTTTCCACCCGTAAAAGGCTATTCTTAAGATAAGAGGTTTTCAGGAGGTTTTATATGTTTTTACGTACGGAAAGTTTTCGTGAGTTCTTACGCTTCTATCCAGTGGTATCACTAATTCTATTCATTCATTTATTGGTTTTTCTTGCAACCACATTGCCCATTTTGCCAAGCAAAGAAATTTTCGCCCTCCTAGCTGGGGTCAATCTCTACATTGTTGAGGGAGAAATTTGGCGGCTTTTCACACCGATATTTACACACTCAGGCTTTACCCATTTATTATTCAACAGCTTTTCACTCGTCCTTTTTGCACCTGCTTTAGAAAGAATGCTCGGACCTGGAAAGTTTATTGCAATCTATTTATTAACGGGCATTTCCGCAAATATCGCTACATTATTGCTTGAGCCATTAACATATATCCATGTTGGATCAAGTGGAGCGATCTTCGGCCTTTTCGGATTTTATATTAGTATGATTATGTTCCGAAAAGATTTGTTATCGAAGGTAAACTCACAAACAATCCTTACAATCGCGGTCATCAGTGTGATTATGACCTTTGTTCAACCAAATATTAATATTACTGCCCATATTTTCGGCTTAATTGCAGGCTTTTTAACAGGGAGAATTTTTTTCACAAGACGTCGTTAATATTACAGATAGAAAAGCGCCGGAATGGCGCTTTTTATCTTTGGCTATCTTCTTGACACTGATTGATATTTGAATAAGAGTACCATTTATAAACTTTATCAATCTCTTCACCTTCTAGATCGACAACTCTTCCGCCTGAGCCTCCATGACCTGATTTAACCGTCGCTTCAATTGTTGCCAGCTTTTTCCTTGCTTGAAAGTAACTTTTTTTCACACTAAGTGACTGGATTTTTTCCCTCTTCATAAAAACCGTGTTTTTCACAAACTGCCTGTATCTTAAAATTAACACATCTTGATTAACCCCTGATGCTGCATCTTTAAAAATAAGCCATGCCCAAAATGCAGAGAAAAAGACCAATAGCAATGAAAGATAACCCCATGGACGAATATGGTAAATCAGCATCAAGGCAATTGGGATAACGAAGATCCAGGCTTTAAACAAATACCGGCGATAAGCTCGGCTAGGGGCGCTTATTAAAGGCGCATTAAACGGATAGCCGATTAAATACGGCTCAAGAAGTGTGGCAATCTCCCGCTTTTTTATTAAAGGTAAAATAAGTACTTTGGAACTCTCCTCATTGAGTGCAGAACCTCCAGCACTATCCACATAGACAGAAGCAAGACCAAACGGTTGCCTCAATACATTTTCGCTATATCTTACCGCTTGTATTCGGTGAAGAGGAATCGTAAATTGCTTTTTCTCAAGCAACCCTCTCGTAATGATTAAATCATTATCCACCTTTTTAAGAGTGAAACTCGCATACTTCAACATCGTTCCAATCACGGAAATACTCCAAGCAATGAGGAACACCAAAAAGACAATGATACTAATAAACATGATCCCAAAAGAAATAAGATGTTCCACTTCATTAAATAGCCGGTCATACGGAATTAATTCATCAAATTGGATGATAAAAGCAAATATAGCCGAAAGAACAACCCCAACTCCTCCAGAGGTAGAAGCGAGCAATAGCAGCTGACCAATCGTAATTTTATAAATGATCTCTTCCCGTTCAATAACTTCTTCCTGTTCACTTGTGTGCGAGGATTTTTTTATCGAAACGAGTAGCTCATGGATTTGCTCCGCTTCTCCCTTCGCAACTGCTGTTAACACAGCCTCTGCCTCTTCTCCCCCTGCGCCCCCTGCAGTCTCTACTTTTACCTTAACAAGCCCAAGTGGGCGATGGAAAATCCCTGCTGAAACATCAAGACTCTGAATTCTTTCGAAGGGAATGTATCGTTTTTTACGCACAAAAATCCCATGTTCAATCCGTAATTCTCCCTCTTGTACTCGATAGGTGAAACGATACCACGAAAGAAATCCCGAAACGAGAACAAGCAGCAGCACAACTATAGAAGTAATTATATAAAATAATTTCCCGTCTCCCCATCTATCTCCAAAAACAAAAAACAATATAAAAGGAATAATTAATTCCTTCAGTTGACGAAGTGTATTCAAAAGGGCAGCGAGCGGATGTAATCTTTTCGGTTCAAACATCTTCATCTGCTACCCTCGCCAATTTCGAGATAGAGTGTCTTAATTCTTCCGCTTCTTCCATATCAAGTGCGGGAATTTCATGAATCGTCGCTGCCGTTGAAATCATCACCGTTGATAATCGATATTTTCTTAATATCGGACCTTGTTGTGTATCAACATGTTGGACTCTAATCATTGGAATAAGCGTACGCTTAATAATGAAAACGCCACGCTGAAGCTCAATTTCCTGTTCCCTCACTTCATAGCGCCACCGCCTCCAGCGCAGCTTCGGAAGGAATAAAATCATAAAAGAACTATATAACAGTCCAATCGTAATGATGATAACAATCATCCAAGTCGGCCAATTAAAAATAACCGCCAAGGCAATAAACACCGCTCCAAAAATCCAAAGGATGGCCGATTGGATCATTCCCGAAATTTTCCAAACGGTCAATGCCCGTTGTGATATTCTCGTTTTTGGCTCTGGAATCATGGTCGATCCCCCTATTTGTATATTTAGTGGAGTTCCGCCACTTCAATTTATAGTAAAAGTATACAACACGCACCCATGGAATTGGGGGATTTTTCTAAAAATATAGAGACGTAAAATTAACTTAGCTCAAAACTCGCGCCGTCGACCATTTTCACACCTTCAGTTCCTTTAAGATCTTCAACTAACTTAAATAAAGCAGCATCCTTCTTCTTTGCTTCAATCATACAGTGTATTTCGGTGACAGAACCTTTTATCTTATCTAAAAAACGCATAATCATTTCCGCATCAATATAATCTGCATGTGCACGAAAATCCTTCTCTGATTTGGGACTCGAAATATGCATTTTGAGTGGCAGAGGGGATGTTTTCCATGTTTGAACAACCCTTTCCCACTGATATTCCCAATCATCTTTTTCAAAATTTGCGAGATGATGATGATAATCAAACACAAGTGGAATACCGAGTTTTTCACAAAGATATAATGTATCATTTAATGTAAAGGTCGTATCATCATTTTCGAGCATAATCATTTTTTGAAGGTTATAAGAAATGAAGCCCCAATTATGGATAAATTGTTCAAGTGCTTTTTCCTTATCCTCGTGAGCTCCACCGATATGTAAAACACAGCGATGCGTAGAATCAATTTCCATCCCTTTTAAAAGAGCTTCATGCATTGCGAGTGTCTTTAATGATTGCAACAATGTTTCTTTTTTTGTTGTGTTCAGAATCACAAAGTGATCTGGATGGAAGTCAACCCGCATTGGGTGCTCCTGTAAAAAATCACTGATTTGTTTTAAGGGTTTAGCTAAAGCTTGCATATACCTCCAATCACTGAGATCAGGATGATTCGCAAGTGGAATCAGTCGAGAGCTTAGCCGAAAAAAGGAAATATCATTCACTTTATTATGTTTCAAAAGGCGCAAACAATTTTCCAAATTGGAAATCGCAATCCGCTCAAGCTTGCGAATGGCTGCATCCCGATCTGTGAGTGTTTGAAATTGTTTATATGTCATCGTCTGTGAAGGTGAACAGTTTTGCAATTCCACACTCATCGCCACATACCCAAGTTTCACAATCATCATAAACGTCTGATTCCCCTTTGTTACTTTTCTCGTAGTATGCCTTTTTTTTATAAAAATAAAAAAAAGAGAGCAAAGTTATGCTCTCTTAATGAATGACTATCTAGGCGTACGTGAAGGCTTTCCGCCTGTTCTTTTTCCTCCAGTGCGAGGTTTATAATTTTTATTTCGATTATATTCTTGACTTCTTCTACGTTCTTGTGGCTTTTTGTTGTTGTCTCTCCTTGAGTGCAACGGCTTTTCTTCGGTCAATTTTACTGGAGTCGTGTCTGGCTCTTTTGTTAACATTTTTAAAACAGAAGCGACAACCGTAACCGAATCATGATCACGCAGTAGTTCTTCTGCTGCTTGACGATAAAATTGCAGATTGTTGGATTCAATCGTTTGAACAATTTTATCAAGTACAGCCTTCTGTTGACCTTCAAGCGCCTCATCAAGAGTCGGTGCTTGCATGCGCTCCATCCGTTTCTTCGTTGTTCTTTCAACGACGGAAAGATAGGACTTTTCTCTTGCGGTTACAAAGGTCAACGCCATTCCATGTTTTCCGGCTCGGCCAGTTCGGCCAATTCTGTGAACATAACTTTCTGGATCTTGTGGGATATCAAAATTATATACGTGAGTAACTCCAGAAATATCAAGACCACGAGCAGCAACATCGGTAGCTACAAGGACGTCAATTGATCCTTCTTTAAATTTGCGTAATACGGACATACGCTTCGCTTGGGATAAGTCCCCATGAATTCCTTCCGCTGTATAACCGCGTAAATTTAACGCATCAGCAAGCTCATCCACACGCCTTTTTGTGCGACCGAAAACAATCGCAAGTTCTGGGGATTGAATATCAAGCAAACGCGTTAACACATCAAACTTACTTTTTTCCTGAACCTCAATGTAAAACTGTTCAATCGAAGGGACAGTCATTTCTCTAGCTTTGACGCGGATAACTTCAGGATTTTTCATAAAGCGCTCAGCAATCTTCCGAATCGGTGTTGGCATTGTTGCAGAGAACAATAATGTTTGTCTCTCTTCTGGTATTTGCGAAAGAATGCTCTCAATATCTTCAATAAAGCCCATATTAAGCATTTCATCCGCTTCGTCTAAAATAACCGTATGAACCTGGTCTAAGCGAATCGTCTTTCTATTAATATGGTCAAGAAGGCGCCCAGGTGTTCCAACAATGATATGCGGTCCTTTTTTCAATGCACGGATTTGTCGATTGATATCTTGCCCACCGTAGATGGCTAATACACTCACACGCTTGCCTGCACCAATTTTATAAAGCTCTTCAGATACTTGAACGGCTAACTCACGAGTTGGAGCAATAATCATTCCTTGGATTACACGATTTTCAATTTCAATTTTATCAATGAGTGGAATTCCGAAAGCTGCGGTCTTTCCTGTACCAGTTTGCGCTTGGCCAATTAAGTCTTTATTTTGCAGACTCATTGGAATCGTTTCAACTTGAATAGGTGTTGCTTCTTCAAAACCCATATTTTTTAATGACTTTAAGGTTGCGGGGCTAATCCCCAATTCTTCAAACAATGTCAAATTTGTTCATTCTCCTTTTAAACTTCAAAATTTATCCTTTTTAAGTGGCTGTTTAAGTTGATCTCGAAATCTTGCTTATCTGGTTAAAAACACCTTTATGGAGATTGGTGCCAGCGCGCTGTAAATGTAAAGACAGGGCTGGTCTTTATGATTAGCGCGGCTTTTGATAGTAGCAAAAAAGACAGGTCCATTCAAGATGGTATGTCATTAACAGGATTTTCTTACGTAGACACTTGGTTTTTATCTTACCACCTGATGAAGTTGATTGCAATTTATCTTTACCACTATCATATTTTTTTCAATCCGGATCGTTTTCACCGGCATAGGGCAATAAACAGCCGTTAAACGGGATATCACTACCATTATTTTCTTATAAAATGCTATAATTCGCAAATAATGAGCACTCTATTCTGATATGAATTGTTCCCCATTTTTATTCTTTTAACACAAATGAAAAAGAAAACATTTGAGAATGGAAAAAGATGCAGGGGAACAGAAACAACCCCTAGTGATGATCAGAGGTTGTTCAATCTTTGCTATTTCTGTAATTCAGCTACTACTTCTTCAAGTTTCATCCCACGAGAAGCTTTCACAAGAACCAATGTTTCGCTCGTCACTTTATCCTGTAAATGCTTTATAAGTGACGTTTTTTCCTCATAACTAAAAACGCGGTCTGCCCCTAATGCTTGCTTCGCGCCATTGCCAATGAACGTTCCTAACCGCCCAAACGTAAAGACATAATCAATCTTCTCTTGATCTAATGAGTGACCTATTTGATAATGGAATTCTTCCTCAAGTGGACCAAGTTCAAGCATATCACCCAATACGAGGATTTTCCTTTTATATCCATTCGATTGAGCCACTAACTCAATGGCCGCCTTCATCGACGTTGGACTAGCATTATACGCATCATTGATAATACGTTCCCCACTTTGCCCCTCAACGAGCTCCATGCGCATATTCGTTAATTTAAGGTTAGCAAAACCTTCGTTCATATTTGAATATGAAACACCAAAAAAGTCTGCTGCCATCATCGCTGCTAATGCATTTAGTATATTATGAGTACCTAGTATTGGTAAGTTGAACATTACTTCACTACGATTCGTTATAAACCGACTTCCCGCACCTTCTTGTTCAATATGAACAGGATATAAATCATTATTTGGAGTTCTCCCAAATGTTTTTAACACACCCGTCCCATTGTATGTTTGAAGCCGTTCCTGAAGCAATGGTTCATCCCCATGATATATAATAAAACCGTTCTCTTTTAAACCAAGGATAATTTCAAGCTTCGCTTCTGCGATTGCTTCCCTTGAACCAAGATCAAGTAGATGGGATTCACCAATATTTGTGATAATGACCGCGTCAGGTTTCGCCAGTTTCGTAAGAAATTCAATTTCTCCACGACTGCTCATACCCATTTCCAGTACAGCGATTTGCGCCTCTTCTTTTAAACTTAAAATGGTTAATGGCAAACCGATATGATTATTAAAATTCCCCTCTGTCTTCTGCACTTTGTATTTCAAACTAAGCAAATTAGCTGCGATATCTTTCGTTGTCGTCTTTCCGTTGCTCCCGGTAATACCAAGCACCTTAATATCAAGTTGGTTCCGATAATTGCTAGCTAAATCTTGAAGAGCAGTTAAAGAATCTTCAACCATTAATAACGGCAAATGCTTTGGAGGGTTGGGTACATCCTTCTGCCATAATGCTGCTACAGCCCCTCTATGAATCGCTTCCTCGACAAATTTGTGCCCATCCACTTTTTCTCCTTTGAATGGAATGAACAAGTTGCCTGATTCGATTTTTCGAGAATCAATCGTCACTCCAGTGACAATGATCTCTTCAAAATGGGGATGATGACTTTCTATCCCTATCATTGCAGCAATTTGTTTTAGGGTTTTATGGATCATTTCATCTTCCTCCTAAGGCAGAATAGTTAACAGGTTATTAAAACGTATACTTTATTTTTTGCTTTTCTTCATGACGCTCGATAGCAAGTTCAACGAGGCGCTCAATCAGTTGCGGATATTCAACTCCAGTGTGCTTCCACAATAAAGGAAACATGCTAAATGGCGTAAAACCTGGCATTGTATTTACCTCGTTAATTAAAAACTCTCCTTCACTCGTTAAGAAGAAATCAGCCCGCACGAGCCCGGAACAATCGAGTGCTTTATATGCTCGAATCGCTAATCTTTGGATTGTTTCATACTGGTCTGAAGTTAGATCTGCAGGAATGATAAGCGCCGTATTCCCATCTTCATATTTTGCTTTATAATCATAAAAGGCCTTTTTCGGTACAATCTCACCGACAACGGAGCATTCTGCCTCATCGTTCCCTAATACGCCAATTTCAATTTCCCTAGCAACCACACCTTGTTCAACGATAATCTTGCGGTCAAACTGAAAGGCCTCCTTAAAAGCTATAACTAGTTCCGCACGATTTGTACATTTAGAAATCCCTACACTGGAACCAAGATTTGCTGGTTTAACAAAGGCTGGGTATCCAATATACACTTCTATTTGTTTATATGTTTCTTCTTCAGCTTTTTCCCACTCGCTGCGAATAAAGGAAACATAGCTCACTTGGGGAAGATCTGCTTGTGAAAAGATATTCTTCATCATCACTTTATCCATTCCAGCGGCAGAAGCAAGTACACCATTCCCAACATACGGTAAATTTAATAACTCTAGCATTCCTTGAACAGTGCCATCTTCACCATTGGGCCCATGTAGAAGAGGGAAAATAACATCAAGATTTTCTTCGCCTGCGAAGATCGCTGGATTGAACGCTGGAGCCGGAAGAGCAGATGCTTGTGGAGTAAATTCCAATGCTTTAAGATTTTCAGCTGGACCAGTTAATTGCATCCCCTTGATCCACTGTCCTTCTTCCGTAATATAAATTGGGTGAATTTCAAATTTATCATAATTAATCGCTTTCGTTACAGCAAGCGCTGTTTGCATCGATACTTTATGTTCAGCCGATTTGCCGCCATAGAGCAGCCCGATTTTTTTCTTCATATCTGTACCTCCAATTTTCACAATGACTTTTTCTATTTTACCACTATCTGAAATGGGATAGGGAGACATTCTTATTACATTTAATCACTCACTTTTATTTGTATGAAATCCTAAGCTTGCATTACCACTAGTTCATTTCAGGGGGAAATGTTTCAATATTGTAAACCTATAATAATTTAATTATTCTGTAATATTAATTTCCTATTCACACACTACTTAGACAGGGTGTATAATCCATCTATCAAATACAATTGTTTTCTCAAGGGGGACAAAATGAAAAAATTTGGATTGCTTCCAAAAATTATTATTGCCATTGCTCTCGGTATTGTTGCAGGTTCCATTTTCCCTGATTCCATACTAAAATTATTCGTAACATTTAATGGAATATTTGGTAAATTCCTCGGGTTCGCCATACCGTTGATCATCATTGGTTTTATTGCACCAGGAATTGCATCGCTTGGAAAGGGTGCCGGAAAAATGCTTGGATTGACGGCAGGAATTGCATATATATCTACTATCACGGCAGGTTTACTCGCCTTCTTTGTAGCTTCTACTCTTTATCCAAGTTTGCTGGCGAACCAAAGTGCGAAGGCGTTTGAAAACCCTGAAGAAGCGTTATTGGCTCCGTACTTTATACTTGAGATTCCGCCAGTAATGGGCATTATGACCGCGCTATTGATTGCTTTCACGCTCGGTCTCGGTCTTGCAGTCATTAAAGGAAATACACTGCAAAATGCAATGAATGATTTTAGACAGATTATTGAAAAGGTAATTGAAAACATTATTATCCCGCTACTTCCGCTTCATATTTTTGGGATTTTTGCAAATATGACGCAAGGTGGACAAGTTACTGCAATTATGAGTGTCTTTGCCAAAGTATTTGTCATGATTATTGTCCTTCATCTTTTATTTTTACTATTGCAATATAGTGCTGCAGGAGCGGTTTCTAAAGGAAATCCATTAAAAATGCTTAAAAATATGCTTCCTGCATATATGACCGCTCTCGGAACACAATCATCTGCTTCAACGATTCCAGTGACATTAAGGCAGGCCAAGAAAATTGGTACAAGAGAGAAGGTTGCTGACTTTTCCGTCCCACTATTTGCGACCATCCATCTATCAGGAAGTACGATTACCCTTGTTAGCTGCGGGATGGCAGTTATGATGCTACAAGGACAAATGGCCGGCTTTACTGCAATGCTCCCATTTATTTTAATGCTTGGAGTGACAATGATTGCTGCTCCGGGAGTTCCAGGCGGAGCTGTTATGGCAGCATTAGGTTTACTCGAATCAATGCTTGGCTTCGATCCAACGATGCTTTCATTAATGATCGCGCTCTACCTTGCACAAGATAGCTTTGGCACTGCTTGCAATGTAACTGGCGACGGTGCATTATCTGTTTTGGTCGATAAG
This sequence comes from Bacillus sp. B15-48, assembly GCF_016879755.1. Classification (GTDB taxonomy): domain Bacteria; phylum Bacillota; class Bacilli; order Bacillales; family Cytobacillaceae; genus Mesobacillus_B. Next base: position 18,862 of record NZ_WOFU01000020.1, read on the forward strand.
TTTTCAGGGAAATCAAAAAGTACAGATGCAGCGGAACACGTTGCTTAATAGCAGAAAGACGCTTAAACCATAGGTTTAAGCGTCTTTTTTGTTCTTTTACTGACCTAGCAAACTCCACTCTTTCAATTTCTTATCAAACACTAGCCGTTCATCGGCTGGTTTCAGTCTTGCTTGAGAGAATTCATCATACATGTCGTCCATATTCGTATAGTCACCGATAATCCACAAAGGAATTTCTAAACGAACTCGATTTTGCTCGATATCCTTTAATGAAAATACAGCACCCTCTTTAAACGCTGACGTTAAAGACTTCAAGATTTCTTTATTAACTGGAGGATAATCCCGCTTTTTTCGAACCCCTAAAAGATTTTTCTCTGGCTTAAGTGCCGTTACTTTCCCTGGAATTACTTGGGAAAGCATTTTATAAAAGTCATTCATGTTGCGATAATATATTTTATTAAACCACCCATCATCATGAGCTAAATAAGCATATCGATTTGCTAGCTGATTATAAAATGGTAGCTTCAAATGATGTTTCGTATGACCTAAATATAAAATTTCTGCAAGCTCTTGCGCTGCTAAAACATTCAACCCTTCCATCTCTTCAAAGTCCATCCAACAAAAATCCCCATAATTACCGACATCATCTTCTATTAATTTTGAAATTCGTTCATTAGGCACATAATCTAGCAACGTATGCCTATTAAAATCGCCATCATCGAAACGATGCTTTAACAGTAGTAAGTAGTTCAGGGAGCTGGTCAAGGCTCGATAAAACTCAACAAACTCAATGCCACTTGATAACACATACTGATACCGATCATTTAAATGAATATATAAAAGATTATCGTTATACCTATGATTTTTCTTCAAAATCGCGCCCCCTGACCTCATTCAATACAATTTCAAACGATTAGATCGATTTAGTTTTCTGTCCTGCTATTTTACTACCTGCAATGGAAAAACGTGGTCTTTTAATTAGCATATGGCAGAAGCGCCTTTTACTATGAAAAGGCGCCTGTAATTTTGATCTTGGTTTCCCTAAGAGAAGCTTTCAATAAAGAATAGGACGATAAAAATCATAAAAGCATAAAAGCTGAGATGCAAAATCACCGTTACAAAGAATTCCCGTAACCTTTCAAATAAAGACGTCCGCGGTTTTTTGGCTCGCCCTCTCATATCTCGCCCTCCAGGAAATTTATCCATAACAACCATATTTTCCTTTAATTATAACATATTTGGATAGGTTAAGAATGAAAAGGCATATTCGTGGATACCGTTCACAAAATAGTTAATCAAGATTATTTAATAATTAAGCTTTTGATTCAACTATTTCCTCCGGTGCAGATTCCCCATATAACTTTCTGGCAGGTACTGCAATTGTGACACCTTCATTTTCGAGGATTTTAATGATTTCAAAATTAATTTCTTCCTTAATCCTTAAAAATTCTCCCCAAGCAGTTGTTTTCGTAAAGAAATATAAAAAGATATCAAACCCATTTTCACTATAATGATCAAATCGAACAAAGATGGTTTCCGGATGAATTTCATCATGTTGGGTAAGGAAATATCGTATTTGTTTAACAACATCCTCAAGCTTTTCTCTCGGTGTGTCATACGCAAGTTTTAAATCAAAGCTAATTTGCCTCTTTCCCATTTTACTCCAATTTGTAATATTCTCATTGGCCAACGTTGCATTCGGAACGGTGACAAGCGCTTGGGCAAACGTACGAACCTTCGTACTACGAAAAGTAATATCTTCTACCGTTCCTTCCACACTCGGAGTCATAATCCAATCACCAATTGAAAATGGTTTTTCCGTAATGATGACTACTCCTCCAAATAAATTGCCAAGAGCATCCTTAGCTGCTAAAGAAATTGCCAGCCCACCGATTCCTAAACCTGTAACAAATCCGCTAATATTGTAGCCAAATTCTTGGGCAATAATGCTAAAGCTAATCGCAACAATAATCACCTTGATGGCCTTCGTCAAAAATGGAATCAAAATTTCATCAATTTCAATACTAGAATGATTCCTCATCTTTTTGAAAAAATATGTAGCTGTTGAAGCTAGATTAAAGAACCCCCAGCTGATTAAAAAGATAATGGACGAACGAATCATACTTAAAAACAAATCGTTTTTTTCATTGAAATACGGAAAATATTTCGCACTTAAGTAAAAACCGATTACGAGAAACACCCATTGCAACGGCTTTTCAAACGCCAACATTACTTTCGAGAAAAGATCACTCGGTGCTTTTTTTACAATCCATAATAAAAATTTGAACACATACCTCGAAAATATTTTCCTAAATAGAAGAAAGAGCAAAAATATCCCGATGGAAATCGCGATATTTACACCAACATCGTATGAAAACCACTTTTCCCAAAACATTTAAAGCTTTCCCCCCTTAAATCTCTCTATATAATATCACAGTTAGTAAAATCGCTGTTAAAATGTACGACGTTGCTCATTCATAATTTTTATAATAGATAATTCTTTTTCGTTTCGTAATGTGCTAATCTAAAATTACTTTCTAATATGGATGTGATTTAACTGAAAACAATCAATCACCTATTCATTGCTACGATTCTTCTTATAAGTTCATTATTATTGATGCTATCTTTCGATGTTCATTTGCTCGTTATAAGTCTAACCACCCTCTCTATATTGATTCCAACTAGTTTTGCTTTTTTGCAAATGAAAAAGGCAATAAACAATCAAGTGAAAATCATAAATTTAGAACAACGAATAAAACAGTTAGAAGAACAACTAAATCAATCACAAAAGAAACAATGTGAATATCAGCATCTTCTTGATGAAATTGATGCCTTTGCGTTTACCATTGATTTACGTAAATTGCACTGGACCTCTTCTAATCCTTTTAGTTCTTCTTTAAAAATAGAAACGAATGAAATCGATACAGCTCTTTTAGCAATCGAAACGGTCATTCATCCTGAGGATAAAGCGACATTCATAACGAAAAAAGAGAATTGGCTATCTGGGTTGCCTGTTTCCTTTGAGTTCCGTACTCTATCTCCGGACGGACAAGTCCACTGGAAAGAACTGCGTACAACCCCCTCAATATCTGCATTAGGAGAAATTGAACGAGTTACCGGGGTTATTTTTGATATAAGCAACCGCAAGGAAAAAGAGGCAAAGCTTGCTCAAATGGCACTCTTCGATGCATTAACAGGACTTCCCAATCGTTTAATGCTTAAAGAACATATACAAAAGGTAATGTCTCGCGCAAAAAGAACGAACCATGAGGTTATTATTATGTTCTTAGATTTAGATGGGTTTAAGGCAGTCAATGATACGTTAGGTCATGACATCGGCGACCTTCTTCTTAAAGATGTGGCGGACCGATTGAATGCTTCTGTCCGAGAGGAAGATTTGGTATCACGTATTGGCGGAGATGAATTTATCATCGTCTTTGAAGAAACAAATAAAGAGGATATCGTCCTTATCGCTGAGCGGATAGTAGAAAATCTATCGAATCCTTATTATCTGACTGATAACGAAGTTCGTGTGACTCCAAGTGTCGGCATCTCTGTTTATCCAGACGACGCCACTGATTTAAATACGATCATCAACCATGCAGATACGGCCATGTACGTTGCTAAAAAAACTGGCAAAGGCCGCTTTCAATTTTACTCCCCAGAACTGGAGGATTATGAGCATCCAAAAGAGTCCATTATGACGAAATTTTTTAAGTTATTTCAGAAATAAAGAAAGCTCGCCGATTGGGCGAGCCGTTTGGGCGAAGATAGAGGCGTAGTTGCTGATATGCTTTCCTATTAGCCCATCAAAGACCAGGCAAAAATTGTAACGGGTTCCGTTAATTATCACAAACATTAAAAATGTAATGCAAAATGACCTTCAAATTGTATGGTAATTTGGAGGTCTATTTTTATTATTGTTTTTTTATTTAAGGTTAGGCTGTTATAACTGAAGGTTGATTTACCTATACAAAAATCAATTTTTAATATTTTTTTGTCTATTTGATGAACTTTGCTAAAAAGACAGGAAACAGGAGCAAATCAGTATTGTATTTTTTATACCCCAAGTGGTATAAATGAATTATAGCATACCAATCTAGGTATTTAAGGGGGATCTAAATGAGGAACGAAGTAACACGACGTGATTTTTTAAAGCGGTCAAGTGGTGCCATCGCTGCAAGTACCGTTATTTTATCTGGGGTAGATAAAGCATTCGCAGCATCCTCTCTTAATGAGGGAAAAGGAACCATCATTGACCTTACCATTTGTGATGGCTGTGCTTCAAAGGACACGCCAGAATGTGTACTTGCCTGTCGTAAGAAAAATGAAAACAACTTTCCTAAAGTGGATAAAAGTCAATTGAAGCCATATTGGCCGCAAAAGAAATATGAAGATTGGTCAGATCAACAAGACAATACGAACCGATTGACTCCTTATAATTGGACATTTATTGATCAAGTGACCGTTGAACATGAAGGAAACAGTGAGCAAGTCTTTGTCCCAAGGCGTTGTATGCACTGCGACAACCCTACTTGTGCTGGACTATGTCCATTTAGTGCAATTGAGAAAGACCAAAATGGTGCAGTTATCATCCATGAAAATCAATGTATGGGTGGAGCAAAATGTCGCGATGTTTGTCCATGGGATATCCCACAAAGACAAGCTGGTGTAGGAATTTATATGAACATCGCTCCAGATTATTTAGGTGGCGGCGTTATGTATAAATGTGATTTTTGTGCCGACTTACTAGCAGAGGGAAAACAGCCTGCCTGTGTGACTGCATGTCCGAAAGATGCGATTTCCTTTGGAACAAAGAAAGAAATGAAAGAGCTTGCCTACAAGCGTGCTTACGAGGTTTCTGGTTATGTTTATGGGGACAAGGAAAATGGTGGTACAGCTACCTTCTACGTATCAAAAGTACCGTTTGAAAAAATTGATGCTGCGATTAAGGAAAGCAAACAAGAAAGCAATGATCACAATTTTGGACGCCCGACAATGGAAGTTAACGCGGAAAATAAGCTCGATACTTTGAGCGGAATGGCTTTAAGTGCAGCGATTGCACCTGTTGCCGGGATTGCAGCGGCAGGCTTTGCTGCTTACAATAAAATGAAAGGAAATAAGGAAAACTATGAACAGAACGAAAAAGAATAAAGTTTATCGCCAAAGTCGATCAAATCGATTTGTTCACTGGATGACGGCTCTATCAATCTTCGCTTTAATCATAAGTGGGTTTGGACAAATGCCAATGTACAAACGGTATAATATTACGAAGCTACCAGGAGCAGAATGGCTTGGTGAATACTCACTTACACTTGTCATGCATTATCTTGCTGCCATCGTTTTAGTTCTTATCGTCTTTTATCATATTTTCGTCCATTTATTACAAAAGCAATTTGATGCTTTACCAAAACGTGGCGATGGAAAAGAATCCATCAAAATTATCAAAGCGATGATCACAAAAGGAGAAGAACCACCGAGTGAGAAATATCTTGCCGAACAAAGGCTTGCTTATGCAGCCATTGGCTTGACGGTTCTTGCATTAATCGGTACTGGCTTCATAAAGATGGCCAAAAATGTGGCATTAATTACAATTCCACACACTGTTGTATTTTGGTCAACGACCATTCATAATATCGCAACATTTATTTTACTATTCCTCATCATCTCACACTTAGCGGCATTTGTGATAAAAGCTAATCGTAAACTCCTGCCTGGGATGTTCACTGGCTATGTAGATGAAGAGTACGTAAAGGAACGCCATTCATTATGGTATGAAAAAATAAAGGAGAAGAAAACGCAATAAAAAGACCTAGGAGGATTTGGGAACTCCTCCTAGGTCTTTTAAACAAAAGTTGAATTATTCGTTTAAGCCCATCTCCTGTTCAACAACAGCGACGATTCGGTCAACATACTCTTGGCATTTTTCTGCTGTTGGTGCTTCTGCCATTACGCGAACAAGCGGCTCTGTACCTGATGGACGAACAAGAATACGGCCATCTCCATTCATTTCCTTCTCAACTTGCTCGATTGCTTTACTCACTTTTTCATTATCTGTTACATGATACTTATCTTTTACCCTTACATTTACTAATACTTGCGGAAACTTCTTCATTTCCTCTGCAAGTTCTGAAAGCCGTTTTTCTGTTATCTTCATAATATTAATTAACTGCAAGCCAGTTAGCAATCCATCACCAGTCGTATTATAATCAAGGAAAATAATATGACCTGATTGTTCTCCTCCAAGGTTATAGCCGTTACGTTTCATCTCTTCAACGACATAACGATCTCCTACTGCCGTAGTGACACTGTTAATTTCTTGGGCTTCTATTGCTTTGTAAAAGCCTAGATTACTCATAACCGTTGAAACGACTGTATTTTGTTTCAAACGATTTTTTTCATTAAAATATTTTGCACAAATATACATAATTTGATCGCCATCAACGATGTTTCCATTCTCATCTATAGCGATTAAACGGTCGCCATCACCATCAAATGCTAAACCAACATCTGCCTCTTTTTCTTTTACAAAAGCAGCTAATGCTTCAGGATGTGTAGAACCGACACCGTCATTGATGTTTAACCCATTTGGTGAAGCTCCCATTGTAGAAATATCCGCATCAAGGTCTGCAAATAGGTGCATCGCTAAAGAGGAAGTCGCACCGTGAGCACAATCAAGAGCAACGTGAATACCTGAAAAATCCTCATCCACTGTTTGTTTCAAGTACTGTAAATATTTCTGACCACCCTCAAAATAATCGTTTACCTGACCTAGACTCGCACCGACTGGACGCGGAAGATGATCCTCTTGTTGGTCCATTAATTCCTCAATTTCCTGCTCTTGTTCATCGGAAAGCTTAAATCCATCTGGGCCAAAGAACTTAATGCCATTATCAGCAACAGGGTTATGTGAAGCTGAGATCATTACTCCTGCCTGTGCATCTAAAGCTTTTGTTAAATAAGCAACACCAGGGGTAGAAATAACGCCAAGACGCATCACTTCTGCACCAATCGAAAGCAATCCTGCAACTAATGCCCCTTCGAGCATATGGCCAGAAATCCTTGTGTCACGGCCAATTAGTACCTTCGGCCTTTCTTTATCTCTCGTTAGTATATATCCACCAAATCGTCCTAAACGAAAAGCTAATTCGGGAGTTAATTCACTATTTGCAACTCCTCGTATTCCATCCGTACCAAAATATTTACCCATATTTCCAAATCTCTCCTTATTTGAGAATTCCATAGTTTCCATTAGATGATTAAACCATCAAACTTCTTTTTTTATAATCGCAAGTTCGGCTTTGTCATCCGCTAATCTCCAACTAATATTCCTTTGGGATGAAACTTGAATATCCAAGCTATGTTCACCTTCTTCTAAACCAGTGACATCAACAACTATCGTAAAATCAGCAGACGTTAGTGCCGTTACGATTTCCGTCTGTCCAGACGCAATGATACTCGTTCGACCATTTTCAGGATTAACGAATTGAATCTCGTATTCATCTGTTTGTCCACTCACTTCAATAGGGATATTCGAAATGGTAACTTCCTCTTGTCGGCTTACTTTAATTGTAAGCTTTGCCGTTTCAGGAGTTACTTCTACAATTCCATTTGAAATAATTACCGGAAGCGTCACTTCTGTATCTTCGGTGATGTTACTTACATCTACTTCAACCCTAACCTTATCTACATTTTTTAAAACATCTGGATTGGCTATTATCGTTGCTTCTTTAACATCTGACGTAATTGAATCAATCGTCACTCCCGATGGAGGTGTCCCTTTAGGAACGATATCAATCGGAACTTTCTTTTTGGAACTTTCCACTGGGATGGTCACTTGCACAGTTTCTGGATTGACAATGACATTTAGTTTATTCATATCCTTGTCCAACACTAGTACATTCGCATCCCTTGTGACCATTTCACGAATTTCCTTATCTATGTTCACAGTCGCTTTAACAAAACTAATTTGATCAATTATATCCTTAGCTCCTGTTATTTCAACCATTTTCGGTTTTATACTAGGTGTACCTGCTATATAGCCATCTCCGATGATCGCTGCATTATATTCAGCCTCTACACTGAACTCTTTCGTCACTCTTTCCTGAATATTTACAGTTATATTAGAAGGTTCAATTGTAACTGTTAGTCTTTCAGAAATATCCCTAATATTAATTTGAATCTGATGTTCACCAATTTCTAGCTCTGTCAAATCTACATAAACTTCAAAATCCTTTAAGGCTCTTGTTTGCTGAACAATCGTCCTTGGACCTTGAATAGTGAGATCAACCGTTTCCGGGACTCCTGAGACAACAAGATTCTCTGTATCATAATAGCTTTTCACAGGAACATCAGCAATGGTTTCTACATTAGAATCGGATGGAACATTCACGTCTCCAGGTCGCTTAGGATCTGTGTTCGGGACGGATGAAAATAACAGCAGTGCCAATAGCAGAGCCACACCTCTCAAGACCCACGGGTTATCAAGCCACTTATCCATCTTTCTTCCCCCTCCAATGCCAACGGGTAGAAGTTGTACTATTTATTTTGGCTGATGATGATAGCTTCGTTTGCAGCAGTTCTCTTAATTTATCAATACTTAAATCCCGATATAGCTCCGCATTTTTTGTTAACGATATACTTCCAGTTTCTTCAGAAACAATCACCGTCACACTATCCGTCACTTCACTTATACCTAAAGCTGCGCGGTGTCTAGTCCCTAACTCTTTTGAAATAAACGGACTTTCTGAAAGTGGAAGATAACATGCTGCGGCAGCGATAAGATTTTTTTGAATGATCACTGCTCCATCATGAAGCGGTGTATTGGGAATAAAAATATTAATTAACAGTTCGGATGATGTTTTGGAATTAAGCTGAATTCCCGTTTCGATATAATCACTCATCCCGGTTTCACTTTCAATTGAAATGAGCGCACCAATCCGCCGTTTCGCCATATAATCTGTCGCTTTAATAATTGCTTCGATCATTTTTTCATCATTTTCTTCTTCATGATAAATAGACCTAGAGAACAATCGGCCACGTCCTAATTGCTCTAATGCTCTTCTAAACTCAGGTTGGAAAATAATAATGACCGCCAAAAACCCCCACGTGATCGCCTGCTCCATAATCCAACCAAGTGTATTTAAACCTAAAACATCACTGCCGAATTTAATGAGGAGGATCACAAATATCCCTTTCAACAATTGAACAGCTTTCGTCCCCTTGATTAGTCCCATTGCCTTATATATGACAAACCAAACAAGGAGAATGTCCACAATATTAGCCAAGTATTTCATAAAGTCCCAATCAGCGAATGGCATTGTCCTTCCTCCAATAGTTTAGTAAAACTCTAAAAATCTGTATTTGTATTCAAACTATTTTAACTTTATTATTATATCATATCTAATCAATAAGGTATGAATACCTACTAATAATAACAGTCACTCACCATTGGAGTGACTGTCCTCAGCCTTAAATATATTCATCGTGTTTTTGCTAAATTCCTTCATGTGATACCAAATCCACTCAAAAATTTCATTTACCTCGCTGATTTCCCCAGTTACTTTTCCGGCTGCAGCTAAATACTTTTCTCCATTAATGACTGTTACATCGCCTTGAACTTCTCCCTCTATTTGAACCTTACCATTACGGACAACAATATCTCCTCTGACAACCTCGCCTTCCGGAACAATGACTGTATCATTTTCAACAATTAGATTAGGCTGTTTTGAGTATGAAAACTCTTGTTCTTGATTCCAGCCTGAAATAATACTTGCTGACATAAGAATTAGGAAAAGGGATACGGCTGACAAAAGCGGGTGGTTTTTCAACCAGCGTTGCACCTCCACTTTCCGCTTTTCTTTTGGAAGACTTGCCATTATATTCGCCGTAAAGTGATCAGGTGCTTTTATGTGGGACGTGCCTTGTACAAAAGCGATTGTTTTATCCAATTCTTTAAAATGCCGCTCACAACTAGAACAGTTTTGTAAGTGGTCTCTTAGCTCCTGTTCGTGTTCTGTGGTTATATCTCCATCTAAAAAATCATGCATATAAGCAACATATTTTTCTGGACAACTCACATTCCTTCACCTCAGCTTAAACATTTCTTAATTGCTGCCTAAGAGCTTCTCGTCCTCTGTGAATTCTCGTTTTCACTGTCCCTAATGGCAAATCAAGTATTTCACTTATTTCGTTTAGTGAAAGCTCTTCCATATACTTTAAAACAATCACCGTTCGATACTTCTCCGGCAATTTTGTAATCTCTCTTTGAACGGTTTCCTGAAGTTCCATGCTTTCCAGCTGGTCCTCAGGCAAAGCTTGCTGTGAAGATACTTGGGAATACATCGTTAACCCTTCTGTTCCAGGTACTTCGGCATCAAGGAAATAATCGGGCTTCTTTTTTCTAATCCGATCTATGCAGAGATTCGTCGCGATTCGATAAATCCATGACGAAAACTTCTTCGTTTGATTAAAACTCTGGATATTAACATACGCTCGGATAAAAGCTTCTTGCGCAATATCTTCTGCATCATGACGATTTCCAAGCATCCGGTAACAAAGCTGAAAAACCTTGTCCTTATATAATTCAACGATTTCTGCGAAAGCATTTCGATCACCTTTAACAACCTCGCTTATTCTCGTTTTAACGATTAACTCCATTCTTAACCCCCGCTCTCTGCGGCTATCCTAATTACGTATTGATAGCATAAAAGGTTTCAAGTTAAAACCTCAACATTACTCATTTTATCAAAAATTGATATCAATTGTTTAAAAAACGGCTAAACGGTTATAAAAATAATACATCGAATAACATAGGGAGGACGTTTCTTGAAACTAAACATCCTACTAAAAGAAATTGAAAATTGCCGCAAAGAAATGGTCAACTTAGCCTCAAAATATAGTCTCTCGCATGGTGAAGTAATTGAAACAAGTAAAAAACTAGATAAGTTATTAAATGAATACAGTAAAAAGAGCCGAAGTTAACAGTCAGAAAACAAAGGATGTCAGATAAGTCCAAAAAATAAAGCAAGAAGAGAAAAACAGATTGTTTTTCCCTCTTGCTTTTACATTCGGACAACTGATATTTACAGCAAAGGCGCTTTTGTCGAGCTTTTTTTAAGCGATAATGCTGGTAACGCGTTTTTTAATCCAAGTACTCAGATTAAAAACAAGCATTTTCGTTCGTATAATGCCAGTACTCGCAATAAAACAGGCCAAAATGAGGTGTTAATCCGAGTACTAGCAATAAAACGAGATCAAAAGGCTGATTTAATCCCTGTACTAGCATTAAAAATTGAAAAAAAAACACTTTATTCCCAGTACTAGTATAAAACGAGGCCGATAGTCGGAGTTAATCCCTGTACGAGCAATAACTCCCAGATTGAATAATACAGGTTAATCCATGTACTAGCATTACAACAGGACCAATAATACAGAGTCTGCACTTTTTCACTGGTTTCTGTCAATATGACGCCTACATTCGGACAACTTCGTCTATTTTTTTATAATAATTTTTCACCGAATAGTGAATTCATTAAAGCGACAGCTGCAGTTGCTGTCTTATTCTTTTCATCAAGAATAGGATTGACTTCTACAAACTCTGCGGATGTAATAATATTCGCTTCTGCTAACATCTCCATCGCTAGGTGACTTTCCCGATAAGTAATTCCTCCTGTTACAGGCGTTCCTACACCGGGTGCATCTGTTGGATCTAATCCATCTAAATCAAGCGATAGATGTACTCCGTCTGTCTTATCCTTTAAGTAGGCAATCGTTTCTTCCATTACTTTCGTCATACCTAATCGATCAATTTCATGCATGGTATATACGTTTATCCCTAATTCCTTAATTAAATCTTTTTCGCCATGATCAAGCGATCTTGCTCCAATAATGACAATGTTTTCAGGCTTTACTTTAGGGGTGAAACCATTGATCTTCGTTAGCCGCTCATGACCAATCCCTAAACTAACGGCTAATGGCATTCCGTGAATATTTCCTGATGGTGATGTTTCTGCCGTATTTAGATCCCCATGAGCATCATACCAAATAACTCCTAAATTCCGGTAATGTCTAGCTACTCCAGCTAAGCTACCAATCGCTATACTATGATCCCCTCCAAGTACGAGCGGGAAAGATCCAGAGCCAATAATTTTTTCGACTTCTCTAGCTAATAATTCATTTTTTTCAGCAACAAGTTCTAAATTCCGAAGGTTTGATTCTGGATCAACTTTAACCTCAGGTCTTCCAATTGGAATATCTCCTAAATCTTCTATCTCTTCGAATAAGTTTGCTAATCTTTCGAAAATTCCTGCGTAACGTATCGCACTAGGGCCCATATCAACCCCACGACGCGTTTGCCCTAAATCCATCGGCATCCCAATAATTGAAAGTTTCTTCATATCTGATCGCCCCTCTCCTTAGTCATTATTTTAATATGTAAATAAAAATGACTCAACCGGACAAAATTTTGAATATATATACAAGTTCTACAATACCAGGATACTGTAAAAAACAACTAATTTTCACACACAAAAAAGACTTGTAACCTTTAGGGCCAAGTCTTAAATATCATATGTAATAGGATGGTGGAGCCTAGCGGGATCGAACCGCTGACCTCCTGCGTGCAAAGCAGGCGCTCTCCCAGCTGAGCTAAGGCCCCAAATATAAACTTGAAGCGGAAGACGAGATTCGAACCCGAGACACCAACCTTGGCAAGGTTGTCTTCTACCACTGAACTACTCCCGCGGTAACAAAACAGAAATATGAAAATATGAGCCATGAAGGATTCGAACCTTCGACCCTCTGATTAAAAGTCAGATGCTCTACCAACTGAGCTAATGGCTCGGATTAAAATAAAAATTTCGTTATTCATTTTAAGTGTCGCAACTATACAGATTAAAAGAAATAAAAACCACATTCCATCGAATTAACTATCAATTCATAAAATGGCTGGGCTAGCAGGATTTGAACCTGCGAATGACGGAGTCAAAGTCCGGTGCCTTACCACTTGGCTATAGCCCATCTTTCCAAAATAAAAAGGACAATTATATTATGTCCATTTTTCTAGTAAAATATATAATGGTGGAGGGGGACGGATTCGAACCGCCGAACCCTGAGGGAGCGGATTTACAGTCCGCCGCGTTTAGCCACTTCGCTACCCCTCCACAGAGTGCCGGCCAGAGGACTTGAACCCCCAACCTACTGATTACAAGTCAGTTGCTCTACCAATTGAGCTAGGCCGGCAAAATTGAACGTAATTCATTAAAATGGTGGAGGATGACGGGCTCGAACCGCCGACCCTCTGCTTGTAAGGCAGATGCTCTCCCAGCTGAGCTAATCCTCCATATTGGTGACCCCTACGGGATTCGAACCCGTGTTACCGCCGTGAAAGGGCGGTGTCTTAACCGCTTGACCAAGGGGCCATTAAAAAATTGAGAGCTTCCAAGCGGGCTCGAACCGCTGACCTCTTCCTTACCATGGAAGTGCTCTACCTACTGAGCTATGGAAGCATATTCCAATCGCTAGCTTAAAAATGGTTGGCCGTTTTGAAAGAAATGGCTCCGCAGGTAGGATTCGAACCTACGACCGTTCGGTTAACAGCCGAATGCTCTACCACTGAGCTACTGCGGAATAATAATATTATTATTGCCTGGCAGCGTCCTACTCTCACAGGGGGAGGCCCCCAACTACCATCGGCGCTGAGAAGCTTAACTTCCGTGTTCGGCATGGGAACGGGTGTGACCTTCTCGCTATCGCCACCAGACATTTATTATTATAATATGTTTTTTTAATTTTGCAAGAGAATTTTTTTCATTCCCTCAAAACTAGATAATGTTTGTAAGAAGAAAAGCAAAAGGAGTATCGTTTCTAAATTGTCCAGCTCCGGCTCCTAGCCTCTCGAGTCGCTTCGGTCCATCCGCTGAAGTCAAAGAACGACTTCAACTGCTGGCCCTCCAGCGCTAGTCGAGGCTGTGCAGTCGCCTCCGCTTTTCGTTTAGGTTAAGTCCTCGATCGATTAGTATCAGTCAGCTCCACACGTCGCCGCGCTTCCACCTCTGACCTATCAACCTGATCATCTTTCAGGGATCTTACTAGTATAAACTATGGGAAATCTCATCTT
>NZ_WOFU01000021.1 GCF_016879755.1 Bacillus sp. B15-48
TTTGCTTTGTACTCAAGCATTGATTTGAATTTTGACCACGATGCTTCACTAATTGCCTTTGCTAGGTTGTGATTTTTGAGCATATTACTTACTGACAAATCTTCTATTCCGATTATGTCGTGGTTCTTGACAATCTTAGTAGAGATTTTATCTAAGTAATCTTTTCGTGCATTAGCAATTTTTTCATGGATATGAGCTACTTTGAGTCTAGCTTTATGCCAATTTGCACCACCTTTTGTGCGTCTACTCATAATCCTTTGTGCTTTAGCTAACTTTTCTTCCAAAGTTCGAAAAAACTTTGGATTCGAATAGATTGTCCCATCCGAAAGAATAGCAAAATCAATTAATCCAACATCTATGCCAATAGCTGACCCTGTTTTCGGTAATTCTTGAACCCGTGTTTCAGTTAATATCGAAACAAAATATTTTCCAGAAGGGTTTCGTCTAACGGTAACATTTAAAATTCTACCTTCAACTTCACGACTTTTAGCATAACGAACAAGTCCCAGTTTTGGGAGTTTGATGTAATTATCTATTACTGCAATATTTCCATTCGTATATTTTGTTGTATAAGTCTGAACAGGATTCTTTTTAGATTTGAAACGTGGTTGCTTATTTTGTTTCTTGTAGTAACGTTCATAGGAATCAGCTAAATTTTCTACTGATTTTTGCAAGGCAATACTATCGACCTCTTTTAAAAACTCATAGTGTTTCTTTAATTCAGGGAGAGATTTGACCGTGTCGTATTTATTTAAACACTTACCTTTCCAGTTATTCGCTGGTAGCTGACCTTTTTGGACCATTTCCTCAACGATAGACCAATAAGCATCTTTCTCTTTTTGTCTCCCTAAAAAGAAGTTAAAAACGAATCTTGAACACCCAATCGTTTTATTGATAAGTTCAGTCTGCTTTTTAGTGGGATAGATGCGAAATTTATAGGCTTTGTTTGCGATCATGGTTTCACCCCTCGTTAGGTTAATTATACCATTCTCTAGAGGGATTTGCAAACATACGTTCCTGTGTTTATGAGGCTGGTGTGCAATTTTGGTGCTCGTTCTTAATTACTTACATGTAGCACTCAATCAGTCGGAGAATTGAGATGGCAAATAGCCATCCCTTGTCCGAAGCCGATTGATTCATCTCATGACTGAAGTCACGAGTGTTCTCGGTTAATTCATAAATCGTGGCAAAAGTTTAATTGTTACTTCATTGGGGGACCCTAAATTTCAGCCTTTTCTTTACCCTACATACGTTAACGATTTGTCATCACGATACACCTGGCTGATCGTCCCTCCACCGAGGCACTCTTCTCCTTGATAAAAGACAACTGCTTGTCCAGGCGTTATGGCACGAATCGGTTCGTGGAAAATAACGTTCACTTTTGAATTATCCAACACTATTACCGTAACTTTATTGTCCGATTGGCGATAGCGAAATTTTGCCGTACATTCAAAAGTATCAGGTAAATCTCCCTCTCGAATCCAGCTTACATGATCAGCGATGATCCTGTCTGAGTAGAGCATTTCATGGTGAAAGCCTTGTCCAACATATAATACATTCCTTTCAAGATCCTTTCCGATGACAAACCATGGATCCCCGTCTCCTCCAATCCCCAATCCACGCCTTTGACCGATTGTATAATACATTAATCCATCATGTTGTCCGACAACTTGGCCGTCGAGTGTTTTAATATTCCCTTTTTGAGCAGGCAAATACCCGCTTAAGAACTCTTTAAAATTCCGTTCACCAATAAAACAAATGCCTGTAGAGTCTTTTTTGGATGCTGTCGCTAAATTCGCTTCGGCCGCTAATTCCCTTATTTTTGATTTTTCCATATCGCCTAACGGGAATAATACCTTTCTTAACTGCTCCGCTGTTAATTGATTAAGGAAGTAAGTCTGATCCTTATTGTCGTCTTTCCCTCTTAACAGGTAAACTTCCCCATTTTCTCTGACCACACGTGCATAATGCCCTGTCGCCACATAATCCGCCCCAAGGCTCATCGCATGATTCAAAAAGGCCTTGAATTTGATTTCCTTATTGCAGACCACATCAGGATTTGGTGTTCTTCCCGCCTTATATTCATCCAAGAAATAGGTGAATACCTTGTCCCAATACTGCTTTTCAAAATTTACGGCATAATAAGGAATTCCGAGTTGATTGCAGACGCGAATCACGTCCTCGTAGTCTTCAGTCGCCGTACAAACACCAAACTCGTCTGTATCATCCCAGTTTTTCATGAAAATTCCGATCACGTCATAGCCTTGCTCTTTTAAAAGTAGTGCCGTAACGGAAGAGTCGACTCCGCCTGACATTCCGACAACGACACGTGTGTCTTTTGGTGCTTTTTCCAATTGTTTTTCCCTCCTCTCTTTCTATTAATCTCTTGTTTTTAATTGACGGACTTTTTCGGGTGTTACATCAATTCCAAGCGAATCCAGCACCCTCATTCCTGAAAAAGTATGGAGAACTTGTCCGCGTATGGTACGCAGGTAATCTTCTCGGAGCGCTTGCTGTTCGACCTTTTCAGCATTGGTTAACCTACTTGACGCTGTTTTTTCGCTAGTTCATTAATTCGTTGTAAAAAGTCAATCATATTTTTCACCCATAGGATAAAACATACTTACGACAATAGTCTTTGTAATACTCTGCCGCAAGACTGCCATGTCCCTTATCAATCCCATCATCAAGGCGGCGAGAATCATGGAAAACAGCCGCAATTGCTAATTTCTTCATTTCATCATCACTAAGGCCTTTTTGCTGTCCGATCAGAAGGGCCAAAAGTAGTACGCGAGCACAATGGGCTTTCGTATGCCATTCACTATCCGGTAGCCAAAACTCTATTTTTTCTTCCATGAAATTGTACCATCGTTCATAAGGTCTTTTGATTGATCGGCAAACAGGTTCATCCAGAATATTTGCTAGAAACATCTTTTTATCTCCTCTGTTTACTAATAGACTCTAATGAGCTGATTTCAATTGCACCAATTGCTGCAACACTTCCGCAATATTGCCGTCGATCCCAATCGATTTAGCGACAATCGCATCTGGGATATAAAGCTCGCTGCCTCGAGGAATCGTCCGCAAAGAGATGAATTCCTTCCGAGATGGAAAGTCCGTTACTAGCGCCGATTACAATGCAGTCCGCCTCTGCCATTTTCCTTAAAACCTTATCATATTTCTCTTCCATTTGATTCCCCACCCTTTCTAATTTTAATGCCAGATCAAACAGTACTTGTCCTAATTGGCCCATCTATTTTTTGGTTCGTCAAACCGCACCTTTTTTCCCTCTCATTTTGCTGTTCAGCACGAACATCTCGCAGTACTTTGTGATAACATCATTATTCATCCTCCAGTTAATGATTGACTTTGTGTCTAGGTCTGTTCCTAGCAACTTTTTCGAGATTCGTATTTTCCCCTTGCTAATCATTGACCGATTTTTTCCTTCTCTTTCACAGCATCCTGAAATACATGTGCAATGTCTTCGTTAATCGCAAGTCCTTTTTTCCTTAACGCTGGAGGTACCATTGCATCTTTAGGATTAATCGAAATATAGAATGCCTCCCGCCAACTGTAAGTCATATTCCAGAACGGCTCTTTAATAAACATCGGTGTCATTTTTCCGACGCCTAATTCTAGAAAGAGAACTTTTTTATCTCTGTTTTTTACTAGATACTGAATGATGTTTCTGATAGCAAAGACGAGATTTCTGATAGCCAGGAACCATTTTTTGGCTACACCCTCTCGATTAAGCGGCAAATGGAAACTGCTCATTATTTACCAATTATCAAAAAACGGTACAGTCCGCTATAATGAACTTCAGCGCATGCTTGGTAAAATAACCTATAAAACATTAAGTTCTACATTAAAGGAAATGCAAAATGATGGTTTAAGTCATCGGAAGGAATATCCACAAATTCCCCCGAAGGTCGAATACAACCTTACAGAAAAAGGAAAAACACTCTGACCGATTATCCAGGAAATGTGCCAATGGGGAGAGCATAATAACAATAAATAGACGAAAAAATAACGTACAGTGTCATGCGGGAGAACACATAGCCATTTTAGAATAGCGAAAAGACCGGTACTTCATTTTTCACTCCAGGGCCTCTAATTTTAGCTATCTGATCTATCTTTGTGGAACACTTAATTTTTCCCATATAAAAAGAGCAGCAGGATTATCTCCCACTGCTCCTTGTATGTTTATTTAATTTACGCTACAGAATGTCCTTTTTCAGTCTTGCCTTTGTTGACTAACTTGCGAAGGAATGGCAATACATAGCGATCTAAACCAAATTTACCTGCATTGTAGCCTGCTGCTGCGATAAATACTCCCATCAAAATATTCATCGGGTTAGTAGAAATTGTACCAGAGAATAAGAATGAAAAGTTCATTACTAGAGCAAAGAAAGCAGCTGCTGTTGTTAAGCATCCAAGAATAAGTCCTAAACCTACTAGGAATTCTCCCCAAGCAACTAGGAAACTAAACAAACCTGCATTTGGTATAGCAAAGCTTTCTAGGAATGATACCCAACCGGGATAAACAAGAGCTTCCCCTTTCATTACTGGGTTCGCTACAGCACCTTGTAAGAACCCACCTGCATTAAATCCACCAGTGATTTTACCCCAACCAGCTGTCATCCAAGCCCATCCTAAATATATTCTGAAAAGTGTTAAAATACCTGCAACAATACTATTCTCTCTTAACAATTTACCAAACATTTTAATCTCTCCCTTTTATAATCAAGTTTTATAATGTCTATTAACAATTAAAGATTATCATTTTCAAATGAAGATACTATTGTTTTTTGAGTTAATTCACATTTTCGTGATAAAATTTTGAACTTTTCTTGAACTTAAAACAATGGTTATTATTTTTACCTATTAAATTAGTCAACGGCAAACTTAATTACGTCCTTTCCGGTAGTATAGGAGGCTTTAAGTTAATGAAAATGGTGCTATAAAACGACAAGACAGTTACTATGATCCGTAGGTTTTCCTTAGCTATTTAAGCTCATACAAATGAGATTGCTAGTGGGACTTCAAGTATTGTTACATCATTTAAAACGTTTTTTGTAACAAAGTTGTGAAATTCCGGTAATAGTTATGATTTACACTTCGTTCTTTTGATGAAAGTATGAATAAACTAGGGTTAGAATATTTAGATTTATTTTTAATTACAAAATAAGAATGTTTTCCTTCAATACCGCATTGTTTAAATGCTGAATGTGCCACAGAAAACACGGTCCCCCAGGAAACTGCAGCAATAAATCATAATAAAGTGTTGACACTCATTGCGGATATATGTTAAATTTATCTCGAATTGAAAATAAGTTAAATCAAGATAATTTCGGCATTTAAAGTTTCGTATTTTTTATTTTGTTACAAAGCATAAGTGATGAATAAATCTTCATTTATGTACGATTTGGAAAGCATACTTGTTGAGGGGGTACACCATTAAATGGGATTCTTAAATAAATTATTTGGAACTGAAAAAAAGGAGGAAAAAACAATGGCAACATTAAACATAGGTATCATTTTAGGTTCAACTCGAGAAGGACGTGTAAGTCCACAAGTAGGTGCATGGGTAAAAGAAATAGCTGACAAACGTGGGGATGCAAACTACACAATTATCGATATCGCCGACTTCAAATTACCATTATTAGGTGAAGAAGGCGGAGATGCTTCAGGGGCAGAGGCATGGTCTAAAGTAATCGCAGAACAAGACGGTTTCGTATTCATCGTCCAAGAATACAACCACTCCATCACAGGTGCTCTTAAAAATGCTTTAGATTATCTTCGTGATGAATGGAACAATAAAGCAGCGGGAATCGTATCTTACGGTTCAGTAGGTGGCGCACGTGCTGCTGAACATTTACGCGGAATCCTAGGTGAATTATTAGTAGCTGATGTTCGTGTACACCCTGCTTTATCATTATTTACTGATTTCGAAAATGGTACAGACTTCAAACCAAAAGAAGTTCAAGCAGATTCAGTTAACCAAATGCTAGATCAATTAATCCCTTGGTCAAAAGCATTATTTACGATTCGCAAATAATTTTAGAATGAATTAACTATAAAAGCCACATGTGTATAAATTTTTGCACATGTGGCTATTTTTATTGGATAATGACTAAGAATGTGCTTTAAGTTTTACTAGTGAACACTTTTACAAGTTATTTTGTTCAATCACAGGCATCTGCGTGTGATTTTTCAGTTTTTGAAAGGAAGAGGAAAAATGACGAACAAAGAAAAAAGCGCGATATTGTCAGGCAACTTTGAGAATATCTTTAGATGTCCGTATTGCGAAAATCCGATGAAGGTAACGGATTCAACAAGTCTCAAATGTTCCAACAATCATACCTTTGATTTTGCCAAACAAGGTTATATAAACATGATGACTCGTTCTGTAAATAGCCATTATGATAAAAGCTTATTTGAGGCGAGAAAGAAAATCATCATGGAAAGTGATTTATATGACTTGCTGCATGAAAAGGTCTCAGAAGGAATGAACAAATATGTGAATGAAGATCATGATTCAATCATGATTTTTGATGCTGGCTGTGGTGAAGGTTCGCATTTACATCGGATTTTACAGAGAAGTGAAAATGATAAAATGCAGGGGGTTGGCCTGGATATTGCAAAGGAAGGCATTATGATGGGGGCAAAGAATTATCGAGAATGTATTTGGTTGGTGGGTGATTTAGCGCAATCGCCATTGGCCAATCAATCATGCCATGTCATCTTAAATATTCTTTCACCAGCTAATTATCTGGATTTCAAGCGAATTCTCGTTCCCAATGGTCTGGTCGTAAAGGTTGTTCCACGTGCGAATTATTTAAAAGAACTTCGGGAAATCCTTTTTGATCAGACAGATAAGCAAAGTTATAGGAATGATGAAACTGTAAACCTTTTTAAAGAAAACTTCCATTTAATAGATAAGTTAACCCTAAATTATCAAAAGCAGTTAAGTCAGTCAGAGTTAATGAATTTAGTTCAAATGTCTCCGCTTGCTTGGAATGCAAATGAAGAATCCATTGTTCCTTTGCTTAATCAAGGTTCGGCTCAGATCACGATTGATTTAGAAATTTTAATTGGAAGGAAAATATAAGCGGGTTTCTATTGAAACCATTCCTGTAAAAAGAGCCACACACCCTATGGGATTACGTGCTTAGGAAAGGCTTGCAAACGTATTAACTTCTTTAAACTTCTGGCTAAGAATGACGATTGTTTGTGAAATCTAATCAATTATTTTTTTGCGTGAGATTTTTTGGACGTGAATCTCGTTTTACTAAGTGAACAGAAGAGGAGGGGTGGCATGGAAGATGACATTCAATACGTTCGACTAGTGTTAGCGGGGGATAAGCAAGCCTACACGCACATTATCAATGCGTATAAAAATGAACTGTATGCGACGATTTTACGAATGACAAGAAACCCACAAACGGCACAAGATTTATTGCAAGAAGCCTTTATTAAAGTGTACGAACAGCTTGGCAAATATGAGCAAAAAGGCTCCTTTAAAAGCTGGTTATACCGCGTTGCAATCAATCATTGTTTAGATCAGTTTCGCAAAAAAACGATTCAGTTCATACAAATAGAAGAAAATCAATTAGTAAGCGAAACATCACCGGAAGTTGTCTTTTTAAAAAAAGAAAAAAGTAGAGAGCTCGAGCGCCTTGTCGCCAGGCTACCAGAAGAAGAACGACTAATTTTGCTGCTCCGTTATGCGAATGAATTAAGCTATGAAGAAATTAGTGAAACATTACGTATTTCATTAGCAGATGTAAGGAATAAATTGCATCGTGCCAAGAAAAAGTTACGCAGACATGCACAAGAGGGAGGGTATTTTCATGAGCTGTCCGAACGAGGATAAATGGCTAGATTATGTGGATGGATTTTTAGATGAGGAAGAAACAAGACAAATACAAAAACATATTCTCTCGTGTTCTAATTGTGCGCAGCAACTTGAAGTGCTGATAAGCGAAAAGGCTTTTTTAGAGGAAACCTTAAAATCACCCGTATTACCAGATAATTTTGCTGAGGCCATTGTGGCCAAAGTAACCCCGTACAAATCAAAAATGAAACGACGTTGGAAATGGGGACTTGGTACTGCAGCGAGTGTGCTGCTAGCAGGTGGGATTATCATGACTGTACATCCGAGTTTTGCAGAATTAGTCGGTGGGATTTTCTCTAGTGAACAGGTCGATGAAGGATTACAAATCGCGATGGACACTGATATTGCTACACCTATTGACCTTGCCGTAACAGACGCTGGCATTACGCTGCATGTTGAGCACCTAATTGCCGATACATCACGGATCGCGCTGTCTTATTATGTGAGTGATAGTAAAGGGAAAAAACTTAATCCCTATTTCGAAGGTGACGGAGAGCAACAGATCGTGACGTTGCTAGATGAAAATAATGAGCAAGTGGAACTCGCGAACTGGAGCTGGGGGAATACCGATAATTACGGTATATTTGAATTTTCTTTAGTGAATGTGGAACAGTTTACGAAAGGAACCATTAGGATTTCTTCAACAGAGATTGCTGGTAAAACTGGGAATTGGCTAGTCGAAATACCCGTGGATTTAACGGCAGCTTATGAGAAACAGCAAATCGTTGAAATTCGAGAAGCGATTGAAGTTGAGGATATTGAAGTAACATTCAATCAAGTAAGCTATTCAACCTCGACAACCGATCTCTCTTACAGCACAGAATATACTGAAGAAGCGAAACAAAAATTGCAAGCCGCGATTGAGGAGAAAGAACAGCAGTTTAATCAAGAAATTGTCAATACATTCTTCCGGTATCACCCGACGATCGGCTATCGGATTGAAAATAGTCAAGGGGATATCCTTGGTTATTACAATATATATGGAAAAGTAGACCGTGGACATCCTGTAAATTTAAATATGATTGGTGGTATAGGAAGCTGGGATGGTAAACAAGAAGAGATGAGGCAGATGACGTGGAACGATTCCTTTGTACCAGATCAGGGGGGAGAAGAGCTGTACTTTGTTCTCGATACGGTTTATAAAACAAATACGACTGATTTCTCTGTGACATTTAAGCCAGATCAACTGCCATATACATTTGAATACAACGGTTATGAGCTAACAATAGATGATGTCGAGCGCAAAACCGATTATTCACTAAAGAAATCCTGGATCCCTATTCAGCGCCAAGTAACGGTCGAGTTGCATATGTCAGGCTACGCAGAGCAAAAAGCACCCGAGTTGGCGGTATGGACGATTGACGATGAGTCCGGAGAAAGCTATTTCACATTTAATAGCGGTAGTACGACATTAGATGAAACCGATGCTCAAGGGCGCTTCAAACGCGAGGTTCGACTCATCTCCTATGAATTACAAGAGATACCAAAAGAAATCACCTTACATTTAATTGCAGAAACAGAGGCAATTGAGCTTGAGAACGAATGGCGTGTGCCGCTGTTTTAGGTAATAGGCGAGAACCCTCGTGACTTCAGTCATGAGTTGTTGACGCTTTACCGTTTAGCTGTTTGAGAGGACATCTCAATGTGGGAACAGCGGGAAACTTTCTGAAAAAACAAAAAGAACGAAAGAACGGGGTCAGTCCGTGCGGGTGAGCATAGGTCGTAACATATAACGGGTGGAATTCCTGTCGAGTAAGAATGTTTGCAAGGTTTAAAAGAATACTTTCTAGCAGATGGACTTGTTTAAAATTCACTTCCCTACTCACATGAAAAAGTGAAAAATCCCAACCTTTCCATTAAGGTAGGGATTTTTCACTTTTTTAAAGGTTAAGCGTTTTTTCTTTATTTTGCCCCAATTCCCCCATCAATTCGATACTGAGTTCCGGTAATAAAAGAGCTATCATCGGATGCAAGAAATAAAACTAAATTAGCAATATCAATTGGTTCACCATAACGACCAATTGGAATTTCTTTAGTTATTGCTTCCTTAGCTGCTTCTGCTCCACCTGGTATCAATCCTTCTTCAACGGCGCGCATCATTCTAGTGTTAACAGGCGATGGATGGATAGAGTTCACACGCACATTGGCACTTGCTGCTTCCAATGCTGCATTTTTAGTCAAGCCGACTACCGCATGTTTTGAAGCGACATAAGGTGTTATCCCCCCCCAACCCGCAAGTCCTGCTACTGATGAAGTATTGATAATGCTGCCGGATTTTTGAGCCATCATTACCGCCAACACATGCTTTATTCCTAAGAACACGCCACGTACATTAACACTCATAACCTGATCAAAATTCTCAACGGTTGTATCTACAAAGGAAGAATGTTTTCCTTCTATACCGGCATTATTAAAGAAGACATCTATTTTTCCCCAATGATTTATTGCTGTTTTGACATAATTGATGACATCAGATTCTTGTGACACATCCGCTTTAACCGTCATGATTTCTCCATACTTACTAAGTTCTTCCTTCGTATTTAAAAGTGGTTCATCAAATAAGTCTACGATTAGGACTTTAGCACCCTCTTGGAGGAATAATTTAGCTGTTTCCTTCCCTAGTCCACCTGCACCACCAGTAATTATTGCAACTTTTTCATCTAATTTAGCCAAAACCATCAATCCTTTCAATGTTTTTATTATCTTCAACCTACATCCGAAACTCAGACCAGTCATTTTTCAAAGTCAGAGATTCTCCATTACAAATCCCACTTTAAAAAATTTGATTATAAACAGTGAAATGTCCAATGATATTGAAGCGTTTACACAACTTAATACCCTTTGCCAGAGTATATTAGCGGAAAATTCCTACAAGTTAATTATAATATTAGAAAATTAATATATATACGAATATTAACAATTTTGCTCGAAAAAGATTATACAAAGACACATAATTGTAACATTTTATTCGTACTTCCTTCGAAAGAATGAAGTGTGAAACCATAACTATGTACGGAATTTCACATAACTAAGGTTAGATCATTTTGATTTTTTTTTAATTCACTGGCCTAGTAAAGTAAGGAATCAAGAGTTACTTGTTACATGGAAAACACTAGAGAAGCTTTATAAACACGGTGTAGTGCGAGCGATAGAAGTACCAAAGTTTCATATTCATCATTTGAAAACATTAATTGAAGATAGCGAAAAAACGAAAAAAAGTCCCCCAGTGAAGGAATGCGTTACTTCATCGGGGGGCTGACCCAAATTTCCTATATCGACATTTTTCCACAAAAACAAAAAGAATCACTATCCTATTCAAATCCGCAAGAACAGGACATAAAGAATAGTCAACTTACAAAAAACAGTGCCATAATTGTAAAAAACTGTCGTTAGTTTGAATTTTTAAAAAACAATCATTAAGAAGATCACATGTTATACTTTTTTTGGTAGTAATAAAAGGATGGTTCGGCCATTGAGGAGGATATGATGTTGAAAAACTTAATCGATCGATTCCAATTAGAAAAAGAATGCACTCCATCACATATCAATGAACTACTCGACTTTCTTCAAAAAGCATACATTTCTGGTCAACTATCGATAGTAGAATACAAGATGATTTTTTCCGAATTAGACAAACAAAATGCTGAAAAGCCTGTCTTTTATTTTTAAAAGTAAATTGAATAAAAAATAGTCTTCTTCATCGAGAAGACTATTTTTTATTTAGGGACAAATGGGCTTCGTCCCCACAGTTGAACGTTTTACTTTGGCGGAGGTCAGACTCCAGTCATTCTATTATCCAAAACGATAGTAGATTAAGACGAAGGTGGCTAACACAAAGATGAAATTGAGAAAGATAAAGATAAACTGGTCTAGTTTTGTTTTATGCATCTTAATCGGTGGATTATAAAAGGATACTCCTTCAATCACAAAGATGATTAATACAATATGAATCATAAAATGCCCAATTACTTCCGTCATGCCAAACAGCATCGTTGTCATTACAAAGATAACTGTTACAACTAATCCAAGCACTCGATTTAAAACCCCAACGACAAGCAAGTAGCCTACGACAAACTCAATATATGCAGCCATCGTGATAAAGGTGGCTGGATCAAAACCAAAGGTGGGGACTTGATGATTGACAACGATATCCAACGACATACTTGGATAAACCCATTTTTCAATCGCTACCCAGCATAATGATAAACCTGTTCCTAAATATAAAAATGGAAAACCAACCTTTTCAAATCTTGTCTTCCCAACAAGCAAGACACCAATAATCGCCAAATAAAACCCATAATCGAGCATATAAAAAATCCCATAGTGACTTGTCATATAAACAAATAATCCCAACAGAAGCACAGAACCTGCTTTTGTAGCGATATGGTTCGGAATGAGCAAACATCCAATCGCTACCCACGCTAAAATGACAGCAAAGGAATCGTGAATGGCTAGCTCAGGAGCAAACAACGTACCATTGATTACTTGAATAAACAACGCAATGGCTGTACCGTATTTTAGAAAATACCTAGAATATTTTCGTAGTCCTGACAATTGATTGTCCCACTTCTTCATGATCTTCCACTCAGCAATCTTTGGAATCAATAGTGGCAGCAGTGCAATAACAATCGCAGCCATTAAGGCTAAAGACATAAAGAGCGGTGATAAAATCTGTTCAATGGATTCTTTTTGCGGCTCCACTTCTGTGAACCACTTCACATGAGCTTGTGTAAAAAATGGAGTCATCATCAAGCCAATAAATAAGAAAATAGAAAATAATTTCTTCATCATAAATTCCCCTTCGTTTGTAGTTAACAACATAAACGTAGTAATAATATAACTTACAAAAGAGATTTCTATTCAGAGAAGAATTGAATATTTTGTGAAAATTATCACAAAAAAATTTACCAATCCACCCTCCTAAGAGAGTTAACTACGTTTATTATTTAAGGAGATACATAAATAAAACAAATTAATGTTGTCGCAGGCATTATTAATTTCCCCATAATAGAACAAAAGCAGAAGCGCCTTGGTCAGCCCCGACAAGCGCTGGAGGGGCTAGGCGCTGGAGCTGGATGCAAATAACGATTCCAATTATCCACACCTTGAACATTTTATACTTTCCTAAACAACAAGAAAAGAAGGTCTTCAAACAAAGACCTCCTTTTTGTAGTCATTTTATCTATATTTTTTCATTTTTGATCATCGAGATTCTCTTCTTCTTCCGCCAATTTATCATGGATCTCTGATTCAATGACTTGAACATGCTCATCATCAAGCTTCTGCTGGGGATGGGGATGGAACCATTGAATTTCCCCATCGTGCACAAAGCCTTTAAATTCCTCTCCCTGAACTTGCAATGTAAACTGTTGGCGTTCGTGGATCCGATCTTCAAATGCTGGTTTCAATTCAAAGTCCTGAATCCCGCTGGAAAGACCATTCTGTCTCATTAAATCATAGACGGAATTTTCAATTACTGTTATTTCATTTTCCCCAATCATTTGTTGCGGCTGAGGATGAAGCCATTGAATCTCATCTTCATAAAAATGACCCTTAAATTCATTTCCATCCACTTTAAGAGTAAATGCGTAACGCTCATGAACACGGTCCTCAAATACGGTTTCTACTTCAAAATCTTTAATTTCGGGTTTTACATTTTCTTCAGACATACTGTGCCTCCCTCGATAAAGCATTAAAATTCACACATTAGACTATACTAAACCATCCTTACTCGCAAGGAAAGGTCCGCTAACCTTTTGTTACCGGGCCTTAACAGTTTTAATATTTTCTTAATGGGCTTGGTGTCGTCTGAAACCATGTTTGTTTAATGAGCTTATGGCAATTGGCGAAAATGCGTTCAATGAGCTGGGTCGAGTTTGCAAGAATACGGATACTAAAGCCTGGCACTGCAAGCCGCGACAGTCCAAAGTTAAAATCCGCCTCTTCGGTTTGAATAATTTCATATAGCTCATCTAAAAGACGATTACTTGTCCCTTCGCCGACAACAATCATCGACCCTAAATGGGTATAGCCTTCCATAAATCCCATTCCAGAGAGAACTTGCTGTTCCGGTGCTAACTTAATATGATCATACACTCCAAGCTTGCCATCCAAATAAATCTCATTCATCAATTGAATCGTATCATAGCTGAATTTACCCCCATCTGGAGACCAACCTGGGGTGAGAATATCTGTATAAAGAAACGTAGCGCCTGTTTCCATGACAACCACATTTTTCTGCTTATAATGGGCATCCTTATAAGCAATTAGCGGATCCGGCAAGTATTCCAGGATACTGCCTTTCTTAAGAGTAATCTCTGTCTCTTGATACGCTAGACTTTTTGGCGTTTTATATACTTTTGTAGCCGATTGCGTGGTTAAAGTGGCCGCCGCCCCTTCATCAAGGGAAACCTCCATTCTGTATCGGTCTCCGTCTAGGTAGCCGCCGCCTGGATTAAGAAGATAGTAGCACACCTGACCTGAATCATCGTGGTAAATGGGGCGCATGACCTTGAATGCACCTTGAAAATACGCCCTTTTGGCAACCGTTTTCCCTTTGCGGTTTTCAAGGGCCAAAGACAAAAAACCTGTCCACTCTGACATCTTACTCTAACCCTTTTAATAATGCGTGTTTCTTAATCCAATTGATGACTTCATCCAGTCCTTCATTACTCTTTAAATTTGTAAACACAAACGGCTTATCCCCGCGAAAGACTTTCGTATCCTTTTCCATAACCTCCAGGCTGGCGCCAACAAATGGAGCCAAGTCTGTTTTATTGATGACGAACAGATCCGATTTAATCATTCCCTGTCCGCCTTTGCGGGGAATTTTTTCTCCTTGTGCGACATCGATAATATAAATGGAGAAATCGACGAGCTCAGGGCTGAAGGTTGCTGCGAGATTGTCACCACCGCTTTCAACAAATAGGAGTTCTACGTCAGGATGGCGTCTCACTAATTCATCAATGGCTGCAAAATTCATCGATGCATCTTCACGAATCGCGGTATGAGGGCATCCTCCTGTTTCGACACCAATGATTCGATCTTCAGGAAGCACACCGTTTTGCATTAAAAACTTTGCATCTTCTTTCGTATAAATATCATTTGTCACAACGGCCATACTCACTTCGCCCTCAAGATGGCGGGTGATTTTTTCGACAAGCATCGTCTTCCCTGCTCCAACAGGTCCGCCAACACCAATTTTAATTGGTTCCATGATTAAATCCTTCTTTCTTTACTTAATATCAAAATAATCCTAAGACATAAAAATACGAATATTAACTCGTTCATGCTTCATTTGTGCTAACTCTAACCCTGGGGACACAATTCCAAAGTCATCCTCGGGCATCTGCAAAATTTTATCCACTGCCTGAGATAATTCGGGGATACATTGATGAATAATCATCTGTCCGGCTGTTTGGCCTAGTGGGATCGCTCGGACTGCATTTTGCACTTGACTAGTAATTGCAGAGTACAAATAGGATAGAATACTGTTTGTTTTTGTTACCCGAAAGCCATGGCCAACCATCGAAAAAACAATCGCTGGATGGCCGAACGCGTTTTTATTCTTAATTTCTTCTCTGTATTGTGAGAGGATCGGCATCCCGTATAATGTATCAGTCAGTTTTAGCATTCGTTCTCCGATCATTTGTGTGCCTTCCCGCGTTTCCCTCGGCAAGTTTTGAACCGTCAACAATTGATCCAGCTTCCAAATTTGCGAAGGTTCCGTGTTCATGAGCGCATCATAAACAAGTCGGCATGCAAGCCCATCTGTGTAGATGAGCTGTTCATGCAAATACACTTTCAGCCACTGGAAAAATGTCTCCTGATCGGTTACCTTCCCAGCTTGTATATAGGTTTCCAACCCGAACGAATGACTAAAAGCTCCAGTAGGAAAGTTGGAATCACAGAGTTGGAACAAAGAGAGCATTTTTTCATCCATGACTGTGTCCTATATGACGGAATGCTTGTTTCACCTTGCGCTCTTCATGTTTAAAAGGAATATTAAGTTCGTTTAATAGCTCTTCTACCAAATAATCATATTGAACGAGTATGTCCTCTCCCTCAAACTGTGCCGGCATGTGACGATTGCCCAGCTGGTGAGCAATCGTTCCCATCTCTTTTAAATCTCTAGGGCTGATGACAAGAAGATCATCTGCCAACACATCAATGACAATCACATCTTTATCATCCATAAATAAAACATCGCCTGCTAATAGATCACGTTGTTCTTTTAAGCGAATTCCAAGTTCCCTGCCATGGTCTGTTTTTACCCGCTGGATTCGTTTCACTAAATGTTCGCTTTCTAGATACACTTTTTCTATATGACGTTTTTCGATTTCACTTTTATCCATCTGTTCGATGTTCGTAACAATCTTTTCAATAATCAATGTTTTCACCTCAGAATAGGAAATATCGCTGCCCCATTGGCACAGTGTCTACCGGCTCACATGTCAGCAACTCACCATTTACCCTTACTTCGTATGTTTGCGGATCTACCGTAATTTCTGGTGTTTGGTCATTTAACTTCATATCCTTCTTGGATAGGGTTCGAATGCCGCCAACTGGAAGAATCATTCTCTCAAGTCCAAGCTTTTCATGAACCCCATCATCATAAGCCGCTTGAGAAAGGAACGTAATCGAACTTTTTGCCAACGCTTTCCCATATTGAGCAAACATCGGACGATAAATATATGGCTGGGGCGTAGGGATCGAAGCATTTGCATCGCCCATTAAAGCTGTAACAACCATTCCATTTTTCAACACCATTTCCGGTTTCACACCAAAGAATTTCGGAGACCAGAGGACGAGGTCAGCGATTTTTCCAACTTCAATTGACCCTATATAGTTGGAAATTCCATGGGTAATAGCAGGGTTAATGGTGTATTTGGCAATATAGCGCTTCGCCCGGTTGTTATCGGCATATTTGCTGTCACCTTGCATGAGTCCTCGTTGCTTTTTCATTTTATCTGCTACCTGCCAACTGCGGAGAATCACTTCTCCGACACGCCCCATTGCCTGAGAATCGGAGCTGACCATACTGAACACACCCATATCTTGAAGGATGTCTTCTGCTGCGATCGTTTCCCTTCTGATTCTTGAATCTGCAAACGCAATGTCTTCAGGAACAGAAGGATTTAAATGGTGACAAACCATCACCATATCAAGATGTTCATCAATCGTATTAACTGTATAAGGTAAGGTAGGGTTTGTGGATGAAGGTAAAATATTATGGTAGCTGGCTGACTTAATTAAATCGGGAGCATGTCCGCCACCTGCACCTTCTGTATGATACATGTGGAGAACCCTATCCTTCACCGCAGCCATCGTAGCTTCCATAAAACCACTTTCATTTAATGTATCTGCATGGAGGGCAACTTGAATATCATATTCTTCCGCTACCCGGAGAGCGTAGTCAAGAGATGAGCCAGTAGCACCCCAGTCTTCATGAACTTTAAGACCAATCGCTCCAGCTTTCACTTGCTCAGCCAAAGGTTCAGTAGACGCCGCATGGCCTTTGCCTGAAAATCCAACATTAATCGGAAGACCTTCAGCAGCTGCCAGCATGCGCTGTATATTCCACTCACCTGGAGTGACAGTTGTTGCCCGCGATCCAGCTGCCGGGCCTGTCCCGCCGCCAATTAACGTGGTTGTACCAGATGTTAGTGCGACCACAACCTGTTCAGGGTTAATAAAGTGAATGTGTGTATCAATGGCGCCCGCTGTCACAATCAAGCCTTCTCCGGCAATCACTTCCGTTGAAGCACCAATGATAATATCTACATTATCGGTAATAAGCGGGTTGCCGCTTTTCCCGATTCCAGAAATTTTTCCATCACGAATGGCTAGATCGGCTTTATAAATCCCCGTGTAATCTAAAATAACAACATTGGTAATCACCGTATCTGCCACGCCATCCCCGCGAGTAGCAAGCGGATGCTGGCCCATGCCATCGCGAATGACTTTGCCGCCGCCAAACACAACTTCTTCTCCATAGGTCGTAAAATCCTTCTCAATTTGAATAAAGAGATTTGTGTCAGCAAGGCGGATGGAATCACCGGTTGTTGGTCCAAACATTTCAGCATATTGTTTTCTGGACATCTTAAAACTCATGAATCATCCCTACTTTCTAATGAGCCATCTACTTTATTGTTGAACCCGTATACTCGGCGTTCACCTGCAAAATCAATCAGCTGGATTTCCTTTTCATCTCCAGGCTCAAAACGAATGGCTGCTCCTGCAGGAATATTTAGCCGCTTTCCATAGGCTTCTTCCCGATTAAACTGGAGGGCATGATTCGCTTCGTAGAAATGAAAATGGGATCCGACCTGGACTGGGCGGTCACCTATGTTCGTAACGGAAATCGTAAAGACTTCCCTACCTTCATTACAAACAATATCATCGTCTTTTAAAATATATTCTCCTGGTAACATATTGCAGTCCTCCTGTTCATCGTATTGGGTTATGGACAGTCACCAATTTTGTTCCATCTGGAAACGTCGCTTCCACCTGAATATCATCAATCATTTCAGGAATCCCATCCATTACGTCTTCTCGAGACAAAATAGTCGCACCGTATTCCATCAGTTCGGCAACCGTTTTCCCATCCCTTGCCCCTTCCACTACCTCATAGGTAATTAGGGCAACAGCTTCTGGATAATTTAATTTTAATCCTCGATCCTTCCGGCGCCTTGCAAGATCCGCAGCCACTACAATCATGAGCTTGTCCATTTCTCGCGGCGATAAATGCATGATTACCCCCCCTTATCTTTTCATCCAATAAAAAAACTCCCTTTTTGGAAAAAAGGGGCCTTCACTACAGATCATAGATCCTTTATAGATTTTTCCCCTTGAGGCATGAACTTAACCTCTCAAAAGGAATATTTAGCCTATAAAATATTAATGGTGAAGCTTAATGTATCGCGTTTTCTGTCTAGGGAAAAAGGAGGAAAAAGGAAGGAAAAAGGGAAAAAAGGGGTCAGTCCCCCAGTGAAGTAAAGCGTTACTTCGTCGGGGGACTGACCCAAAAACCTCGTTTCAGCATTTTTACAGTAAAGACAAATTATGGCGAATAGGGATCATAAAAACACCAATGATCCCGCTATTTCCGTTACATGCCCCTGATCCGCCCACAAGATAAAGTATTGATAGCTCGTTCCGCCAATCACAACTGGCGTTGGATAGCGAGCGATGAGAGCTGCTTGATTGTTCATTTCAGGAGGTTGGTCTTTTGATGGAAAGATATAGCATGCTTCTTGATTTTGAACTTTTGTTGTTACGATACGTGGCTGTGTGCCGTATGGCAAGAGTTGCTGAAAGGCTTCATTGTGGCACACGGTGTTAATTGGGTCCTCAGATGAAATCGCTCCGATTTGAAAGAAGCCATCACTGCCTTCATAGCGTTCGTCCGTTACTCTTACCCAATGAGCTGGATATTGGAAACTGACTTTAAAAGTAGGATTCGTGTATCGATTCAAATTAGGGGACGGCGCTGGCGACCATTCAAGTGCTGTGATGGTTCCTCCAGCTACTAATCGGATTGGAACTGGATGAGTCAGATTGAGCATCCAAATCTCACTTGCCTGCCCGTTTGATTTACAGCCTGAAAGATAGGCTAGTTTTCTCCCGTCTGGAGACCATGTAACAGGAGTTGCAAAGCAATCGGAGATCGCTCTTGTTCGCTCGTTGTCTCCGTGCCTTCCGGTCGTTTTGATCAAAGAAAAATTGCCTCTGTCTTCAAAAGCGGTAGCACTAAAAGCAATATCTTGTGAATTCGGCGACCATGTCGGAAAGTAATTTTTCGCAAGCGGTCCGCCCTTCACTTCAAAGAGATTTCCGGTAGAAAGATCTATAGTGAAAATAAGCGAGATGCTTACTCCTGGGGTGGTGTATAACACATAGTTCCCATCAGGGCTAAGACGAACATGATTATAACGCCCACCTGTGTTTTGGGTAATTTGCACCTTTTCCGTTCCATCGATTCTAATTCGGAATAGCTGACTAACTCCGTTTCGATCGGGTGCTTGATAGAGTAATTCTATTCCATTTGGGAACCATTGGACATCGCTCGCATTCGATTCGTTGATGATTTGTGCTTCGTGTGTACCGGTATTGTATAGGATGATTGTATTGCGGTTGAAGTAAACAAGTTTCTGGCTGTCTGGGGACCAATCAAGGAAAACACCGAGCCCCTCTGAAAACTGATCGATTTGGGCAACTGTATTGGTAAGAAGCGACACGACATAAAGAATTCCATTTTTACCAACAAACGCAATTTTACTAGAATCCGGTGACCAAAAGGGAACAGAATAACTTTCACCTAAACCAAATGTAACTTGTCGATTAACGCCATTTCCCGGGTTATAAAACCATAAGTCAAACTCCCCACCACGATTTGAAATATAGGCAATTAACCCGTTCTCCCCAGGTGGGGCATAAGGAATCATCAGTCTCATCCCAGGATAAATCGTATAAGATGGCAGCCGATTGGCTTCTCGAATCAATTCAAAATTGCTTTGTCCTCCAGTTGTGACATTAAATCTTCTGGCGATTTCAAATAAGGTATCACCAGGTTGGACGACATAATAAGGAACACCAGGAGGAACGGTTAACAGCTGTCCGATGTTTAACATATATGGCGGTTGTAGCCGATTGGCTTGGATAATCACAGCTGGTGGGACACTATAAGCTTGAGAAATTTTATAAACCGTATCCCCTGCCTTTACGTTTATGACATCAACCCCAGGAGGTACTGAAAGCTGTTGACCGACATAAATCGTATAAGGCGGGACTAAACGGTTCGCGGCAATTAAGGAATCGATCGGCAGCTCCCAGCGCTTAGCAATCTGAGAAACTGTATCACCTTGACGGACGATATAAAAGAACTGCATGAAGAAACCTCCGCTCTATAGTTTAGGGACATTGTGGTCAGTCCCCCAGTGAAGTAAAGCGTTTCTTCGTCGGGGGGCCGACAAGTGAACACACGTTCGTTTTTAAGCTAGCTAGCAACTAATTTTCCTCTAATTCCAATCCACGTGACCAGCTTCTTTTAATTCACTAATATCAATCTCAAACTCCGCATGCCCCCCTGCTACATGAGCGACTGGCATACTAATTCCAAGGGTGTTTTCTGTTGCATACGCATAAATCCCATTCACACCTTCTTTACTACTAGACAGCGCTGAAATTAATTTTTCATCACTGTCATACAATCCAAATGCTTGTTCTCTAATTTGTTGTTCAAATTCAGATTCAATTTCGCCAACATATTTTGCTGTTTTTATTAGGTTTATAAATTCCTTATCAATAGTGGACACAAAATCAGTTAAAAATAGTTTTTTACCTGTGTTTACATCAATATTTGTTGTGGAAAACAAATGATACGGATGGGCAGATGGGCTAATATTGTTATAACTCTTATAGGCAATACTTAAAATTTTATCATTCTTTAACTTCACTTCATATTCTCCATCAGCCTCATATTTTTGGTCAGGCTCTATTGACTGCATTGTCTCTAGAAAATGTGCAAGTGCCTCTTTTTTTATGAATTCATTTATTTCTTGTTGTTTTCCTTCATCTTTTAAGTAAACGATTTGCGGATACTCTACTTTCACATTTTCTCTAGAATATGTCTCTGTTACGAGTTGATATTCCGACTGCACCAATTTTTGTTCAACAACAACCGGCTGAGACTTATTCTCTTCCACTTTATCTTCTTCAATGTCAGCACGTTCCCCGCCATTACATGCGGACAAGATCAATGTAAAAATAACCAATAATGCTTTTCCTATCAATTTTTTATTCATTTTCAATTCACCACTCCTCAAACCGTTTTATTTAACATACACGAAAAGTTTGTGAACTTTCCTCCAAACCGAAAATAATCAAATCGTACTAACAACATTGCTCTTCCCATATTCTTTATAAATGCTGTTATAACTGCATGTTGATTTCACTGTGTTTGAAAAATAAACGGAAAAAATCCGCTTAAATTGGGAAATACCCTAATTTCCCTAAAAATAAAGGGAGTTTTTCCGGTTATATGATCTAAATCTTTTGATTTTGTCTTATTTAGAGCAGTTAACCGGATTATCTCCGCTTATATCTGCTAATTAAGCCCCCAAGAGATACATTAAGCGGAAATTCTCCGCCTATAAATTCTTATACCTACACGAAAATCAACAATGAACACAGACAACCATGCAAAATAGAGTAGGCGCATGAAAATTTCATGCGCCTCTCACAGAACCGTACGTGCGGGTCATCGCATACGGCTCCTCCATGATTATCCCCGTTGGGGATGATGTTCATTGTAAATATCTACAAGAGAAA
>NZ_WOFU01000022.1 GCF_016879755.1 Bacillus sp. B15-48
CAAGCTTTTAAAGATTCGCTCGACTTGCATGTATTAGGCACGCCGCCAGCGTTCGTCCTGAGCCAGGATCAAACTCTCCAATAAATTGTTGAGTGATTAAGCTCATAAAATAAAACGTTGGCTTGTGTTCTTCATTATAGAAGAAACACAAAATTGTTTTTTTGTTGACGCTTGTTTGTTTAGTTTTCAAAGAGCGATGTCGTTCAAAACGACTTTATTAATATATCATGTTGTTATTAGTATGTCAACAACTTTTTTAACATCTAATTTATTTCAGTGTTGCTGTTTCATCAGCGACGTTAATTAGAATACCACCTGTATTTAAATGTGTCAACAACAAAATAAAAAAACTACTGAAAAGCATCAGCAGTTTTACAAATGATTTAAATAACCCATGTTTCAATGACGACTAATGCAAAGACACCGGGTATCCCTAATAACCCAGAAATAGTTGCTGTTACTAGATTAATAGGTACGTAAATCCCCATATTTGCTCCTAAAGCATTGAGGAAGAATAAAAATAGGGCTCCGATAAGAACTTTTATAACTCCTTGCCCAATAAAACGCACTGACTTTAGTGGAGTTCCAACAAACATCATAATAATCACTAAACCACTTATTATCGCAATAATAATAGATGGATCCAATCCTAGCCCTCCTTTTTTAGACTTGTACCTATTTTATGAACAAGTTTCATAAAAAAGAACGGCTTAGGTTGTTTACTTTCCTTTTACAGAAATCCCTCTTTCTTTTACTTCTTTAAAAAGATAGAAGTATTTAGCCTCTGCCAGCTTTGCTTCAGCAACAAATTCTCCTGATACATCAAAGCTTTTTTCGAGTAAGGATTTTTTATTCATCCACTCTGATTTTAATTGATTATGTTGAGCAATCAGTTTTTCATCAAATTCTTTTCTTAGTTTTTTCTTTTTACGAAATAACATGACTTGCCCTCCTGCGTACTTAGACTTCCCTTCGCCCTTCCAATGCTTTCGAAAGTGTCACTTCATCCGCATACTCAAGATCTCCGCCAACTGGGAGACCGTGGGCAATTCTTGTAACTTTGATTCCTGATGGTTTTAACAAGCGGGAAATATACATCGCTGTTGCTTCCCCTTCAATGTTCGGATTTGTCGCCATAATCACTTCTTGAATGGTTTCATCTTGAAGTCGTTTAAGCAAATCTGGAATATTAATATCCTCTGGACCAATTCCATCCATTGGAGAAATCGAGCCATGGAGGACATGATAAAGACCATTGTATTCTTTCATCTTCTCCATTGCGATGACATCCTTAGGATCTTGAACAACACATATAGTCGTTTTGTCACGTCGTTCATCGTTACAAATATAACATGGGTCTTGGTCAGTAATATGGCCACACACGGAACAATAACTTAGGTTCCGTTTCGCATTAATTAATGCTTTTGCAAAATCAAGGACAGTATCTTCCTTCATGCTTAGAACAAAAAAAGCCAGACGAGCGGCCGTTTTCGGGCCAATACCTGGCAACTTCATAAAGCTGTCAATCAGCTTTGATATCGGT
Organism: Bacillus sp. B15-48; assembly: GCF_016879755.1. Taxonomy (GTDB): domain Bacteria; phylum Bacillota; class Bacilli; order Bacillales; family Cytobacillaceae; genus Mesobacillus_B. The sequence goes on from NZ_WOFU01000022.1 coordinate 1,544, forward strand.
TCAGGATAATGCATTCTTTTTTTTCCCCCTAGAACATCCCTGGAAGGTTCATTCCTTTAGTGAATTGTCCCATTGTTGAATTCGTTAATTCTTCCGCTTTCTTTAATGCATCATTCGTTGCAGCAAGTACTAAATCTTGTAGCATTTCTACATCTTCTGGATCGACGACCTCTTCTTTAATTTGTACATCAACAATTTCTTTATGTCCGGTAACAATTACGGTAACCATTCCGCCCCCAGCTGTTCCTTCGATTCTTTTTTCACCTAATTCTTCCTGTGCTTGTGCCATTTGCTTTTGCATTTTTTGCATTTGTTTCATCATATTTTGCATATTACCCATTCCACGCATGTGTACGTACCTCCATTAATCTTGTATTTGAATTAGTTCTTCGCCAAACAATTTTTTCGCCTCTGATACGAGTGGATCTTCTTCTTCTCCGCTACTCATTCCTGAAGAACTTTGATGTTGACTGTTAATAAAGCTTTCACGAATCGTCAACCATTGATCTTCCGGAATGCCAATAATTTGCATTTGTTTTCCTGTTTGTTCACGTAGGTAACTTGCAATGGTGTGAGCGAATTTATCGTTCTCCATCGCCATTTGACAATGAATTTCATATTTGAATTTTATCACTAAAGCATTGCCAGATGAAGCAACAGGTTCTGCATCATTTAATAAGGCTTCCTGGGAGCGCATTTGCCGTGAAATTAACATCTCACGCATTTTGCCCCAAACCCCTTTTATATCAATTAAATCCTGCTTTGTTGCGTTTTTCAATACTTCATTTATTTTCCCGACTGGTGCTTGGAATCCTTTCCGTGACGCACGCTGCGGTTTTTTCTGTGGAGTTTGTTCACTTTGCACCATCGCTCCCGGTTCAAAGTTCGCTAATTTTTCTTCGAGCTCCTCGATTCTTTTTAAAAGCGGTTCAATTTGAGACTCACTTAATTGTGGCTTTTCTAGCTGACATAGTTTCACAATTGCTACTTCTAAAAACACTCTCGGGTGATTTGTCCAGCGCATTTCTTGCTGTGTCTTATTCAATTCTTCAATTACAGCATAGATTTCCTCTGGATAAACTTGTTCAGTTAATTTCCGAAACTCATCATCAAGCAACACACGTTCCATCGACTCTTCTAGGTTTGGGGCAGCTTTATATAGAAGCATATCCCGATAAAAGTAAGTGAAATCCTCGATGAATCTTGTCGAATCTTTCCCTTGAAAGAGCAGTTCCTCAAGGGCTTCAAGACCAGCAGCTGCATTTTTTTCATGGATTGCATTTGCTAATTGACTAAGAAACGATTGTGAAACAGACCCAGTTACAGTTAAAGCATCCTCAATCGTCACCCGTTCCTGGCTAAAAGAAATTGCTTGATCGAGCAAACTGAGCGCATCTCGCATACCGCCTTCTGCAGCTCGGGCAATCACCTGCAATGCTGTCTCATCGCAGTCGGTGCCTGTTTCTTCGGTAATCCATTTCATTCGTCCAACAATATCTTGGGCAGTAATCCGTTTGAAATCAAAGCGCTGTGTTCTCGAAATAATTGTGAGCGGAATTTTATGAGGTTCTGTCGTAGCTAAAATAAAAATGACGTGACGTGGTGGTTCTTCGAGTGTTTTCAATAAGGCATTAAAGGCCCCAATAGAAAGCATATGAACCTCATCAACAATATATACTTTATACTTGACTGCACTAGGGGCAAATTTCACCTTGTCGCGAATATCCCTTATTTCTTCCACACCATTGTTTGAGGCAGCGTCAATTTCGATAACATCTGAGATCGAACCATCTGTAATTCCTAGGCATGATGCACATTCATTGCACGGCTCACGAACTGGAGAACGCTCACAGTTAACAGCTTTAGCTAAAATTTTAGCTGCACTTGTTTTCCCTGTTCCACGTGGCCCAGAGAATAAATAAGCGTGCGAAATTTTTTCTTGAAGCAGAGCATTTTGCAGTGTCGTTGTCACATGTTCCTGACCGACAACATCAAAAAAGCGCTGAGGCCGCCAGACACGATATAACGCTTGATAAGCCAATGACACCGCTCCCTTCTATGTATTATCTTCCCTATTATAACTCATCTAATTTAACTTAACAAAATTATCTTGGAACAAAAGCGCAAGCGCCTTGCTCAGGGGCGACAAGCATAAGACGTGCCCTGTAAGAAGGTGTTCTTTACCTTCTGAAAGGGAACGGCTTATGACCTCGAGCCCCTAGGCGCTGCAGCTGGATGAAACAAAAGCGCAAGCGCCTTGCTCACAAAAATAAAAAACCCATCTCACAAAGAAATGGGTTTGTTTTATTATATATAATAGCCGTGCACCTTCCGTCGACTGACGACCATAAGCGTTACTTAAGCAGTTAGCTCGGCCCAGGCTGCCCTACGGCACATGGGAGCTTCCACTTAATGCTGCTTCCTTCCGGACCTGACATGGTTCATGGATTCCCATTGCGCAGGACCCGGGCGTCAACACCACTTACTTAAGGCAGACCCTACAGTCTATCAGCCTCAGGAAGGGATTCATCCCCGCTAGAGCGGATTGCGGGTACAGGGCACCGCTACCTCCCCGACTAGCACGGCAAAATTGAAACCATATTTAGTTGCGTCTTTAGTGACGCATAATTAGTATACTAATTCCATATGTAAAAAGCAATATTTATCAGCTGTTAATTGTTTACTGCTCTTCCAACCCTAGTTTTTTGGCTCGTTTCTTTTGTTCGCGTAGCTTTCGGAAAAACGTTGAAAGCATCGACCCACACTCTTCCTCAAGCACCCCGCTTACGACTTCACTCTGGTGATTAAAACGTTCGTCTTGGAGGATGTTCATAAATGTGCCTGCACAACCTCCTTTAGGATCAGTTGCTCCATAAACGACGCGGTTGACTCTAGAGAGCATAATCGCTCCCGCACACATCGGACACGGCTCTAGCGTTACATAAAGCTCAGCCCCCTCAAGCCTCCATGTCCCAAGCTTTTTACATGCTTCATGAATGGCTAAAACCTCTGCATGGGCGATGGAACTTTGTTCTGTTTCCCTTAAATTATGGGCGCTTGCGAGAATCTCACCATTTAGAACGACGACTGCTCCAATCGGGACTTCTCCTAATTGTTCAGCCTTTTTGGCCTCTGCAATTGCCTCTTTCATATAAAATACATCTTTATCTTGCCCCATCAAATCCCCCATTTAATGTTTAAAGTACCTCCTCAAACCTAAAAATAGAGGAAAGGGGAGGAGAAAATTGAAACCAGCATTATTAATTATCGACATGATCAATGATTTTCAATTTAACCACGGTGAGATACTTTCCGAAAAAACCATTAAGCTGACAAAGCCAATTTTATCTTTAAAGCAATTTTTCTATAAAAACGGCGACCCAATTATTTATATTAATGACCATTATAATCTATGGAGAGCCGATTTAGACAAAATTATTGCCTATTGTCTGAATAGAAAAAGTGAAAACATTATCCGACAAATGCTTCCACATGAAAACGATTATTTTTTAATTAAACCAAAACATTCCGCTTTTTATGGGACAGCATTAAATACGTTATTACGTCAGTTAAACGTCGATTCACTCGTTTTAACAGGAATCGCAGGGAATATTTGTGTGCTATTTACTGCGAACGATGCTTATATGCGTGAATATTCCTTATATGTTCCCGTAGATTGTACTGCCTCTAACAGTGACGAAGATAATCAATATGCATTAACGATGATGGAAAAAGTTTTAAAAGCGAACATCCAGCCTTCCTATGAATTTTCAACTAAATAATCATAGCCTTTCTGCTCCCCTCATAAGATGAATGTAGCGTTTAACCGCGAACAGGAGGGAAGACAATGCAAATTCATGTCATACAGCCAGGAGAATCATTAACCGGGATCGCTCGTGCCTATAGTACAACTGTTGCCGAGCTTGTTGAGGCAAATAAAATCCCTAATCCGGATAATCTAGTTGTTGGTCAAACAGTCGTGATTCCTATTATCGGAAGCTTTTATTGGGTGCAGCCTGGTGATAGTCTTTATTCCATTGCGAACCGCTTTAACACAACCTTTCAAGAATTAGCTCGCATTAACCAAATTCCGATTGATCGACCGCTTCAAATTGGCCAAAGGCTTTATATTCCACAGCAACCAAAAGTACCAACTGAAACAAATGCTTATGTTGAGCCAAGGGGTACGACAGTTGCACCAGAGTTAGTAACTGCTGCTCGTGAAGCTGCCCCGTATTTAACTTATTTAGCACCATTTAGCTATCAGGCTTTAAGAGATGGTTCATTAAAACCGCCTTTGTTAAATGATTTCCCTGCGATTGCAGAGGCAAATAATAATACGTTAATGATGGTTATTACGAATCTTGAAGATGATGCATTTAGTGATGAACTTGGGCGGATTTTACTAAACGACATGACTGTTCAAGACAATTTATTAAATAATATCGCAAACACTGCGAGAACAGTTGGCTTTCGTGATATCCATTTTGATTTTGAATACTTACGACCAGAAGATCGTGAAGCCTATAATAACTTCTTAAGAAAAGCAAAAGAACGTTTCCGCCAGGAAGGCTGGCTCATTTCAACTGCACTTGCACCGAAAACACGTGCCGACCAACCTGGACCTTGGTATGAAGCACATGATTATCGGACTCATGGGGAAATTGTCGATTTTGTTGTCATTATGACTTACGAATGGGGTTATAGTGGCGGACCGGCGATGGCCGTTTCGCCGATTGGACCTGTTCGTGAAGTGTTAGAATATGCAGTAACAGAAATGCCGTCAAATAAAATTATGATGGGGCAAAATTTATATGGATATGATTGGACACTACCATTTGCCCCTGGGACAATTGCAAAAGCAGTCAGCCCACAGCAAGCTATCCAGTTGGCGGCAGAGTATAATGTACCAATTCAATATGATTTTACCGCTCAAGCCCCGTTCTTTTACTATACAGATGCAGAAGGAAAGAGACATGAAGTTTGGTTTGAAGATGCTCGCTCCATTCAAGCGAAGTTTAATCTAATTAAAGAGTTAGGTTTACGAGGAATCAGCTATTGGAAACTCGGCTTAAGCTTTCCGCAAAACTGGCTATTAATTACGGAAAACTTCGATGTCGTAAAACAATGATGAATATAAAGAAAGACAGCAAGCAGCTGTCTTTTTCTTTTTATAATGCTCAGTTATTATCCATTGTTGATTTTCTTGTAGTATAGACGGAGAATTTCCGCCTAATGTATATAGTGGAAGCTTAAGAAGCGGAAATAAGCGGAGATATTCCGGTTAACTGCTCTAAATAAGCCAAAATCCAAAGATTTTGATCATATAGACGGAAAAACTCCCCTTATTTTTAAGGAAATATCGGTATTTCCCAGTTTAGCCGGAATTTATCCGTTTATTTTTCAAACATAGTAAAATCAACATTCAGTTATAACAGAGCCTTTTATAAAAAAAAACCGCCGCAAATGCAGCAGGTTCTATAAAACAATTCTCCAATTGTCTTATGCGCGTATGTTTCATTTTAAAATTAATGGCGGAGGAAGAGGGATTCGAACCCCCGCGCGGTTTAACCCGCCTGTCGGTTTTCAAGACCGATCCCTTCAGCCAGACTTGGGTATTCCTCCATTTCGACAAAATCTAATTTAACATAAATTTTATAATCAGTCAATAAGAAAAGCGCAAGCGCCTTGTGTCCTTATGCGTTAGGAAAGTATCAATTCGAAAAATTTCCACCTTCCATTAGCTAAAAAATACCGGGCGAGGCCCGGTATCATATCAATCTTGTGGTCGAATGATTTCACGATTACGCATATAAGGACGGAGTGCTTCAGGAATAACGACACTTCCATCTTCTTGTTGGTAATTTTCAAGAATGGCTGCTACCGTACGGCCGACCGCAAGTCCTGAACCATTCAGTGTATGAACATGTTCTGGTTTCCCTTTAAGCTCACGTCGGAAACGAATATTTGCCCGTCTTGCTTGAAATGCCTCGAAATTACTACATGAAGAAATTTCACGATACGTCCGATAGCTTGGCAACCAAACTTCAATATCATACTTTTTCGCGGCGGTAAAACCGAGATCTGCCGTACACATGCTCATAACGCGATATGGGAGTCCTAAAAGCTGAAGGACTTTTTCTGCATTATTTGTTAGTGCTTCCAACTCTTGATAAGAATCTTCCGGCTTCACAAATTTTACGAGCTCCACTTTATTAAATTGATGCTGACGAATTAACCCGCGCGTATCGCGCCCTGCGGAACCTGCCTCAGAGCGGAAATTTGCACTATAAGCAACATATTTAATTGGCAGCTCGTCTCCTGTTAAAATTTCATCTCGATGTAAATTTGTCACCGGAACCTCAGATGTTGGAATGAGGAAATAATCGGTATTTTCTACTTTAAATGCATCTTCTTCAAACTTCGGCAATTGACCTGTTCCTGTCATGCTGGCACGATTAACCATATACGGAGGAAGTACTTCCTTATAGCCATGTTCATCCGCATGCAAATCCATCATAAAGCTAATTAAAGCCCGTTCAAGTCTTGCTCCTAACCCTTTATAAAAAGCAAAGCGGCTTCCTGTTACTTTTCCAGCTCTTTCAAAATCAATCACTTTTAAAATATCGGCAATTTCCCAATGCGGTTTTGGTTCAAAGCCAAACTGTGGGAGTTCTCCCCATTGGCGGATTTCAACATTATCATCTTCAGACTCACCAACTGGAACGGTTTCATGAGGGATATTCGGAATACTCATTAGAAGTTGTTCTAATGTTTCTTCTACTCCTCTTAATTCCTCATCTAGATTTTTAATTTTCTCGCCCACCTCACGCATTTCACGGATCATTTCGTCGGCGTCTTTTTTCTCCTTTTTCAAAACAGCAATTTGTTGAGAGACTTCATTTCGATTGCTCTTAAGTGCCTCGCTCTCAACTAGCAATTCACGACGTCTTACATCAAGCTCTTCAAACTTTCCAAAATCAGATAAGTCCTCGCCGCGATGTTGCAATTTCTGTTTCACTTCTTCAAAATTTGCTCTTAAAAACTTTACATCTAACATAGGAACTCCTCCTTTATTTTTTCTAAAAACAAAAAACTCCCGTCCCCCTAAAAAGGGACGAGAGTTACCCGCGTTGCCACCCTGATTGAAAGCAATTGAATGCCTTCCTCTTAAAAAAGTAACGGTCTTGACCGAAAGCATATACTCATCAAATCGATTTTCCACGCTTTTGCTCGAGGACGGATTCACTCATTTCATCCACCGGTTTCCACCAACCACCGGCTCTCTTAAGAATAAAAATAAGCTACTATTTCCTGTCAATGCTTTTTTCCATATCAGGTTTTGTTACTCATAATTTACTACAATTATAACCAGGTTGCAATAAGATTATCCACCTTTATAAGCCAAAAAACCCCAGAGAAACGCTCTCTGGGGTTTTTAGCCACTTAAACAATCTGTTTATTCTTTGCTTCTTCGACCATTTCGACAAAGTAAGATGTTAAACGATGATCATCGGTTAATTCTGGGTGAAAGGAACAGCCGAGAAACTGACCTTCACGTGCAGCGACAATGCGCCCATCGCATTTTGCCAAAACTTCGACATTTTCTCCTGCTTCAACAATATGCGGAGCACGAATGAACACAGCTGAAAAATCTTCGGCAATGCCATTGATATCAAGATCTGTTTCAAAGCTCTCACGCTGACGACCAAACGAATTTCGTTCCACCGTTACATCTAACACCCCAATATGAGGTTCTTCATAGCCAACAACACGTTTCGCTAGCAAAATAAGTCCTGCACATGTTCCAAACATCGGTTTTCCATCTGCAGCAAACTGCTTTAATTGTGGCATGAATTGATATTTATCAATCAATTTCCTCATCGTCGTGCTTTCGCCACCAGGAATAATGAGGCCATCCACTTCTTTTAATTGTTCGGGCCACTTTATCACCGTCGCTTCAGCACCACTCGCTTCAACCGCACGAACATGTTCTCTTATTGCTCCTTGTAAACCAAGTACACCAACCTTCACCATGTTCTCACTTACCATCCACGATCCTGCATCCGATTTTCAGGTGCAAGAGAAGAAATTTCAATCCCCTTCATTGCTGTTCCTAAGTTTTTCGATAGTTCAGCAATAAGTTTGTAATCTTGGTAATGAGTTGTCGCTTCCACGATTGCACGAGCAAATTTTGCAGGATTTTCTGATTTGAAAATTCCTGAACCAACAAATACACCATCCGCTCCAAGTTGCATCATTAATGCTGCATCTGCGGGAGTTGCCACACCACCAGCAGCAAAGTTTACAACTGGAAGACGGCCAAGACGTTTAATTTCAAGCAATGTTTCGTATGGGGCTCCGAAAAGTTTTGCTTCCGTCATAATTTCAGCATCGTCCATTGTAACAAGTTTACGTACTTGTGCATTTACTTGACGCATATGTCGAACGGCTTCAACGATATTTCCTGTTCCAGGCTCACCTTTTGTACGAAGCATCGCTGCACCTTCACCAATACGTCTCGCTGCTTCACCTAAATCACGGCAACCGCAAACGAAAGGGACAGTAAATTCACTCTTTAACAGATGGTATTCTTCGTCAGCTGGGGTTAAGACTTCACTCTCATCAATATAGTCTACACCCATTGCCTCAAGCACTCTCGCTTCAACAATATGGCCGATTCTTGCTTTTGCCATAACTGGAATGGAGACTGCATTCATCACTTCTTCGACAATTGTCGGGTCGGCCATTCTTGCCACACCACCAACAGCTCTAATATCTGAAGGGACACGTTCTAAGGCCATAACTGCGACTGCGCCAGCCTCTTCTGCAATTTTTGCCTGTTCTGCATTGACAACATCCATGATAACGCCGCCTTTTTGCATTTCGGCCATTCCCCTTTTAACGCGATCTGTTCCTGTTTTCATTTTTCTTTTCCCCCATTTTTTCTTTGATGATTATTAATAATTCCCTTTTAGATTTTAACGCAAAAAACCGACAAAATAAATATGAATATATAAAACCTATACTGCAAATAAACAATAAAAAAGGTCTCCTGTCAATACAGGAGACCAAACTTCAACCGTGATTTTTATCGAAAACCCTATTTATATTGGTTTTTTTGTCGAAATACTTCCTTTATTTACATTAAAAAAGCCCTTTAACCGCTGATGCTATACTGCCAAATAAATCTCCGAAGAAACCACCTATTGCTCTCATCGAAAGCACAAACCAATTTGCCTTATCAACACTCTCTCCAGCGACCACAGGTACTTGTGCATACTGCTTTCCTGCTTCTGTCAAGAAAGAAATGGGTTCACCATCTTCATATTCAACCGTTAAATAACCGATTATATCCCCCTTTTGAACAGGTGCGATAATTTCTCCATCCTCATTCAGTAGGTTCTGATCAAGAACGACTTTGGGAACATATGAATCCTTTTCTCCATTTTTAATTGTAAGAACAAGGTTTTCTGCCGTTTCAATTGGAACATGATCTTGTTTTCCTTTTATTACTGGAACAGTTTCATGTCCTTCCACTTGATAATCAGCTACAAATAACTCTTCTTTCCCAAAATTACTAAAGCCATAATTCAACAGCTTTTCAGTTTCAGTAAAACGAATACTTCTCGTCTCCGCTTTCATAATGACAGAAATAAAACGCTGGTCTCCTCTTTTCGCTGTCGCAGTAAAACCATATCCAGCAAAATTAGTTGAACCCGTTTTTAAACCATCGATCCCTTCGTACGCATGTACAAGAGTAGGCAACATGAAATTAAAGTTGTCATACGTTCTGCCGTCACGGAAGGGCAATCTTGGCTGACTAGCTGTATCTAACACTTCAGGATAGTCCTTTAGCAAATGAAATGCTAATTGTGCTGTCGCTCTTGCAGACATCACACTTTCTTCATCAGGTGAACCAGCAGGATGATTGCCAAGCAATGAACCATTATTTAATCCTGTCGAATTGACAAACTTATAGTCTACTAAGCCTAATTCCTCGGCTTTGTTGTTCATCATTTCCACGAAATTTTTTTCCGTTCCAGCAATGACTTCTGCAAGAGCGACTGCGGCTGCATTTCCTGAATGAATCGCCATTGCTTCATATAGTTCTTTTACCGTATAATTTTCACCTTGAGTTAGCCCGACATTGGATAACCCTGGAGCTGCAGATAACTTATGAACATATTCATTAATATTGACATTTTGATCCCAAGTAATCTTTCCTTCATGAATCGCTTCGAGTACTAAATACTCCGTCATCATTTTAGACATGGAAGCTACACCAAGGACAACCTCAGCATTTTTTTCATATAAAACTTTCCCTGTATCGGCATCGACAAGAATCGCTGCTTCAGCTGCTAACCCTAGAGGATCTTCAGCTGCTTCTGCCTTACCGATAAATCCTGAAAAAACCGTTGAAAAGGTTAAAATAAACAACGCAAATAAAATGTTACGCTTCAAAGCAAAATTCCCTCCAGCTCATTTCTATCTAATGGTATGTTACTAGATTGTCCCATGCAAAATCACACCCGTATAGTTTATCATAAACAAAATAAAAAAAACAGACGAAGAAAAGAGTACTCCATCTGTTAAGCGATATATATAATTTTTATTTAGGAAAAAGGGCTTAGCTTGAAGAATAATTCGGTGCTTCTTTCGTAATTTGGACGTCATGCGGATGGCTTTCCCTTAGTCCAGCTCCAGTCATTTTAATGAACTGAGACTTTTCTCTCAATTCTTGGAGATTCGCTGAACCACAATAGCCCATACCTGAACGAATTCCACCGACTAGTTGATAGATCGTATCCGCCAGTGGACCCTTATACGCAATGCGCCCTTCAATTCCTTCAGGAACAAATTTCTTATTGTCTTCTTGGAAATAACGGTCCTTCGACCCTTTTTCCATCGCACTAACTGAACCCATTCCACGATAAACTTTAAAGCGACGCCCTTGGTAGATTTCTGTTTCTCCAGGGCTTTCCGTCGTACCAGCAAGCATACTGCCGAGCATAACCGTATGGCCGCCAGCAGCTAATGCTTTGACAATATCACCGGAGTACTTGATTCCACCATCAGCAATGATCGCTTTGCCATGTTTGCGCGCCTCTGTCGCACAATCATATACGGCCGTAATTTGTGGAACACCGACACCAGCAACCACCCTTGTCGTACAAATGGATCCAGGACCAATCCCAACCTTCACTATATCTGCACCTGCTTCGATTAATTCCTTTGTTGCTTCACCGGTTGCAACATTTCCAGCAACAATTGCCAGTTCAGGATAAGCTTGGCGAATTTCCTTCACCGTGTCGATTACACCCTTTGAATGACCGTGAGCAGTATCTACAACAATAACATCCACATGTGCATCAACTAGTGCTTTTACTCGCTGCATCGTGTCCTTGGTTACACCAACAGCAGCTCCGACAATTAAGCGGCCGCGTTCGTCTTTTGCCGAATTTGGGAACTCAATGACTTTCTCAATGTCTTTAATCGTAATTAATCCTTTTAAGATGCCTTCCTCATTTACGAGTGGGAGTTTCTCAATTTTATATCGTTGTAGTAGTTTTTCCGCTTCTTCTAAAGTTGTTCCAACTGGTGCCGTAACAAGATTTTCCTTCGTCATAACATCAGAAATTAAAATTGAGTAATCTTGAATAAAACGAAGATCACGGTTTGTCAAAATCCCTACAAGCTTCTGTTCCTGTTCGTTATTTACAATTGGGACACCCGAAATTCGGTATTTTCCCATTAAATGTTCAGCATCAAACACTTGATGTTCAGGGCTTAAAAAGAAAGGATCAGTGATAACTCCACTTTCAGACCTTTTTACTTTATCCACCTGTTCAGCCTGTTGTTCAATCGTCATATTCTTGTGGATAATTCCAAGACCACCCTGTCTTGCCATACTTATCGCCATTTCAGCTTCTGTTACGGTATCCATTCCGGCACTTATAATCGGAATGTTTAATTTTATCTTTTCTGTCAAATTTACTTGTAGATTAACATCGTTTGGCAATACTTCTGATTTTGCAGGTACAAGCAATACATCATCAAAAGTTAATCCTTCTTTTGCAAATTTGTTTTCCCACATCGTAATTAAACCCCCTTTTAGAAGAAAATATTATTAGTAGGTTATCAACTGGACAAACTACTGTCAAGGACGATGAATTAAGTTGGATTTTTCTGATAATTAAAAGAGGGGAGGTTGTAACTTGATGTATAGCTATTGGAATCGTTTTTCTCCTTATTTTTCTGCTGATTATTCACGTGAATATTTAAAGAGATGCTACCAACGCCTTCAAATTGAGCAGAGTGAGCAAAAGAGCTTTGAGAACTGCTATTCATTTATGTACTATTTAGAGCACGGAAAAATCTATTACGAGCAAGCAGCGGTCTCCCCTATACAGATTAAACCGATTCTTTTATTTTATGGTTTAGTACAGTTGATTAAAGCGTGTATTTTAACTGTAAATCCAAATTACCCTGAAACAACTTCTGTTTTGGCTCACGGGTTGTCGACAAGAAAACGGAAAAAACAGCAATATTCTTTTTTTGAGGATGAAGTAAAAATTCAAAAACACGGATTGTTTGCGCTAATGGCAGACAAATTGTTTCACATGAAACAGTTGGAAGGCGAAAAGATTAAAATGGGAGAAGTGTTGCAGTTTATTCCTGAGCTTTCTTCGCTTTTTAATCGAATTACAGGCAAAGTAACCTTCTTACCGGTTCAGACAAATGGTGACAAATTTTATTTATCGGAATCAATTTTAAATACTTTTCATATGACAAAAAATCGCTTTATCGATTTTTATCAAACAAAGTCAATCGTTCCACTTACTTTCCATGAGGTTGGGGATGAAGAAAAACGGATTGTCTTTCAACTTGAACAGTTTAAAGGGGAACCTGTCCCGCTAAAGTACAATTTAGAAGCTGAACATTATTCATTTCCATTAACGAAAGATGGATTGCTCACCTTCCCAGAACTTTTGCTACATTATTTACTTCTCTACAACTTAGGGATGATTGCACGTTATGAAATCGACTGGTGGAGTGAACTAATAAAAATGATGCCAAATGAAGATTTCCCTTTTATTCAATACGTTCTTGATATTACTGCAAAGAAAGGACCTTATTTAATCGAACAGTATTTGGCGACGAAATAAAGGGAAGTTGTTGTACATTGCTGTACTTGGTGATTATTTTGCCTACTGTGCCGGGGCGGGTTTATTCCGAGTACTTAGATTAAGTGTGATTTGTGCGTGATGGCTTATTCCGAGTAATTGGATTAAGTGTGATTTGTATGCTGGTTTATTCCGAGTACTTGGATTAAGTGATTTTTTTAAGGAATTTTAATCTGAGTACTTGGATTAAATTCATAAAAATAATGCTAGTACTGGTTATATGAAGATAAAATAGGGGGAAATAATCTTAGTACTCGGATTAAACATAGGGTTTTACCGTAAAATTACCATTTATATTCCTA
>NZ_WOFU01000023.1 GCF_016879755.1 Bacillus sp. B15-48
TGCTGCCGAAAGATGAACGAATAACAGAAACGATTCTTGGTACAAATTTAAACGCAAGTCCTAGCAAGACAAATCCACCAACTAAACCTAATAACCCCGAACCACTTGTTAAAAGATCGGTTACGCTGAACGGTAGTGATACACCTGTGAAATCTACTAACGGTTCCATGTTTTTTTATTCCTCCTGGTATTTATTTATTTATTGTTTTATCGGCTACTGCCGAAAGATGAACGAATAACAGAAATGATTCTTGGTACAAATTTAAATGCAAGTCCTAGCAAGACAAATCCACCAACTAAACCTAATAACCCCGAACCACTTGTTAAAAGATCGGTTACGCTAAACGGTAGTGATACACCTGTGAAATCAATCGCCATTTTAAAATTCCCTCCTGGAAAGTTAGTTTTATAATTTTTTATAATAATGACAAAGTGTCATTTATTACCGCTATTTAATATCTTTTGATTTCAATATCATCATCATCATCGTTGTTTTTATTTCCATCCTTGAACGACTTAACAATGATTCTTAATAACAGTCCCACCCCAATTAATGCAAACCATATTAAAACCCCTGGGGCTGCTGTTTTTAACAACATTTCGACAAACTGCCAGAATGTGTTCATATTTTCATTGGTATAAAACTCTAGGTTATAGGGATTTTCCATTGCATTTAATCCCTGGTGTTTTTAACTGCTCTAATAACGACAGATAAAAGCATCCCTACGGCTATAATTGCAACGATAATCATTAAAAAAGAAGCAACGGTTTTTAAAATAAATCCGAAAGTATTCCAGAAAAAATCCCAATCCCAAACTGAGGATAAATTCATAATTTAATGCTCTCCCCTTTCATAACTTTGTATCTTTTAATATTTCAAGCATTGTTAATGTCAGGGTTACAATAACCGACCATGTGAGCAAACCCCCCATAATATCCGGGTTTCCTAAAAATGCAGCGAAAGCATAAGCCATTAATCCGCCTATTTCCATTTCAATGCACCTGCTGCGGTTACAATTAACCTGATAAGGGGATAAGTAACTAAACAAGCGGCTAAAAATATAATGTAAATAGTGACTATGTTTTTTGTTGTTTCGTCAATAATTTCATACATTTTTAACCCCTCCTTATTACTCTTTCAAGGAACATGAAAATTAAGATAGCAAAAAGAAAAGTCGATACAATCAAATCCCCTAATGTTATTTCATGGATGATATTGATTTTTCCCATGTCGTTTTCTGTTCTTGTTATTTCTCTGATTTCTACGGGAACAACTACTATCGGTTCATTCATTTCTGGGTCACTTGTTGTTTCTTCCGTTCCTTGTTCAGTGGGCTGCTCAGTCGTTTCTGTTTCTGTTTCCGGCTCCATAATTTCACCCCTTAACACAAAAAAAGGGTTTTTGTTATATCTTGGGTAACTCAAGACATAACAAAAACCCTTTTCCCTCTTCACTGAATACAACCTATTCAAATAACTCTAAATAGAGTATAATTTTATAGATTGCAGTGGGAAACCGGTTGCATGGTATGCCAGTACCATATAACCCCTTAAAATATCGCTAAATATTTTAAGGGCTGCAACTTATTTTATTTAATTTTCTTATTTCGAATATAGCAAAGGATTATATTTCCTGTTATGCCAAAACTTTTCCTTATATGCCAAAACTCCCAAAATGTGAAACTTTTTTGAAAAGCTTAACCCAAAAAAATGGGTAGAAAGCAGCAAAATATAAGCTTCCGAAAATTTCATAGCCTTTGCCTTTTACGTGCATAAATAAATATATACTTATATTTAAAAATAGCACGTTATTTTATTTTTTCTAACCCCTTTATTTTCCAACTTTTCCATTTACAAGTCTTTCCTCCTGTGCTCGCAACTATCCGAATTACTCGGAATGTTCCCTTTTACCCATAAAATTTTTCTCATACTCAACTAAACTATTAAAAAATCGTTTAATAGCGACTTCATACAACTATATATTTGATTCCCCTTTTAAAACGTTCTGAGAATCCCACAATTGACTTCTGGCGGCTTTTTTTATAGAAAACGACCTTTTATATTGATTAAGAAATTAAACGCTCTAAACCCCCTTAATTGTTAAAAGAGGCTAACTCGTTTTTTAACTGTTCTAGTTCGTCCTGAGTAAATTCCGTTTGTTGCTCTATTTTTTGTTCATAACCTGTTTCGGGAAACCATTCAGGAAGTTTTTCTTTCCTTACAGACGGTTTTTTCTTTTGTCTTTTAGTGCTTCTTTTTCTGCTAGTGAACCTTTTATATTTTCCCTCTAATTCTTCAACAGTTTTAATTTTTTGGTTATTAGAATCATTCAAAGCAGCTTGTATGTAGTTCCATGATTTCGCTCCATACAATGCACAATTATATAATTCCGCTTTTACAACTTCATAAGGCAATATTTCCAACCATTCTTTTAATTTGTTGGCTACCAGGTCTTTCCCTATTGCGGAAATGTTTTTTGTGTAGAAATAAAGTAATTCAGAAATTTGATGTTCTCTTTCTTCTTCTTCTTCTAAATCATTATTATTAAAATCATTATTATTAAGATCATTATTATTATAGGGCTGATTATCCGACGTCGGATTATCCGACGTCGGATAATCAGCTTTCGGTGACTCCGAAAGCTGATTATTAACTTTCGGTTCTTTTTCTTCGTCCCTTTTTGCGTTTCGTTCCTTCGTTTTTGCTTTTTTAGCTGCGATTCTTTTTTTTCCTTCTTCTATGAAATGATCTTTCTTTGGATTAAATTCCGGTCTTTCGAAAACCTCATAAATCCATTCTCCAAAAGTCCCATCATAGTTAACTTCTTGGTACCAGTTTATATAACCGTTAGCCATTAAATTTAAAAGGGCTGCTTCTACTCTTGCTTTTCCATCTCCTGAGCGCCTTATTAAATCCTCTTTTCTGACCTGCCAGTTATTAGGTTTTGAAAGAATATAACCTAGAACCCCTTTTGCTGCCCAAGAAAGGTTTTTATCTTCAAAGAAATATTTGTCTATCTGGACGAAAGGATTTTCCTGTTTATTTGTTCTTACAAGTGACATATTTTTTTCCTCCTGTAGCAACTTTTGTTATTTTTTGGCGGATTCCTTTCCTTGCATACAGGATGAAAAAAATTTATACTAACAATAGATTGTATGTATGCAGGGAAAGGAAAAGGGCTGCCAACTTTTTTTCTTTTCCGTTTTTTAAATAAAGGTCATTTTTACTTTAATAATAATCGTTGTTATTGTTGAGAAATTTAAATTAATAAGGGCTGCCAATAAGTGTTCGACTTTGAATTTTCTTCCCGTTTTTTTATGTACACCTGTTTCAAGGGTTTCAATCCAACTTTCCAGATCTTCTTTTTTGCAACCTGCATTTTTTAATTCTTTCGGAAAATACGAAAAATCTTTTTTCCAGGAATACATTTTTTTAAGTGCCGTGTCTATTCTCCCAAAAGAATAGACTGTTATTTTATTATTTGAGTAATATTCCCTAGTTTGATAACATTTTAAGTATAAATATTGTCTCCCTTTAGAATTAACCCTTTCTAAATACAAAACCAAAAACCTCCATTCGCTTATTCTTTTTTTTCATTGATACGTCTGTACAAAGTAGCTTGACTTACTTTTGTTGCGTTTACAATCTCACTGATTGAGTAATCTTTCGACTCATACATTTTTAAAGCTGTTTCAATTTGTTTTTCGCTTTTTCTAGGTCTACCCCCTTTTCTCCCTCTCTTTCTTGCGCTTTCCAATCCTGACCTGGTGCGCTCTCTGATAATATCCCGTTCCAATTCTGCTAAACTAGCCATCATTCGGAAGAAAAATTTGCCCATCGGGTTTGAAGTGTCTATATTATCTTTAATGGATACAAACTCAACCCCCTTTTCTTCGAAAAGTTCGCTTAATTCGATTAAATGTTTTGTGCTGCGGCTTATTCGGTCTAGTTTATAAACAACTACCCGGTCACCTTCTCGAACCATTTTTAACATCTCATCCAATGCAGGTCTATTCTTTTTGCTACTTGTTATTTTTTCTTCGAAAATTTCAAAGCAACCAAATTCCTGTAAAGCATCGAGCTGCATTTGTAAGTTTTGTTCCTGGGTTGAGACTCTTGCATAACCAATGATCATTTTTATCAAACTCCATTGTAATATAATTTCCAATCGGTAACGGTGACGAAAATCACCCTGTCATTAAACCCATTTCCCTATCTCTTTAATAGCTTTTTCAATGGATTTTAGCTGATTTTTTAACAATTCGATGTTTTGCTGTTTGCATTCGTGATCTAGTCCGTTTTTTTCGTCCTCTAAATGTTCTTTCCAGATACTTTCCCACTGTTTCAAACCGTTCCAAATATGATCCATTTTTCAAAACCTCCTTTAAGTACAATGTAGAAAGTTTAATCGGACTACGCAGTAACCTCTTTCAATTCGTTAATGGGGAAACCTCGTTTTATGAAGTCCTTAAATTCATCTAATTTTCTTTCATAGCACAATTCGCCATACATCAATCTCAAATCACTACGTGTTAGATTAACGTTGAAGTATTTGTTAAACTTACGAAGTAATCGGTTCGCGTCTTTTTGCTCTAAACCCTTACCAATAGGGCGACACAGAGAATAAACCACTCGTAATTCTACTTCTTCAATATCTTTACATTTTTTTATACTTGTATAGGTATTTGTAGGTTCATCAATTATCAGTTCGCCAAATCTGTTGAATAAATCGACTTCAAAATCCTTCATAAACTTAACTACTTCGTTATAATCTAATGCCACTTAAAGCACCCTTTCTTATTTCGCAATTTTGGTCTAATTTACACCACGTTCGAACTACGAATTAAGAATTTACCTGTTCATAAGCTATTTCACACATTATTCCGCACTCTTCCATGACTTCATCCTCAATCCTTCCCCTGTCTGGTTCTAGCTCGTCTAGGAAGACGTCTTTTATACAAGAACGACCTATTTCACGTTCTATTTTTGCCCGTTCCGCAAATACTTCTGGGAAGTCCCCCCGTATCTTGTTCCAGTAACCCATGCCACCTTTTACACAGCCGATGCAATTATTATTTCTGTAGCCCATTTCATACATGGCAGGACGTTCAATACCTAACTTTAATAGCATTCCATGAACTTCTTCTTTGGTTAGGTCAGCATCAATCAAAGGAAATACATGCTCATATTCAGGCATTGCTTTTTCTAGTCTATCTGCTCGGTGTTTTTCGGAACTGTCATATCCCCAGACATAAACCATTTCACCCTCTTGTTCTTTCTCCCACTCTTGCCTAACCTTCTTTTTTAGTTCCATAGTGCATCTCGCGCCGGTTGGTCCATTGACATAACGGGTTTTTCGAATCACTTCTTCTACCCATTTGAATTTATCACTTTGAATAATTGTGATTTCCTTTCCTAACGCCTTCTCACAATCACGTAAAAATCTTAATGTATCTGGATGTTGGTCATTGATGTGGATATAAAATATCTCGTCTATGGTGTCTTTTCGTAAGTATGCAGCAATAAAACTGCTTACTCCGCCACTAAACCAACTCACCTCTTTTTTCTTCATTTCACAATCTCCCTTATTTCGCTTTTTTTATCAATCTTCCATTTCATCAAAAGTAACAATTTCAACACCTGGAAAAGCATTTTTTAATTTTCTTAATGCCGATCTTCTTTCACCAGATACATGAATAGTAATAGTTTTATCACTTTCCACTTCAAATTCATGAGTGTAACCACTATCAGCTATTTGAACCAATTTCATGTTTTTTCACCCTCCAAATAATAATTAAATTTGGTTGTCTGCCTTATTTCTTCGTCCATTCGGCAGCATCTATTGATAGATGTTTTTAACAAACTAACCAATATTTAACTTTATAAATAAATCTTATCAAAAACGGCGTTTGTAGTCAACTAATGATAATAAGATTTTAAAAATATTTTTGACAAATAAAAAAACGGGTTTTTCCCCGTTTTTTTAATAGCTTAATTTTCTTTTCAAAAACGGTCGTTTTTGATAGAGTTTATTTAAATAGCTTATTCATTCCTTTTTGGGTTTGCTTTCCAACTTGTCTCCTAATGATTCTCTTCCCTATTGCCTTCGGTCCTTTTCGTATTGCGTTTATATCCCCTAAATACTTCGCCAGGGAATACAAGAAACTTCTAATTTTATTGATACTCATTTTTAAAACCACCACCCGACAAATATATTTTTAATGTTCTCAAAAAAAGAAAGAAAAAGGGGCTTGATCTCTGCCGTAATAACCCCGGCTATATATCCCCCTAACATATAAGCATATATTTTCTTTTGTACTTTTCTTTTTAATTTTTTTAATGCTTTCATTCTCGGAAGGCTCCCTTTATTCCGGCTGCCGTTGCTAATACTTTGTCTATATACCATTCAGCGTGATTATAGTGCCAAATTGCCTTTCTAACGTCTTTTGAATACCCACTAATAGAAAGATAGTTAGCAGCTGAGAAAATAGCATCAGGAAGGCTCCAGGGGCTTATAACGCCGTCCCCGTCCCCGTCTACCCCGTAGGCTGCAAACGTGGCGGGCATAAATTGCATATGACCGATTGCACCAGCTGTAGAAACCATTGATTTTAAGCCTATTCTTGAAAAGTCGGTTTCGATTTTGTGAATAGCAGCTAGAACAAACCAATCAATCCCGTATTTTTCCCCGGCTGCCTTGTAATAGTGTATATATTCCCTTGGTGCTAATTCTCCTGGTGATAATGAAACCGGGGTAAAAGAAGAAAAAATATATTGTTGTCTTGTTATCGGGGTTTCTATATATTCAATCGCTTTTTTATAGGCTTCCTGGTATGCAGCTAATTCATTATCTTTCATTGTTAGTTTGATTTTTTTGTTTCGTTCGTCAACCTCGCTCAATTCTTGTTTTATTTGCTCTCTTTGCTCGTTTATTTGCTGTTCTTGTTTTTTATATTCTGCTAGGTTACTAGCTTTCACTGAATCGCCAATAAACAAGAATAAGAGAGAAGAAAATAAAATAAAAATTTTATACATGTTCAATCACTTCTAATAATTCTAGTTTTCTTTTGATTTCTCCTAATGTTTTTAGCTGCTCTTTGTTCTCTTGGGTTGATTCCCCAACATCCGAAAACATTGTTTCTAGTTCTTTTTTATACCAACTGACAAAAGATAAAAGAATGTCTAGTTCTTTCGAGGTGAAAATAAAAGTCGTTTCTTGATCTAGGTGTTCATTTTCTATTATTTCGGCACTTTTAAACATATTTAAAACATCGTCAAAACTTTTTAATAGTTCTTTCGCTTGTGCTTTTTCATATGTTTTTTTAAACCCCTTTTTAACGCTGCTTCTCATTATGGACATATGCAAGATTAAAACGGCTGTTTCTGCTTTGTTTAAGGTCAATTCCACTTTCAAACAATCTCCCTTCGTTCTCTATCAGTCATTTTTAATTACTTCTAATTCTTCTTTACTTAAATTCATAGCTTCCGAAATTCTCGAATTATCGCAAGATCACGTAAAACTGTTATGCCGACAAGGTAAAATCAAGTCAAAACAAGTAGGAAAAACCTGGGTTATTGATAAAACCGCACTACTTTCTAAGCCTTCTGAACAATGAAGGTAAGCCTTCTGAACAATGAAGGATTTTCTTTTTAAACCCTTTAAGAGAATCCTTTCGTTTACATAGCGTTATTTAATTCACTTAAATACATTTCTAGTTTCCTTTTTTCTGTTTTCGTTAGTTCATTCAATTTCATTAGAAAAAAAGCTTTTCTCCCTATTTTTATTTTTCTTTCTACTCCTAAATTTTTAGCGCGCTGCCAGTGCATACACTCCCAAGGTAATAAAATAAACCCTTGTCTTTTGGCTAAATCTTCAGCAACTTCTAATGTTTGATAAAAGCTAAATTCCTGCATTTTCTTAGCACAAGCAACAACATTCAATGAATTAGGATATAAATATAAAAGTGGTCTAGGATCTTTCTTTTTATAGTCTTTTGGAATTAAAGTAAAGTCATCTAATGTCATACAGTTATTTTCCCCCTTGCTCTATTGTGGATTTCTTCTAACCTTTCAAAAAACTCTTGTCCCTGTTTTTCTGTTCCCGGTAAAGGGAAATTTTGAACCATGTTAAAAGAATCATATAACCCCAATTTAAAAACCTTTTTTGCTTTGAACATTGGGATAAATTGTTTGTGCATAAATTCCCCTGTTTGATAGTCTGTAAAATGCAAAGAGAAACCTTTGTCCCCGATCTTTCGAACATTGACCAACACTTCGACAATATCCCGAATCCTGGAATCTACATTTTTAATAGACGGGCTGCAATAGATTTGCACTGATTGCATTTTCCTAGTAAACATTAAAACCTCGGTTGCTAGGGTTGCACCGTATTTGCTCCACTTGCGATTGCTAAATGCCATTTGCGCCTCATCCCAACAAACGATACTACCCTGGGCTTCGGCTACTTTGTACCAATCTGTGTAATGAGTCAAGGGGAAACTGTCACGCAAACCATAATTAGAAAACAGCTCCACACTCCCCCCTTTGAGTTCTGTGCGGTCTTTCCAGTGATGGGCCAACAAAGACATCAAGAACGTTTTCCCGGCTCCTAATGGGCCTTGTACAAAGAAATGATGTGCCATTACTTTTTTATCCCCTTTTCTGCCAGGATAACAGGCTTAGGCGGTTTTGGTATTAAGGCTTCGATTGTATCTAAGTAGTAATCCGGGCTTGCGACGTGAATCTTTCCTTCCATAACAAAGTCAATAAGTTTTTTATAAGGGTTTTTATCGCCATGTAAGTATTTGTTTTCACTCATTGACTTTAATAAAAGTAACGCTTTTATTTGTGGTTCTCGTAAATTTTGGGCATTGCTTTTCATCTCTTCGATCACTTGTTTGACATCTGATATATGATGCATTTGAGGAAATAAATCGTCTGAAATAACTGATTGTAACTTTTCCCCGTTTCCAGATTCGGATTTCTTTTGCATTTAGTGGGCAACCTCCCGTGAAAATAGATTTAATTTCGTCTGAACGCTTCTGAGCAGCACACTATTTTTCTATTTCGCTTATAATTTCTTTTATTTTCTCTTCTAGGTTATCTACAATGGGATTGCTATATTGTTCGTCATATTCAGCAACATCTGATATCGTTTTAACCATTCCTTTTAACTCATAAAGCAAACACATAACTTTTATTTTGGGCATTGTTTCAGCTTCTTTGATTATCATTTTTTACCCTCCTTTTATGTCAATGCAATAACAATAAATGCAATAAAGACAAGTCCAAATAATAACCCTTTTGTCCAGTCCATCGCTGCCGGTGGGATAGGGGGCTTATAAGATGTGATTTGAGATAAAACCATACTTTGCTCTAAGTGCGCTAGTCGTTCGGTTTCTTTTATTGATTGAGTGGGCGCTCGGTAAAAGAAATTTCTCCCCTCTTTTCCGGTGGTGATCTCACAATCTTCTATAGGCACTTTATAAAACCCGGCAACTATAACGGCTTCGGCTGTTATGGATGTTACCCTGTTTATATCGCTTGTTTTGTTCTCGTCATCGAATACAATTAAAATGTCGGCTGTTTCCATGTTGTAAAGATTATCTTCATTGTTTCGCCTGCTAAATAACCCCATTTTTTAGTCCCTTTCTTTTTTTATTTTTCATACGCTGCCAAACCTGCAAGGAGATAAAAACAACGGTTGCAACTCCTGCTGCTGTTCCAAATCCCACAAAATACATGTAAATCAAAGCATCTACCACCATTTAACCCCCTCTTTAACAGCAAAATACATTCTCATTATTGATCTAAATATTAATAACGTTCCTAATAGTACAGTTGATAATAAAACCGATGAAACAACCATTTGCCAGGCTTCCGGCAAATCTCCGAACACTGAAAAATAACTTCCAATATTTAACCCCTGGGCGGTGACAAGCTGCACCTCTTGCAGCTTGTCTATTGCTAGTTCTAAAAATGAAATGGGCGGTTCGAAAATCTTGTCAAAAAAACCACGAATAACTCCTTTTATGTCCACCGATCAACCTCCACCCTTTATACTTGAAATTAATTTTATTGCTGCAACGGCTGTAATCACCCAAACCAAAAACAATAAAATATAGGCAAATGTATTGATTTCCAACACTTCTAAATTTGTAAATAATCTTCCTAGTATGTCGGAATATCCGTTTCCAGGGCTTGATCTCGGTGTGTACTGCAAAGACGATAATGTATTTCCTAACCCCACAATAAAAGCCCATAAAATCTTACCTGTTTCGAAAATGACAAGAAATAATTTAACGGCTAATACTCCGATCATATAAATTAAATATAGAATCCCATCAATTAAGGCATAGATCACCTGGAAAAACCCAATCAGAACATCTAACAGACTCTGGAGAAGGGTTTTTAATAACCCCCCAATCCATACTATTGCATCCCATATGACAGAAAATAACGTTCCGAAAACATCCCCTAAAAACCCGAACAAGGATGAAAAAATACTCGCTAAAAAGTCAAACAGCTTCCCGAAAGCTTCCCCAATCACTCCCATTAATAACGGTTCCTTCTGTTGCTTCCAGAACCATTCCCGAAAGCGTTCCCGATAAGTTCTATCAACTTATCAGAAAATAAAATAACCATTAAAAGAAAGATGAAGGGGGAAAGCAATACTATATTTCCTTTGAAAACAATATCTATTATTCCTTGTAAAATGGTTCCGTCCATTTGTTTATCTCCTTCCCGGTCTTTGCTCCCTTCCTGGTCTTGGCTCCCTTCCTGGTCTGTGTTCTCTTATTCTCGTTTCTCTTTCGGGTCTCGGTTCTCTTAAATTTCTTGCAGCCATTTTTAAAACTCTTTCCTTTTCTCTCGGTTGCCAGACAGAATCCTTTTTTTCTATCTCTTCTTTTTCGGTTTTTTCTTTCGGAAGGGCTTCCGAATAGGCTCTTTCTTTGCCTTCTTCTTTCGGTTCATCGGATTTGAATCGCCTACTATCGACACCGTTTAATGGTTCTTTTTCTTTGTTTTTTCCAAAACTAGTAAACAATAATTTTTTTAATCTAGGGAATAATAGGAAAGCTAAAGCTAAAAGAAAGAATCCAGATATTAAATAAAAGATTCCCATCCCTGTTTTCAATAAGTCTGTAACCCCGAAAGGGATTTTCACATTGTCGTTGTTCGTTGTTACTATTTCCCCTTCTTTTCCGTATGGAGAAATCGGAATCAAACTCACAAGCGGCGTCCCTAGTGCATCGGTTTTGATCTCTTCTTTTGGAATGGTCACCTGTAACAAACTAGCATCAACTGTTTTCCATTCTTCCCCATCAATTAATATTTTTACTTGTCCATCTGTTGGGCTTGACCACTTAAAAACATAATCCCCGGCTGAATCTGTTGAATACCCTTCACTAATTAGAACGGGTTCCGGTTCTTTTTCGGTTGTTGTTTCCAGGGTTATTCCTACCCCTTTGGAACCGTCCGAATAGATAGAGACAAACTTATAATTGTATGTCGTTTCCGGTGCTAGTCCGGTATCTTCAAAACTTGTTTCTGTTGCTGCCAGGGTTGCTATTAATTCTTCGTCCCGGTAAATCTCCACACCGGAAAATAATTCATGTGTTGGATTATTCCATATAAAATTGATGGAATTATAGTTTTTTTCATGGATTAAATTGTTCACGTCTGGTTTTGGTGGTGGTGGTGGCTCTGTCGTTAATGTTTGCGTTATTCCTGTAGATTCCGAACCATTCGGATAAATAGAGACAAACTTATAATTATATGTTGTTTCCGGTGTTAACCCGGTATCTTCAAAACTTGTTTCTGTTGCTGCCAGGGTTGCTATTAATTCTTCGTCCCGGTAAATAATAGTTCCCGTTGAATCTGTTGGATTTTCCCATTCGAAAAAAATTGATTCGGATTTCTTTGAATAATTTAAATTAAATACGTTATCCGGTATGTTTTCCACTTCGTACCCATAACCCTCTATTTCGAATACGCTGTAAGTTCCAGCAGAAACAACCTTTACACTCTTTACATTTTCTACATCAAAATCATAGGTTACTGTAGGATATAATCCTGTGTTTTCCGCTCCTGTTAATCTTGTTATTTCCTCTGTGTAATTTGAATCTCTATAAAATATTAAAGTTATCCCTGAGTGCGGTGAGTTTGTTCTCATAACTATTTGTTCTAAATTAAATTTTCCATTTAACGGTATTAAAACATAACCCCCCTCTGGTATAGCGGCAGTAGTACCCATATCCCCATCTGTTATTCTTCCACCATTCATAGAATAGATATTTCCGTTTTGATAATACACTTCTTGCAATGCCTTATTTAAAAAAACATTTTCATTAGTATTAGCGAAAACTTTTTGAAAAGGGTTAAAAAGCGTTATTAATACCATTAAGAATATAAAACCTTTTTTCATATAATCACCTTAAAATTTTATTTTATTAGTTTCCAGGTATCGGGGCTGTGCTTGTATCTGTTGACGGAATAGGAAAAGAATTAAAATCTCCTGTTAATGGTTCCGTTGTTCCCCCTTCTGTTGTTGGTGTTGGGGCTGTTTCATAATTGATTTTAGGTTCCGAATATGTTGGTTCTTGAAAACTAGGTTCCGAATATGTTGGTTCCTGGTATGTTGGTTCTTGAAAACTAGGTTCCGAATATGTTGGTTCCTGGTATGTCGGTTCTTGTCCTAGTGTCGGTTCTGTTATCCCTTCTATATCCGGATTTGTTGGGATATTTGTTCTGAATTCATCTTGACTTGGTAAAGATAAAATAGGGTTATTGATTGTAAACCCCCCGGTGTTCGGGTCTGCTCTTTCTGTAATAATAGGAGCATTGTTTTTTATATCTCCACTAGAAAATCCGGAGTCTCCTAAACCTGGGGCGTTCCCTCCTGTTGGGGATGTTATTCCCCTATTGTTTAACCCTCCTAAATCCCCTGGCGTTGCCGGGGCTGTCGGTGTATCAGGAGAATTAAACGTTGCCGGGGTTTGTGTGCTACCTAAAACTTGTTGTAAGTCGGTCTTTATCCTGGGCGCTATAATATCCCTAAAGGTTCCAGCAACCATTTCCCAATTCGGGGGCGTGGGGATAGCGTTTAAAATCTGATTTAATTTTCCCATATGCTCCTGCCATCCTGGACTAGTAAAAATATCTCCTGTTCCTGTTTGAGCTGGTGTCTGGAAAATAACATTTATAGCGTTTGTGTTTGTTGTATCTCCTTTTATTGCATACACTTCCCCGCTGCTTGTTGAAAATAATTTAAAAGCATTTGCTCCGCTAGGGGCTTTTATATTATTTGCTGGTGTTGAGTTCCTACCTAATTCAACGGCTGAACCACCGCTAGAATATGAGTACCATACAACTTCACCGGAAGCACCCCCCACCGTTAACGCAACCCAAAAATCATTTAAATCCGTTTGACTAGCCAAAAAATAACCGGGGGTACTTCCGCTTGTACCTGTACCAACATAACCAGCATAATGTATCGTTGTTGCTAGTGCGTTTATTGTTGGCATTAATAAAAAAACAACAATGAGTATTAAACATCTTTTAATCATATTAAAAACCACACCTTTTATATTTATTAAAAAGAGATAGGTTCTTTCTATCTCTTTTTAATTAGGGCTGCCAATTTTTATTATTTTTTTATCGGCTGCTGCCGAAAGATGAACGAATAACAGAAACGATTCTTGGTACAAATTTAAACGCAAGTCCTAGCAAGACAAATCCACCAACTAAACCTAATAACCCCGAACCACTTGTTAAAAGATCGGTTACGCT
>NZ_WOFU01000024.1 GCF_016879755.1 Bacillus sp. B15-48
GCTCTGAAATCTTATTTTTTAGAATCTGCCTGCTAAAAAGATGTCGGAAGATTTCTTTCATCATATTAACAGCGTTTTTGTTGAATCTTTGATTCAATCCTTCTGTGCTTAAAGAGACTTTCCGCTGGGCTGTAAGGAGCGCGCATAGCCTTGACAACGATTTGATGCCCGAGCCTTCATTAAAGAACGAACATAATGATACAAAATCCAGTGGCTCCAACTTACCTTTTCTCTGCTTAAATTTATGAGTCTTAGCCAATTCATTAAGAAAGTTGGAAGAGAAGATGCGACCTAGTTCATCAGACAAGAGTTTGAATTCGTCTTCAAATGTAAGATCAAACATTCAAAAAGCCCACCTTTCTATGGATTTATAGAAAGGATAGGCTATTTTCAAAGAATATGGTATTTATTTGCTTAACTTGATGGATATGGGGACGTACCCTGTGCTTCTTCTTAATATTAATTATTGTTTAGTGGGTTGATGATTTTTTATGATGTGGGAAACAAATAGGAAGAACATAGAAATCTTGCAAAGGTTGCAGCTTAAAGTATATGCCAAGTTTGATAGGTAACCATGATAATCTGCTGTTAAGTAACGGTGAGGCCAACGATGAAATTTCCTTTAAAAGGAATCCTTTTCTTGCAGTTTTAAATTTCCAATTCTGTTTGAGTATTGGGGATAGATTGAGCCACTGTTTGCCGACGACTGAGCCAGTAAATGCATGAAGGTGAGTCACTATTGATTACTGCCATAAGAATGTACGACTTCTGCCTTTTTATAAAGATAAAAGCCACAACCCTTCATATTTTTAGCGAAGAATTAGGCTTATGACCTTCCATAATCGGGCCATTAATGGAGTAAGCAATTGTATAAAATCGTTACTTTTTGTTATCACGATGTCTTTTATCAGCCGCACTTAGTATCAATAGAATAGCTACAAAGAAAACAATAACTTCAACTATCATCGTAGTCCAAATACCAAAAGAGAAGAAAAATGACAACAAAAATAACAATAATGGAACACCTAATATTAAAGCTAACCCTATTCCTAGTCCGACCTTTTCAGGTAGTGCATTAATTTTATCAATCATTATTTTCACCTTTTCAAACTTTTCCTTCTAATTTCTTCAAGAAAGTTCCGTTCTTTCCTTCAACTGTATTTAAATAACATTCATATTTTTCAGATTTATTATATCATAACTAATCCAGTCTTTTTAATGTTTTTCAAGAAAATGGCGCTTTTCATGGAAAAGGATTATTAACCGTCCACCTTGTATGAGGGTTACAGCGAGTGAAATGTACCATCCTTAACATATTTTTTATCACTGAAAGTCAAAAAATGATAAACAATAGTTTTTTGAATCAATAATGTTAAGGTGTTATACAGATTTGATTGATTTTAAATGAGATCGTTCTCCAGCAAACAGGCATTTAGTTGAAAAGGATGAGGCTAGGGCATAACTAAAAAACTTTAAAAAAACCGCAGGACGGCAGTCCGAGGAGGCACACCCGCCGCGCCCGTAAACTTTAAGGATTAATCGTCTATTACAGCTTTTCCTTGCTCACGTAACTTTTTTAAAGTTTCAATCATATGATTTATTTCTTCATCGGAATGTCTTTCCCATGAACTTAATTCAGCGATTATTTTCAAAGGAGATGTAGACCTATAGGAACGTGTTGGGTTGCCTGGAAATCTTTTGTCCGTTAAGTTCGGATCATTTTCAAACTCACCTAATGGTTCTATAATATAAATTCTTTCTTTTGATTTAGATGTTGCTAATTCAGCCCCCCATTTAGCAGCATCTAATGTTGCAGTAAAATATATATAGTTAGATTTCTTATCTTGGTAATTTGATAAGTGTTGTGGTTTTAATAAATCTCCAATTTTCAGTTCTGCTTTAGTACCGTGAAAAAAAGGACCATTATCTAAGACATCTTTTTTGTCATTCATATTGATACACCTCTTATATTTTTAGAATTGTATATAACACTATAGTATAGGAATTACAAAAAGAGTAGTCTATAAATAATTGATAAATCGTCGTATAATGTAAGTAGAGAGAACGATTTCGAACGACAATTACCTATTCAAACTTTTTCCTTGAAATCGTAAGGGAACTTATGCAAGAGGAAAAATACTGGTGAAGAAATAAAACAAGTAGTTGAAGCAGAAATTGAGTCCATTCAAGGGGATTTAAATACAGATATCAAGGATTTTTAAAAAACTGCAAATGAATAATCGTGAAAGAGTAAAAGCGTCAGTCACCATCCATTTTTCGGATGGTGACTGACGCTTTTATTGTTGTTCTATTAACTCGCCTTTAAAGATCAAAATCAGAACAAATATTCCTAAATTTGCTGATAAACTATTTAAATAAAGTTAAAAGTATAATAGAATAGGTTTTTACTGTTTGTAGATTAAGCTAGAGGTGTTCATTCATGAATGGAACAGCACATGTGTTGATTGGGGCGGGAGTCGGTTTCATCGCAGCCAACAGCTATCAAACTGATCCTGCGACGACTCTTATTTTCGTCGGAGTTGGGGCGGTGGCAGGCTTGATGCCTGATGTCGATATTGATGGGAAGTTATCAAATCGGATTACGTTCTCATATAAATGGTTTCAATATATTGCACAAATCATTGGCTTTCTTATGATGGTGTATAGTTACATAGAAGGTTCGGGAAAAGAAAAATGGTTAGGGATTGGGATTGGAATTGTGATCTTGTTCATCTCTACTAAAATTACACAGCGACGGATGCTTACTATTACAGGCGCAGGTGTTTTCGTTTGTGGACTTTCTTTGCAGGAAACATGGCTTCTCTTATTAGCCATTTTTATTATCATCGCTTCGTTTGTCCAACATCGAAGCTATACACATTCATTATTAGGATTAGCCTATTTTGGAGTGATTGCTCATTTGTTTGAACAATCGATTGGGATTGAAGGAGTATACAAGGTGGCCGTGGCTGCCTATGCAAGCCACCTCATCGCCGATATGAAATTCCTGCCGTTTAATCGAAGAGGCGTCAAGTTATTCCTTCCATTCTCTTCAAAGGAAATCTGAAATATAGGTATGGTTTCTCTATTTTCCTACAATGGCAGGCAGCAAGGACTTGTGCATTCTTTGACTTTTTGTCTTTATGGCGTGAATTAATTTAGGAGAATAGTGAATTAATACTAATAAAATAAGGGGGAAATGCGAATGGATACGATCATTTTTGACGTCGATGATACATTATACGATCAAGCACATTCTTTTCATAAAACTGTAAGGATGCTGTTTCAAGAGCCGTTATCAGACGAAGGAATTGATGAATTATATAAAGCTAGTCGAAAGTATAGCGAGATTTTATTTGATCAAAGTGAAGCGGGTGAAATCTCACTATTTGAATGGCAAACCGGACGAATTATCGCTGCTTGTAAGGACTTTAACATTCCTATAGATACGGAAAAAGCGACTATTTTTCATGAAACGTATGCAGCCGAACAAAAAAACATTTCATTGTTTCCGGAAGTGGAAGAACTGCTAAATGTACTTACTAAAGAAGGAAAACAGCTTGGGATTCTTACTAATGGTGAGGAAAAACATCAAGCAATGAAAATTAAGCAGCTCGGCCTTAGTCGTTGGGTTTCTGAAGAAAAGATTTTTATTTCCGGAACGATTGGTCATGCAAAGCCGAAAAGAGAAGTGTTTGATTTTATTGAAGAGAAAATGAACCTTGACCAAAGCAAAACGGTTTATATCGGAGACAATTTTGAAAAAGATATAATCGGAGCAAAACAAGCAGGCTGGCAGGCAGTCTGGATGAATCATCGTAAGAAAGATTTACCAGCCAATGCTATTTATAGACCAGATCAAGAAGTGCATAGTGCCAAAGAGCTATTAGATTTATTTATTCCGCTTTAAACGGGCAGAAAAATCCCACTGTTTGAAGTTTTACTTTTTAAAAAAGCGTATGCCGTTGTGTTAGGGATCAGTTGCAATGTTAGTTCTATTAAATAGAATACTGGCACTTGGCTGTAGAATTCCTATTCCGTAGTATGACAGTTTGTGCTATTTTTTAAAAATTTGCGTCAGCAAACGTAATCAACGATGACATCAATGAGCTTTAGGTTTTTTTAGCTAGTGTACCATCCGCTTGTATTCGCTATAATAAGAAAAATTATGTATTTAAAAGAGGGATAGAAGATGAAAATTTTAATTGAGAATGAGTGGTTGAAGGTAGAGATCGCTAGCAACGGAGCAGAAGTACAGAAAGTGGAGCAGAAGAAACAAGGACTGAATTATATGTGGACAGGGGATTCAGCATATTGGGGACGCGTTTCTCCGACTTTATTTCCAATTGTTGGGCGTTTAAAGGATCATCAATATCAACTTGAGGGTCACACGTACGAGATGTCACAACATGGCTTTTTACGTGATGTCGAATTTGAAGTTGGTAAGCAAAACGCAACAGATGTTTCCTTCCATTTCGAGTCTGCTGGTCGGTTCCTTCATATTTATCCTTACGATTTTAAGGCGGAAATCCGTTATGTTCTTGATCAGGATTCCTTGGTTGTTCATTGGGAAATAGAAAATTTACAAATGGAAGAAATGTATTTTTCAATTGGTGCCCATCCAGCATTTAGGGTCCCGCTTTTAGAAAATGAAACGATTGAGGACTATCATTTACACATAGTTCCTGCTGCAAATAAAAATGTGAAGGAATATGAACTAAAGGATGGTCTTATTCATGAGAAAGGAACGCCCGATGAAATTTCGATGATACAACTTACTGACTCCCTATTTGCTCATGATGCGCTCGTTTATAGCAATATTGACCAAATTACACTGTTATCGGATCAATCGAAACATGGTGTAGAAGTAATGTTCGAAGAATTTCCTTTCGTTGGGATATGGTCAAAGTACATAGATGGCAAGATGGCTCCATTTGTTTGCATTGAGCCGTGGTACGGAATTGCTGATACACATGATGCAACTGGGGACTTTAAAGAAAAATTCGGCATAAATAAACTAAAACCAAGAGAATCATTCCGAACGATGTATAAAATGAGGTTTAAATAAAGGGGACAAGCACGGGGACGCTTCTCGTGCTTCCTTCGTTTTTTAAAAATGGAGGAAGCACAAGCAAAATCGATGGTGCCTGGCATTTCCCTTCTGTTTGGCTTTCTTTCACCTCTAAATACTTTAATTGGGTGGGGGACAGACCACATAGCCCGCAAAGAGGTTGGAATGGGGACCATTCGATTTAATTTGGGTAGGAATAAAACAAATATTTTGGACCAGGTATTGATATGTTTTATACCTACATGATATGGATTTTGCATTTCAAAAACTCTTTTTTTATTGTGTTAGTACGATAAGTAAGTAGTGTAAGAGAATAGTATTAGTAGGCGATACCTACACGTGCTTTAATAAAATTGTTATTTTTAATTTGGCTCAGTGCGAATTCTGCTGTATCTGGCACTGAAATTTTAATGCCACCTTCCGGCAAAAAATTACGATCTATTCGATATATACCTAACCTTTCTCCATTCGGCAAATATGTAGGACAGACAATCGTCCATTCGAGTTTTGATTGTTTAAGCATATCGTAGACTTTATAATGTTCTTCAGCTGCACGGACTGACTTGCGCTTTGATTCACTCGACTGGTAACGTAATAGACTTGGGGTAATTCTACTTTGCAGGATTCCAGCAGTTCCTATCGTAATAATTCGTTGTATACCTTCATTTTCCATTGCTTCGATAATAAACGGCATACTTTCTGATAGAGTGGTTGCCCCATCTGTATTGAGTGCACTAATAACAACATCAATTCCATGCATGGCACGTACGATATCATCTTTATCTAAAACATTTCCTTGAATAATCGTTAAATTTTCATGGTTTATTTGAATCTTCTCTGGAGTGCGAACTAGTACGGTAACATGATGTCTGTCATGAAGAGAATAAGTAACGATTTGACTTCCAACTCGTCCAGTTCCACCTAAAATTAAAATATTCAAGAACGAACCTCCTTTTACGAATTTAAACATTCCACTCCTTTATAAAAGCTATTATATCGTCTTTTTTAATTAAAGTAGGAATACTTTAATAGAAAAGGTAAGACTTTGATGTTATCTCCTTCTTTTCCCCTGCATTACACCCAACGTGCGACTTTCCCCTGCTTTACTACACCCAACATGCGACTTTCACCGTATTAGGCGTTCCATCTTATTCTTATAAAGTAAGGCTTCTAAATTAACAACTATATGCAACAAAAGGTACCGACACTTATAATTATATTAAATGCCAAGCGTTCCTTATTATATTAACTAAGCAAGTTTGAATAGATAGGAAAGAATATCAGTCAGAAAGGGGGAAATAGACAAGATGATTTCTTTAAGAAATGTTCAAACCACAGATTTAGAACAGCTGTTATTGATTGAAAATGAAGGTTTTCCAATCGAAGAAGCTGCCACAAAAGAGGCTTTTATGGAGAGAATTCAGTTGATTCCTGATACCTTTATTGTTGCGGAAAAGAAAGGTGAGATTCTTGGTTATTTAAATGGACCTGTGATTCCTCAACCTTACATTTCCGATGACCTTTTTGCGAAAATCACAGAGAACCCGAAAACAGGAGGCTATCAAAGTATTTTAGGGTTAGCTGTGTCTAGACAGGCTAGAAGGCAAGGAATCGCGAAGATTTTAATTAAGAGGATGGAAGAACTTGTAAAAGCAAATGGAAGAGAGGGAATTACGTTAACCTGTAAACGTGATTTAATTGCTTTTTATGAAAAAATGGGGTTTGTTAACCATGGCCTGTCTGAATCAATTCATGGTGGAGTAAATTGGTATAACATGGTCAAATTAATAGAGGGTAAGAATTGACTCTTTCACCATGATGTAGTGGATAATCGTTCACGGTGCCTATGAATAACAGTAAAAGTTTCCGTTATTGACGTGACAACGGTGGATTAACTTTCCTTAACCACTGGAAAATAAAACGACTGCAATTTAAACATTGCAGTCCTACTCTTCGACTTGATGAGGTGGCTCTTCTTCAACTAGTTCTCTTGCTTCTTCAATATTAGTCCGATCTTCTCGCATATGAACAGAGCCGCCGGAAAGACCTTCATTTATAATGCGATCAATATCTAGATAGGTTTCATCCTTCCCCTCATAATTTACATCTTTTCTAATGGCTTTTTCTTGTTCCTTCATTATTAAATCCCTCCTGTAGATCATTAGGTTGTGCAGGGGAGGCAAAGTTTATTCTAGATATTCCTTATTTTGATTTCTTCTGGATTTAATAAACATGTTGAAATTAAATTACTTTTCTTTTCTTGGATCTGGATGTTGTTCTTCTGCAAACTCATAGGCAAATCGATTTTGAAAACTACCTGGAGTGGTAAGATTCATATTCTTGAGCATATAGGAGTGGACAAACAGTTCTGAGCCTGCGATAAGGAATGAGGAGGTAATGCTTACCCAAGCGACCTGAATGTAACTTTCGAGAAGGGGTCCTCCAAAAATCCAAACGACAAAATAGATGAGAAAAAAATCGACGACGACTGAATTCAGGTTACCAATTCGCGGAAGGAGAATTCGGTCACCGATGAAAAACGAAACAATCGTTACAAGAAAGGCAAATGAAGCGATATACGCAAAGGATGTATCGAAAAATAAACCGAAGCTAATCCAAAACACAACCAGGCTGGATAAAAATTTTAAGAGCAACACACTTAAGTTCTTCAAATTAAAAACACTCCTTTCATGATTCATGTTGTACAAATTCACCGCAAACCATACAAGGAAATCATCGGGATGGTAATGTAAGCCTTAAAGCGGTTTAAGCGCCTCATACAGAGAACTTTCTGTAACTTATATAATTAGTTTCATAGGAAATAGAAGGGGCTGACCTTTCCATTTGGTTAAATTTACTATTGTACTGTTAGACATAAAGTGATATTCTAATTTAGCTGCTTCGAAAGCAGGTAAAAAACACTGATTTTGATAAATAATTTTTTAATAAAAGTTATTGACGAAAGATGTCAGCTGTTATATCATTTAAATCCTGTCGTTGAAACGAACTTGATAACATGATATATTATTCCTTGTCGCTTCAAAAAGCGACGGTTGAAAAATTGTTCTTTGAAAACTAAACAAACAAGCGTCAACAAACAATATTTATCGTGTTTCTTCTATATTAATATAGAGAACATGAGCCAACGTTTTATTTAATGAGCTAAAGCTTACTCTTATTGGAGAGTTTGATCCTGGCTCAGGACGAACGCTGGCGGCGTGCCTAATACATGCAAGTCGTACGAATCTGA
>NZ_WOFU01000025.1 GCF_016879755.1 Bacillus sp. B15-48
TTCCACAAAGCTCAGCTGCTCGTGCAAGTGTCAGTTTTCTTGCAGTAAATAAATACATAGCTAATGATAAATTAACATCTTCATCAATTGATTCCACATTTTTTCCTTTTAAAAAAGGCAAAAACTCCGGGTTAATTCCAACTTTTGCTTTTGATTCCTCCATGGCCAATGGGATCATCCCTCTCTGCTAATTCGTTATTTTAATTATTACACCTGAATGAAATAACAGAAACATTCATTTAGTGATTTAGCTCAACCAGAATGTAGTCAACTTCCCTTTAGCACACTAAAAGCTAGAAAAATGCAAATCCCCTTCTTTGGAAGCATAGGGACGTACCCAACGCTTCCAAGGAAATTTCATCGTTGGCCTCACCGTTACTTAACAGCAGATTTTAATGGTTACCTATCAAACTTGGCATATACTTTTAGCTGCAACCTTAACAAGATCCCCAGGAAATTCCTATTTGTTTCCCACATCATAAAAAATCATCAACCCACTAAACAATAATTAATATTAAGAAGAAGCACAAGGTACGTCCCCATGCTTCCCCTCTCGTGCAAAACTTCCGATCGTCCTCTTTAAGAACTGCCTCCGTGTTTCCCATGGATACGATCGGTATGTGTATAGATGTTGAGTGATTTCCCTCTGACGAAGCCGACTGTGGTAATGCCTAGTTGGTCGGCTAAGTCTAAGGCTAGTTCGGTTGGGGCTGATTTGGAAACGACAATTTCACAGCCGATTTTGGCGCATTTGATCAATATTTCCGATGAAATACGGCCACTAAAAATGAGCACCTTATCATGCAAGGAAATTTGATTCTGCAAACAATATCCGTAGATTTTGTCTAGGGCATTGTGGCGCCCAATGTCTGCCCGAGTAACAACGATGCCATTTTGATCGCAAAGAGCGGCATTATGGACGCCACCTGTTTCTTGAAAAACCGTAGCCGATTGATGCAGTTGCTCCATCATTCGAAAACAATCTTCAATTGAAATCGATAAACGATATGGCTTCATTACTTTGGCCGTACGAGCATCGTTTAAAAAGTAAAATCCCGTTCTCCCTTTTCCACAACAAGAGGTAATATATCGTTTCGTCAAGAATCGTTTAAACAGTTCATTCACATTCTCTGCGGTCACATGTGCCAATCCATCTCTTTCGTCGATCCAGAGATTCTTGATATCTTCAATTCTACTAAGAATCTTTTCAGATAATAAAAATCCGGCTATTAATTCCTCTAGATGGTCCGGCGTACAGACGATGGTCGTGTATTCCTCGCCATTGATTTTAATCGTACAGGCAAATTCAGTCGCGACTTTGTCCTCCACCCATGAGGCTACATTATTTTCATAAGTTAACACTCTTCTGCTTGCAACAGGTTTATTTTTCAAAAACCCCACTTCCTAAAAATAGCATATTTCCTAACAATCAAAAAATTCTGTTATTTATACCCCTGTAAAAATTAGATCCGTTCAATTCGCACCGCGCATGCTTTAAATTCGGCCGTGCCGGCGATTGGGTCCGTTGCTTGAATCGTTAAATGATTTGTATTCGTTTGCTCGGGAAAATGGAAACTCATAAACACTAATCCTGAATAAACTTTTTTACTAATCTTGACTTTGGTTGTGACCGTCCCCCTCCTAGATGAAACCCTCGCCATGTCTCCATCTTGTAACCCTAAAGCGGTCGCATCTTGTTCACAAATCTCGAGGAATTCTTCGTTATTTTTCATTTTCTTATAATCTTGAGTTTGCACCCCTGTATTATAAAATGAAAGTCTTCTTCCGGTTGTTAATAAAAATGGATAATGCTCATCTGGCTCCTCAGCAGGCGGCTGATAATACGTTGGTTTAAACGGCGCTCTGTTTTGAACATCGTCTTTCCATAACCACGAGTGAAGATAACGGGTCCCCGGATGGGATTCGTCTGGACATGGCCACTGAATTCCACCCTCGTTGTCCACCCTTTGATAGGAAATCCCAGCAAAGTTTGGCGCCACTTGACGAATTTCTTCCCAGATCTCTTCCGCTGAAGAATAATTCCAATTCGCGCCCATACAGTTGGCAATATCCTGAACAATCGAATGGTCTTGGCGCGCACTTCCTGGCCCTTGAATAGCGGGGCGAACCCTTTGAATTCGACGCTCCGAATTGGTAATCGTTCCATCATTTTCTGACCAGCCGCAAGCAGGCAGGACGACGTCTGCCATCTGAGCCGTTTTCGTCATTAAAATATCTTGGACGACGATAAAATCAAGACTATCAAATAAGTTTTCAACATGGTTGCCATCCGCATCGGATTGGACAGGGTTTTCACCAATGACATAGAGTGCTCTCAATTCTTTTGCTTCGATCGCATCAAGCATCGCTGTTTGATGTTTCCCTACCTTTTCTGGGACCTCCACTCCCCATACCTTTTTAAAAAGTTCTTTAGCTTTTGGATCATCATAATCCCAGCCCCCGGTTAAGCGATTAGGTAATGCGCCCATGTCGCCACTACCTTGGACATTGTTTTGCCCCCTTAATGGATTTAAGCCTGATCCTTCTTTACCAATATGACCGGTTAATAAAGCAAGATTAATAATCGAAAAGACATTTTCGGTCCCGTTATGGTGCTCGGTAATGCCTAATGTCCAGTTTATAATCGCTTTTTCTGCCAGGGCGTACAGTCTAGCAACATAGCGAATGTCTTCCGCTGGCACCCCGGTTATTTGCTCTGCCTTTTCAGGCGAATAGGCTTGAACATGCTCTTTGTACGCTTCGAAATCAAAAGTCGCTCGGTCGATGAACTCTTGATTATACAAGCCCTCTTCGATAATCACATGACCCATAGCATTGGCAAGGGCGATATCGGATCCCACTTTGACCGGCAGCCATTTTTCAGCGAGTTTAGTCTGGTCAATTTTTCGCGGATCAATCACAATTAGCTTTGCGCCATTTTTCACTCCCCGCCTCATATGATTAAAAATAATCGGATGACATTCTTGAGTATTGCTTCCCCACGTGATAATCACATCGGTATTTTCTAACTCATCATAAGACGTCGTAGCCGCCCCAGTTCCAAACACAGTCACCAGACCGGTGACGCTCGGTGCATGTCAGGTTCGGTTGCAGCTATCAATATTGTTCGTACCAATAACGGTTCGCATAAATTTTGCTGCTAAATAATTCAGTTCATTGGTCGAGCGTGAGGAGCTAAAACACCCCAATGCATCTGGTCCATATTTCGTTTTTGTATCGTTAAAATTTCTCGCAATCACTTCTAACGCTTCGTCCCATGAGGCAGAAACAAACTGACCATTTTTTTTAATCAACGGTTCGGTTAACCTTCGCGAACTGTTAACATACCCCCAGCCTAATGCACCTTTAACACAGGTTTCACCATGACTTGAAGGATTGTTTTTATCGCCTTTTACTTTTACAATTTTGCTATCCTCTGTTTCTATGATTAAACCGCACCCTGTTCCACAAAAGCTGCAAATCGTCTCTGTTGTTTTAACTCCCTCCACTGTCGCCATTCGTACAACCTCCTTTTAATTACACGGTTTCTACTTCCGCTCAGTCAAGTAAGGCAATTGATATTGTAATTAGTATATATATATCAGAATATTAAGTCAATTTAACTTACACTTTCATTTGACCGTCAAATAGATTTCATAAATGGAGGCTTTTCGTTTTATCCCACTCTTAACGGGCAGTAAGACCCTACCTTAAGAGTAATTTTGCGAAAATTAAATGCCTTGTTTAATTGCAGAATTTCTCAATCCTTCATACAAGTCTGGAAAACCATGCGTTATATACCAATAAGCTCCTCAAAAGCCCGCATTATGAAGGGAATAATATCCGTTTCCTGTGCTAAGGTTAAAGAGATCAAGCTCGTTGACGTCGGCCGCCTGCCAGTGAATCAACTGCGCGGTCTTTTAAGTGGAGCATATTGGTTGATTCAAGTGCACGAGTGACTGCTTCTTCAGCTTCTTTAGACCACTGTTTCATAGGGGATCAATACAATTTGTTTGGACCATACACACGATTATTGATGGATAGCTTCTCTCCTGCTAATCGTTTCAATAATGTACGCTTCCAACTTTCAGCTAGAAACGGGCAAGAATAAAGTTCTTCTGCTAGCTTTAAATCCTCTTTTTTTATATGCATGACTTCATTGCACTTAGAAATAGTCCATTGTGGATAGGGTCGTTCTAGCAATGTCAACGAAGATTCTTCTTGAACAAAACCTTCCTTTAAAACGCGAAAATACCATCCCGTTCTTCCCGATTGCTGGATAAGGAAAGCAAAGTCTATCAGGCGAAAACGACGAGCAGGCTTCCAACATGGTTGCCGTGGTTGCGATACTTGAATAACTGCATCAGCGATTTGATAAGTATCACCTATACATACAGAGTGCTCATCCATAGAATGAACAGCCATGTTCTCTCCCATTGCACCAATATCAATTGCTGCTAACCCCAATTCTTCCTTCCAAAAATCATAATGTTTAATTGGATAGGCAAAGATTGCTTTCTCTGGGCCACCATGGTTCTTTGTGTCAGCTACTTCATCACCTAATAATCCTGTTTTATTAAGCCAAACCTTATCATGAACAAAATGTTTAAATATGCCACTCTCCCATTGTCGAGCCATTGGATTTGCAGCATTAGGATTACCTGTTTTCTTCACTTTACCGACTAATAGCTTTTTTATGTACGGTGCACTCATCGTGATTCCTCCTTAACTCCCCAACCTTTTTGACAGTAAAGCATGATTCTTTTGAATAAAAGGAGATTGTTTAAAAACAATCCTTTTTTTGGATTTGTTTAAACAGATATTAAATGTACTTGTTCAATGAAGGTTTTATTCGTGTAAAAAGAGAACATATTCACTATTACGTATAATTCTTGTAAACAAACAGATCCCCCTATGCTTGTCTTAACAATCGCAGTATTCAAATACATTTAGAAAGGTTTCTCTCTCTCAAGCCAGCTGGTGTTCGGCAAACTCACGATATAGCGGATGAGTTAGGATTAATTCTTGATGTGTTCCTATTCCAGTGACTTTGCCTTTTTCAATAAAAATAATTTAATCGGCGCGACAATCGATTCTTTTCTGACTCTATTAACAAATATATTTATAAATATATTCATCAACGCTTTTAATTCTAGTACTCGGAATCTTAAAACGCAAAAAAAACAGCCATTTTCAGCTGTTTTTTGTGTTTTGCCTGGCAACGTCCTACTCTCGCAGGGGGAAACCCCCAACTACCATCGGCGCTTTAGAAGCTTAACTTCCGTGTTCGGCATGGGAACGGGTGTGACCTTCTCGCTATCGCCACCAGACGATTATTAAAATGAGGTTTGTTCCCTCAAAACTAGATAAAGTTTGTAAGAAGAAAAGCAATTCGAGTATCAATCTTAACTTATTAGGTTAAGTCCTCGATCGATTAGTATCAGTCAGCTCCACACGTCACCGTGCTTCCACCTCTGACCTATCAACCTGATCATCTTTCAGGGATCTTACTAGTATAAACTATGGGAAATCTCATCTTGAGG
>NZ_WOFU01000026.1 GCF_016879755.1 Bacillus sp. B15-48
CAAACTCTCCAATAAAGAGTAAGCTTTAGCTCATAAAATAAAACGTTGGCTTGTGATCTTCATTATAGAAGAAACACAAATTGTTATTGTTTGTTGACGCTTGTTTGTTTAGTTTTCAAAGAGCAATTTTTTCTGGAGCGGGTGATGGGAATCGAACCCACTACATCAGCTTGGAAGGCTGAGGTTTTACCAGTAAACTACACCCGCATTTTTATTTTTAATTAGTTGTTTTGAATGGTCGGGAAGACAGGATTCGAACCTGCGACCCCTTGGTCCCAAACCAAGTGCTCTACCAAGCTGAGCTACTTCCCGTTATCTTATGGCGCGCCCGAAAGGAGTCGAACCCATAGCCTTCTGATCCGTAGTCAGACGCTCTATCCAATTGAGCTACGGGCGCACTTTAAAAGCGAACTTTTATATCATAACAAGTTATTTTCTTTTTGTCAAGAACTTTTTTTGGTGCGGCCGAGAGGACTTGAACCTCCACGGGGTTGCCCCCACTAGGCCCTCAACCTAGCGCGTCTGCCATTCCGCCACGACCGCATATATTATTTAACAACAACTAACATTATACTATTTTATTAAAAAATTCAATGGTAATTTATGGTGCGGGTGAAGGGAGTCGAACCCCCACGCCTCGCGGCGCTAGATCCTAAGTCTAGTGCGTCTGCCAATTCCGCCACACCCGCGTTTTTTAGATGTATTAGTCTAGATGTTAGACGTTAAGTAATTACATCGATGAATTACAAACAATCGAACCTCTAAAATGGTGAGCCATGAAGGACTCGAACCTTCGACCCTCTGATTAAAAGTCAGATGCTCTACCAACTGAGCTAATGGCTCGTAAAAAAAGTACCTCTCATTGTATTACACAATAAGTTTTATTGTATCGCATCTGATGCTCGAAAGACCTTACGGTCTTCCTCGCAGATTGCCAAAGATGCAATTCGAGGAGGTGAGCAATCTGCTCTACCAACTGAGCTAATGGCTCGTAACTACCATACATTTATCCACTTAAAAAATAAAAAATGGCTGGGCTAGCAGGATTCGAACCTGCGAATGACGGAGTCAAAGTCCGGTGCCTTACCACTTGGCTATAGCCCAACAGTATATTGTGTATCATGAAAAATGGCGGTCCGGACGGGACTCGAACCCGCGACCTCCTGCGTGACAGGCAGGCATTCTAACCAACTGAACTACCGGACCATTTAATCGGAATGACCCCTACGGGATTCGAACCCGTGTTACCGCCGTGAAAGGGCGGTGTCTTAACCGCTTGACCAAGGGGCCATATTATTTTACTGGCGGAGAAGGAGGGATTTGAACCCTCGCGCCGGTTACCCGACCTACACCCTTAGCAGGGGCGCCTCTTCAGCCTCTTGAGTACTTCCCCAAATATGGCTCCGCAGGTAGGATTCGAACCTACGACCGTTCGGTTAACAGCCGAATGCTCTACCACTGAGCTACTGCGGAAAAATAGAATTGTGACTTAATTAATTCTTATTTTTGGACAACCGCTGTTGTCGACTCTTATGATTATAATTATGTGCCCAATAAAAGTCAAGGAACTTTTTGAAAAAATCCAGAGAAGTTATTGTTCCTCATTCCCATCCATTTTTTTCACTAATTTCAAACGTCCACGACATTTACCGCAAACAAAACGTGTTAGATCAATAGACCTTTTCCGATGATAGTTGAGATGGCAACTTGTACAATGATAAACAAGAATCTTGCGCGATTGCTTTTTCTTCTTATTCTCTGGCAACACCGTACAAAACCTAGGTGCATTTACTTTGGAGAGAAGTTCTCGAAAATCACGATCGCGATGCTTATAGCCCTTTCCTTCTAGATGCAAATGGTAATGACAAAGCTCATGTTTAATAATCCCAATTAGTTCGTTCATCCCTAACTGTTCAAAGTACTTTTTATTAATTTCAATATCATGACTTTGAAGAAGATACCTACCTCCAGTTGTACGCAGCCTCGAATTAAAATAGGCATGATGTCGAAATGACTTCCCAAACTCATTAATTGAAATCTGTTCAACTAGAGTTTGAAGCTCCTGATTGTTCATTTTTCTTCACCTTCTATAATACCTTTTATGATCCCTTGGGCAATATTCCCCTTAATGACTAATGATTTATTTAACTTGTGAACATGACAACCTATTCTAGCATATAGTAATGTTACATTAACCAATCTGGAGGTATGTACGATGCCTGTTTGGTTTCAGAATCAAATGATGCGTGCTTTCTATGAGAAAGATCGATATCAAATTAAGCTATTAAATCAATGCTGGTTTTTTTATAGACAAAAACAAGACATCTCTGCTGGAGATGAATGAAGTGAAAGCTGTGCTATTGCTAACCGTGAAAACAGAATAAAGAAAAGAA
Organism: Bacillus sp. B15-48; assembly: GCF_016879755.1. Taxonomy (GTDB): domain Bacteria; phylum Bacillota; class Bacilli; order Bacillales; family Cytobacillaceae; genus Mesobacillus_B. The sequence goes on from NZ_WOFU01000026.1 coordinate 2,394, forward strand.
AGGGTGTCTGTCCTCTTTAAGGGAAAGACTTCCTTTCTGATCATCATGCTTACTGTTCCGAACCCAACATCGTTAATGCGACCCGATCCTTTTTGAAATCGACACTATCTACCCAAACAGTAACTACATCGCCAACGGATACAATGTCTAGTGGATGCTTAACAAATTTATTGCTCAGTTTAGAGATATGGACAAGCCCATCTTGTTTTACCCCAATATCGATAAACGCACCGAAGTCAACTACATTTCGAACGGTCCCCTGCAACTCCATGCCAGCCTTTAAGTCTTCAAGTTTTAAGACGTCCTTCTTTAACAGCGGTGCCGGAAGATCATCGCGCGGATCCCTTTCTGGTCTAACAAGTGCATCAATAATATCTTTTAAAGTCAACTCACCGATATTCAGTTCCTTTGCTGTTTTTTGAATATTAAGCTTGGAAAGTTGCTCCTTTAGCTGTTCGGAACCAATATCCGCTGTTTTGAATCCAAGACTGCTTAATAATTGCTTTACTTCCCCGTAGCTTTCAGGATGTATTCCAGTGCGATCGAGCGGCTCCTTCCCATCAATAACACGCAAAAAACCGATCGCTTGTTCATAAGTTTTTGCACCTAATCGCGGAATTTTCTTTAACTCAGTGCGACTCGTGAATTTCCCTTCTTCTTCACGTTTTTTCACAACATTGTTCGCAACTGTTTTCGATAAACCTGAAACATATTGCAATAGCGAAGAAGAAGCTGTATTTACATTTACACCAACATGGTTCACCGCGGTTTCAACAACAAAAGTCAATGACTCAGATAGACGCTTCTGGCTGACATCATGTTGATATTGACCAACACCTACAGATTTTGGATCTATTTTCACTAATTCCGCTAACGGATCTTGAAGTCTCCGTGCAATTGATACCGCACTTCTTTCCTCAACTTGTAAATCTGGAAATTCTTCACGGGCAAGGTCAGAAGCTGAGTAAACACTTGCTCCTGCTTCGTTCACGATTAGGTAAAAAATCTCTTTGTCGAGGGTTTTTAGTATATCAGAAACAAATTGCTCTGTTTCTCGAGAAGCCGTCCCATTCCCTATTGCAACCATTTCTACATCGTAGCCATTAATAATCTGAATGAACTTACCTTTTGCCTCTTGGGCTTTTCCGGCTGAAAGATGCGGATAAATGACTTCGATCTTCAAGACTTTCCCTGTTTCATCAACAACGGCTAATTTACAGCCTGTTCGGTAAGCAGGGTCGACTCCTAGTACGATTTTCCCTTTTAATGGTGGTTGTAATAATAGTTTTCTTAAGTTCTCTGAAAAAATATGAATTGCCTGTTCTTCTGCCTTATCTGTCAGTTCATTCCTTAATTCTCGTTCAATTGCTGGCTGAATTAAACGCTTATATGCATCTTCAATTGCTTCAGTGACACTAGAAGCGGTGAATGACTGGTGGTTATTTATCCATTTTTTGTCAAGATACCTCATGATTAAATCCGTTCCTGTTTTAATAGAAACTCTGAGGATTTCCTCTTTCTCACCACGATTCAAAGCAAGGATACGATGAGGGACAATTTTATTAATTGGCTCTGAATATTCATAGTACATTTCATATACATTTTTTTCGTCTTTTTCCTCATTTTTCACTGTTGACTCAACTAAACCATTTTTATATGTTTCCGTACGAATCCACTTTCGGCTAGCAGCGTCATCAGAGACCATTTCCGCAATAATATCTTTCGCGCCAGCAATTGCTTCTTCGACCGTAGCTACCCCTTTTTCTTCTAATATGTAAGAGGCCGCCTCTGTTTCAAGATTTCCTGATAACGGAAATGTTAACATCCATTGTGCAAACGGTTCTAAACCTTTTTCTTTGGCAACCGTTGCTTTCGTTCTCCGTTTCTGTTTGTATGGACGATACAAGTCCTCTACTTCTTGAAGCTTAATTGCCTTCTCAATCCCAAGTTTAAGTTCGTCCGTTAATTTCCCCTGTTCATCAATGAGACGAAGTACTTCATCTTTCCGTTGTTCAAGATGCTGTATGTATTGCCATCTCTCAATGACTTGACGAATTTGCACCTCATCGAGCGCTCCTGTTTGCTCTTTACGATAACGTGCGATAAAAGGAACCGTATTGCCTTCGTTCGTCATCGAAATGACATTTTCGATTTGTTTAACATTTAAAGTTTGCTCTTTGGCGATTTGTTTAATAAAACGCTCATGTGTATCGACTGTTTCATTCAAAAGTGACCATCCTCCATCATAAAGTTTGGATAGATAAGACTTTTAGAAAATCATCCTTAATAAAAGTCTTTTCCTTAGTTTAACAAATTTAAGCTTTGTTTTGTAAAATTCTATCGGCTGCACTTATGTTTTCAAACAAAAAACTCACATGAGCTTTCGCTCCCAACCCATGCATGAAAATTAATCTCCTCAGCCCATAATGTTAGTGACGCAAACAGTTAGTAAAACGCGGTCTTTTTTGGTGGCTCGACCCTGTACAAAAAACTGTTTGAGTGAGCTTGGTGTTCAACCCTTTGTTAGCTCTTTCCTTTTGGAAGGATGACTACGTACAGAAAAATGCTTAGATTCAATCTCACT
>NZ_WOFU01000027.1 GCF_016879755.1 Bacillus sp. B15-48
AAAATGGCCGTATTGCCACGCACATCAGTAAATATATCGATGAACACGGCAGCTTTAACTTTGAGGATTTGGAAGCCTACAATAACATCGTTCATGATTTTATTGTCAATTCAAATAAACAAGCATTAAGAGACACGAAAAATAATATTAAATTATTTGGACAAAGATTGCCTGGTGTTGTTTTAAAAAACGGCCGGATTGTCGATGGAAACCGTCGTTTTACCTGTTTGCGTGAACTGAATAAGGACGAAGGAAAAGATTATTATTTTGAAGCAGTTATTTTAGACACGGACCAAGGCATCTCTGCTAAAGATGTGAAGAGACTCGAGCTTAATCTCCAACATGCGGAAGAAAAGCCAGTTGATTACAACCCTATCGACAACCTAGTAGATGTATATAGAGACTTAGTGGAAAATAAAATTTTCACGGTACAAGAATACGCTACTAATACGAATAAAAAAGAAAAAGAAGTAGAGAAATTGAAAACAGAAGCCATGTTAATGGTAGAGTTTCTTGATTTCATTAACGCCAAAGGAAAGTACTATATTGCCCGTGATTTAAAGCTGGACGGTCCTTTCCAAGAGATAATGTCCATCTTGAAAAGTGTAAGCGACGACCAAAGAGAAGATGTAAAGAACACCCTATTTGCAGCATTGATTACCTCTAATCAAGGAGATTTAACTCGTTTTATCCGTAATATCGGAAAAGATATTATTAAGACTAGCCGTGCAAGTGAATTTATGGATGAATATGAAGACATTACAGCAGAACTACATGATGCCCTTCATGAACAGGAAATCACAGATGTAAACTCGATTGGAAGGGTAATTGCTTCCAATCAAGAATTAAAAGATGAAAGTAATAAAATTATCGAGAAAAAGATTGATGCTTCCCGTACAGATGCAGCTCGCAATAAACCAGTCGACCTCTTAAGCCGCGCTTTTGATACTTTGGATGCCATTGATTCAGTCGCAGTTTCTCTAATGAAGAACGGTAATAAAGAGGAATTCAAGGAAATTTTGAAAAAAGTACAATCTACAATTGATTTATTGGAAGAAAAGGTAAATGTATAAAGAATTAACGTTAAAACCAAGTTATTATTCACAAGAGGGAGATTTAATACGGGATTTTTACAATCCCGTATTATCCTGCTCCATCACTTACGACCGGGTAAGTGGTTATTTTAGTTCAAAGGCGTTAGCTGCCTATTCCAAAGGACTCAGTGGCTTAATCCAAAACGATGGTCGATACCGCTTGATTATATCAGAACATATTAGTGAAGAAGATTTTGACCTCATTAAAAGTGGCTATAATCTTCGGGAAAAGTATGGTTCGAGATTGCTATCTAAACTCGAAGAAACGCTTACTCTCGAAGAGCAAGTGCATTTCTATAATCTTGCCCACTTAATTGCAAATGGTTATGTAGACATTAAGATAGGATTTGTGAAAGAAGGTTTATTCCATTCTAAATTCGGAATTTGTAAAGATAAAGAAGAAAATACCATTTATTTTTCCGGCTCCAACAACGAAACATTTGCAGCTATTGCCCACAACTATGAAGCATTTGACGTGACTACTTCCTGGTTATCATCGGAATTTGATCAACAAAAGCTATACAAGGCTCAACTCCAGTTCGACCAATTATGGAACGACGAAGCACATGATCGAAATATATTTGTGAAAGAAATCAATGACATCGTCAAACAAAAAATCATGACCTATGATAAAGGGAGAATTGTTGTGGATAAAGATATGCTAACAGCTGATGCTCTAATATTAACAATTGAAGGAAACCAACTTGTTCTGCAGGATAATTTAGATAGCTTTGAAATAAACCCTGATGATTTTTATGTCTCTAAGAAATTGAAGCCTTACTATACGGAAGATGGATACCCTAATTTCCTTTCAAACCTTACCTACATAGAGATGCAAAAGGTAATATCTATTTTAGAAAAGTACTCTAGTAGAAAAAAGTTCACCTTTGTAACTAGTAAGAAACTAATTGATTATATTGAAAAGCACGCTTTTTGGATAGAAGAAAGATCCAAATACGGAATGCTGATTAAAGACCGGAATCCGAGGGTAATCACAGACTATAAAAAGTTCGAGTCTATTGTCTCAAAGGAACTTTTTCGACCTTTAAGAGAGCAGCAAATGTGGAGTGCCTTCTATATGACGCAAATGCAAAAGGCAGCAAATTTTTCGGTTCCAGGTGCCGGTAAAACCTCTATGATTTATGGGGTTTTTGCATATTTGAATTCCAATGAGGTAAATAAAGTAGATCGAATCGTTATGATTGGTCCGAAGAACTCTTTTCTATCTTGGAAGCTTGAATTCGATGAGAACTTTGGATCCAAGAAAAAACTAGAGGTATTGGATATCCACTCCGAGAACGCGGCTGATGTTCAATTAAGGTTAAATGGAATAAATAAAAATTTAATTCTGATTAACTACGAATCGCTTCCAAAATACGAAGCAGTTTTGTCGGATATTATCGATGACCGTACGATTCTCGTATTCGATGAGATTCATAAGATTAAGGGGATAACTAGTAAAAGAGCCCAGTTTGCGAAGCGAATTGCAGTAAAACCCAGCTATAAATTTGCTTTAACTGGGACCCCTATTCCTAACTCTTACCAAGATATATATAACTTTTTGAACATCTTGTATCTGGAAGAATATCAAATGTTTTTTAATTTTAAACCAAATGAACTGAAAGAGCCATCTGTAACCATGATTGATGAAATCAATTCTAAGCTGTTCCCTTTCTTTTGGAGAACGACGAAAAAGCAGTTAGCTGTACCAAAAGTAAATGATGATGAACTCATCAAATGTCCTGCTAATACGGATGAACGCGAAATTATTGAATTACTATATCGAAAATACGGTGGTTCCCCACTCCATTTATATATTCGACTTATTCAAGCTTCTACGAATCCGGAGCTTCTATTAAAAGCGGTTGATGTAATAGAGATGTACGGAGAAGAAAATGCTACGGATTGGTTCAATGAGTTTCAGAATGAGCCCATTACTTTCTCTGAAGAAGAGGTAAGTATTATACGCAAAGTGAAAGAAACAACGAAATATCGGGAAGCGCTAAGAGTAGTTCAGGAATTAGATCGTGAAAAGAAGCAAATAATTATTTGGTGCATGTTCGTCAATACAATTGATAAAGTGTATCGGGATTTAATTTCAAAAGGAATCAAAGCTGCTGTAATTTATGGTAGTACTCCCCAAGAAGAAAGGGATTCTATCATAGATAAGTTTAAAAAAGAGGAAATCGAAGTATTAATTACAAATCCGCATACTTTAGCGGAATCTGTATCCCTCCATAAAACGTGCCATGATGCGATTTACTTGGAATATTCATTTAATTTGACACACATGCTTCAATCAAGGGATCGGATTCATCGTTTAGGCCTTCCAGATGACCAATATACGCAATATTATTATATGATGCTTGATACTTTTGACCAGGTGTACAATACCATTGATGAAAAAATCTATACTCGATTGAAAGAAAAAGAAAATCGCATGTTAGAAGCAATTGAAGGTAACGTCCTTGCCCCAGATCCTAACGAAAACATTGATGATATTCTTTCATTGTTTAAACTATAATTTTTTAGATCTTATCCCGAAAGTTCATCTTTCGGGATTTTTTTGTACTTCTTATACCCTAAAAATAATTCTCCTATCCCCTTACCCCATTATTCATCAATCAAAGCGACGGCCC
>NZ_WOFU01000028.1 GCF_016879755.1 Bacillus sp. B15-48
TTGCTTTTTCTTCTTACAAACATTATCTAGTTTTGAGGGAACAAACCTCAATTTAATAGTAGTCTGGTGGCGATAGCGAGAAGGTCACACCCGTTCCCATGCCGAACACGGAAGTTAAGCTTCTAAAAGCGCCGATGGTAGTTGGGGGCTTCCCCCTGTGAGAGTAGGACGTTGCCAGGCAAACAATGGCCCGTTGGTCAAGTGGTTAAGACACCGCCCTTTCACGGCGGTAACACGGGTTCGAATCCCGTACGGGTCACCACTTATATGGAGGATTAGCTCAGCTGGGAGAGCATCTGCCTTACAAGCAGAGGGTCGGCGGTTCGATCCCGTCATCCTCCACCATATTTATAATGAGCCGGCCTAGCTCAATTGGTAGAGCAACTGACTTGTAATCAGTAGGTTGGGGGTTCGAGTCCTCTGGCCGGCACCATTTTGCAAGCTATTAGCTCAGTCAGTAGATCAGATGCGATAATAATAATATTTCTCAAGCAGAATGAATGCTATCCTATTTGGAGCCATTAGCTCAGTTGGTAGAGCATCTGACTTTTAATCAGAGGGTCGAAGGTTCGAGTCCTTCATGGCTCACCATTTGTATTGCGGGTGTGGCGGAATTGGCAGACGCACTAGACTTAGGATCTAGCGCCGTAAGGCGTGGGGGTTCGACTCCCTTCACCCGCACCAATTCACTTTTTGAATTGCAACTTTTTTTTGGGGCCTTAGCTCAGCTGGGAGAGCGCCTGCTTTGCACGCAGGAGGTCAGCGGTTCGATCCCGCTAGGCTCCACCAATAAAATAATGAAAAAATATGGCGGTGTAGCTCAGCTGGCTAGAGCATTCGGTTCATACCCGAAAGGTCGTGGGTTCGACTCCCTCCGCCGCTATTGCATTTTTGGAGGAATACCCAAGTCCGGCTGAAGGGATCGGTCTTGAAAACCGACAGGCGGGTCAAACCGCGCAGGGGTTCGAATCCCCTTTCCTCCTCCATTTATTTCTTAGTGTGAATACTATTACTATTATCGCGGGGTGGAGCAGTCCGGTAGCTCGTCGGGCTCATAACCCGAAGGTCGCAGGTTCAAATCCTGCCCCCGCAACCAATTTTATCTTTAGTTTAAGTTTATAAAAATTTGGTCGGGTAGTTCAGTTGGTTAGAATGCCTGCCTGTCACGCAGGAGGTCGCGGGTTCGAGTCCCGTCCGGACCGCCATTTTTAAAAAAATATTGATATGGCTCAGTAGCTCAGTCGGTAGAGCAATGGACTGAAAATCCATGTGTCGGCGGTTCGATTCCGTCCTGAGCCACCTTTATTGGAGGGGTAGCGAAGTGGCTAAACGCGGCGGACTGTAAATCCGCTCCTTCGGGTTCGGCGGTTCGAATCCGTCCCCCTCCACCATTTTATTATAATTATTATTTGCGGGTGTAGTTTACTGGTAAAACCTCAGCCTTCCAAGCTGATGTAGTGGGTTCGATTCCCATCACCCGCTTCATTATGGGCCTATAGCTCAGCTGGTTAGAGCGCACGCCTGATAAGCGTGAGGTCGGTGGTTCGAGTCCACTTAGGCCCACCATGTTGTTATTTAGATTTTCCGCAGTAGCTCAGTGGTAGAGCATTCGGCTGTTAACCGAACGGTCGTAGGTTCGAATCCTACCTGCGGAGCCAGTATTCATTCTTTGTTACTGGAAAAAATTTGTAATTGATATGTCAATAAGAATACGATATTATAATAAAGTCGCTTCTGAGACATAACAGTAAGATTGTTCTTTGAAAACTAAACAAACAAGCGTCAACAAACAATATTTATCGTGTTTCTTCTATTAATATAGAGAACATGAGCCAACGTTTTATTTTATGAGCTAAAGCTTACTCTTTATTGGAGAGTTTGATCCTGGCTCAGGACGAACGCTGGCGGCGTGCCTAATACATGCAAGTC
>NZ_WOFU01000029.1 GCF_016879755.1 Bacillus sp. B15-48
CGTAAGATTCGTATTCCGAATGTCCTATAGACATTATCCTTAGAAAGGAGGTGATCCAGCCGCACCTTCCGATACGGCTACCTTGTTACGACTTCACCCCAATCATCTGTCCCACCTTAGGCGGCTGGCTCCAAAAGGTTACCCCACCGACTTCGGGTGTTACAAACTCTCGTGGTGTGACGGGCGGTGTGTACAAGGCCCGGGAACGTATTCACCGCGGCATGCTGATCCGCGATTACTAGCGATTCCGGCTTCATGCAGGCGAGTTGCAGCCTGCAATCCGAACTGAGAATAGATTTATGGGATTGGCTTGACCTCGCGGTTTTGCTGCCCTTTGTTCTATCCATTGTAGCACGTGTGTAGCCCAGGTCATAAGGGGCATGATGATTTGACGTCATCCCCACCTTCCTCCGGTTTGTCACCGGCAGTCACCTTAGAGTGCCCAACTTAATGCTGGCAACTAAGCTCAAGGGTTGCGCTCGTTGCGGGACTTAACCCAACATCTCACGACACGAGCTGACGACAACCATGCACCACCTGTCACTCTGTCCCCCGAAGGGGAACGTCCTATCTCTAGGAGTGGCAGAGGATGTCAAGACCTGGTAAGGTTCTTCGCGTTGCTTCGAATTAAACCACATGCTCCACCGCTTGTGCGGGCCCCCGTCAATTCCTTTGAGTTTCAGCCTTGCGGCCGTACTCCCCAGGCGGAGTGCTTAATGCGTTTGCTGCAGCACTAAAGGGCGGAAACCCTCTAACACTTAGCACTCATCGTTTACGGCGTGGACTACCAGGGTATCTAATCCTGTTCGCTCCCCACGCTTTCGCGCCTCAGCGTCAGTTACAGACCAGAGAGTCGCCTTCGCCACTGGTGTTCCTCCACATCTCTACGCATTTCACCGCTACACGTGGAATTCCACTCTCCTCTTCTGCACTCAAGTTCCCCAGTTTCCAATGACCCTCCCCGGTTGAGCCGGGGGCTTTCACATCAGACTTAAGAAACCGCCTGCGCGCGCTTTACGCCCAATAATTCCGGACAACGCTTGCCACCTACGTATTACCGCGGCTGCTGGCACGTAGTTAGCCGTGGCTTTCTGGTTAGGTACCGTCAAGGTACCGGCAGTTACTCCGATACTTGTTCTTCCCTAACAACAGAGCTTTACGACCCGAAGGCCTTCTTCGCTCACGCGGCGTTGCTCCGTCAGACTTTCGTCCATTGCGGAAGATTCCCTACTGCTGCCTCCCGTAGGAGTCTGGGCCGTGTCTCAGTCCCAGTGTGGCCGATCACCCTCTCAGGTCGGCTACGCATCGTTGCCTTGGTGAGCCGTTACCTCACCAACTAGCTAATGCGCCGCGGGCCCATCTGTAAGTGACAGCCGAAACCGTCTTTCAGCCTTCCCTCATGAGAGGAAAGGAATTATCCGGTATTAGCCCCGGTTTCCCGGAGTTATCCCAGTCTTACAGGCAGGTTGCCCACGTGTTACTCACCCGTCCGCCGCTAATCTTTAAAAGCAAGCTTTTAAAGATTCGCTCGACTTGCATGTATTAGGCACGCCGCCAGCGTTCGTCCTGAGCCAGGATCAAACTCTCCAA
>NZ_WOFU01000030.1 GCF_016879755.1 Bacillus sp. B15-48
ATATCTACAAGAGAAACAAGACCCTTCTCTTTATAAAACCATTTATTTGGAAGGGCCACGTTTACGGGTTTACACTTTGAACTTCTCCATGCATACATCCGAAGCTGTGGAAGTTCCCCTTTCCATTTCCTTCTGCGTAACTCCCTATGTAGTTTCCTTATTTTCCTCCAACTTCTTAATTGAACAGACCGTAATCTTCTCCTAATCCATTTATCAAACTTAGTCAATAGTGTCTTGGAGTGCCAATGTCCAAAGTAATTTCCCCATCCTCTTAGATAGGGTTTGAGTATTTCTTTAATCAGTTTCTCAATGTTTACCGTTTGATTTCGCTTTGTTATTTCCTTGACTTTACTTTTAAACTTCTCTATAGATTTCTCAGAGGGTTTAACCCAGAAAAGCAAATGATTCATTCATATTATTAATAATCTTAGTCTTCTCAGGATGTACGATTAATCCAAGTTTTTGTTCAAGGAATCGAGTAACTGATTTAAGTACTCTTTCAGCACCTTTTTGTGATTTGCAACAAATAACAAAATCATCTGCATATCTTGTAATGCGATGTCCTCTCTCTGTCATAAGTTCATCCAACGGATGCAAGTATATGTTCGCAAGTAATGGGCTGATAACACCGCCCTGTGGAGTGCCCTTTTCATTTAAATGGAAACTGCCACCTTCCATAATTCCTGCTTGGAGAAAACTCTCAAGCAATCTAATGACACTTCCATCCACTATTTCTTCTCTAACTAAAGACATAAGTTTGTCATGCGGAATTGTATCAAAATATGATTTCAGGTCTGCATCAATTACATACACATAACCATCCATTAAATCCTTTCGGATTTTCTCCAATGCCATATGTGCACTTCGATTCGGTCGAAAACCAAAACTACAATCAAGAAATTTAGCTTCAAAGATTGGTTCTATTATTCTGCGTACAGAAGCCTGTACTACTCGGTCTCTCACGGTTGGGATTCCTAGAGGTCTTTTTGAACCATCAGCCTTTGGAATGTATACACGTTTTACTGGTCTCGGCTTGTATGTCTTTTCTTGTAATTCACGTTGGAGAATTTGTACATTATCCTCCACACCAAATTCAAAAGCCTTAATTGTTACTCCATCTACCCCTGCGGCTCCACGATTCCTTTTTACCTCTTTAAAGGCTTCCTCCATGTTAGGCATTGCCCATATTTTATCTATGAGACTATACCATTTCTTCTTTTGCAGAATCTTTACTCCCTCACGAAAACCTTGTTTGTCTTCTTTTCCGTTCATGTTCCGTTTCTTTCCTTTCAGTCTGATGATTGAATAGCCGAACTTCGGCAATATCAGCAGCACCATAAAGTACTACGCCCCATACGGTCTACCCTTCTGTTCGACCCCGATTCTATGGATTTGTCCTCTCGGTTTCTGTATGGACATGACATGTTCTAAGATAACTCAGTTTTTCTTTCATGGACAGACAGGCTTCGCACTGAGTCCCTACCTTTTGGGTTAAGGCTCCTCTCGATAACTTAGTATCGAGTCACTTACCTTTGCGGCTTTTCCAGTAAGT
>NZ_WOFU01000031.1 GCF_016879755.1 Bacillus sp. B15-48
CTAACTGCTTAGACGCACATAACCAGCAGTGCGCTTACCCTATCCTCCTGCGTCCCCCCATCACTCAAACGATAAAGAGGTGGTACAGGAATATCAACCTGTTGTCCATCGCCTACGCCTTTCGGCCTCGGCTTAGGTCCCGACTAACCCTGAGCGGACGAGCCTTCCTCAGGAAACCTTAGGCATTCGGTGGATGGGATTCTCACCCATCTTTCGCTACTCATACCGGCATTCTCACTTCTAAGCGCTCCACTAGTCCTTACGGTCTAGCTTCAACGCCCTTAGAACGCTCTCCTACCGCGGACATCGTAAGATGTCCACCCACAGCTTCGGTGATACGTTTAGCCCCGGTACATTTTCGGCGCAGAGTCACTCGACCAGTGAGCTATTACGCACTCTTTAAATGGTGGCTGCTTCTAAGCCAACATCCTGGTTGTCTAAGCAACTCCACATCCTTTTCCACTTAACGTATACTTTGGGACCTTAGCTGGTGGTCTGGGCTGTTTCCCTTTCGACTACGGACCTTATCACTCGCAGTCTGACTCCCACGGATAAGTCATTGGCATTCGGAGTTTGTCTGAATTCGGTAACCCGATGAGGGCCCCTAGTCCAAACAGTGCTCTACCTCCAAGACTCTAAACTTCGTGAGGCTAGCCCTAAAGCTATTTCGGAGAGAACCAGCTATCTCCAAGTTCGATTGGAATTTCTCCGCTACCCACACCTCATCCCCGCACTTTTCAACGTACGTGGGTTCGGGCCTCCAGTAGGTGTTACCCTACCTTCACCCTGGACATGGGTAGATCACCTGGTTTCGGGTCTACAACCACATACTAATACGCCCTATTCAGACTCGCTTTCGCTGCGGCTCCGCTTCTTCAGCTTAACCTTGCATGTAATCGTAACTCGCCGGTTCATTCTACAAAAGGCACGCCATCACCCATGAATGGGCTCTGACTACTTGTAGGCACACGGTTTCAGGGTCTATTTCACTCCCCTTCCGGGGTGCTTTTCACCTTTCCCTCACGGTACTGGTTCACTATCGGTCACTAGGGAGTATTTAGCCTTGGGAGATGGTCCTCCCAGCTTCCGACGGGATTTCTCGTGTCCCGCCGTACTCAGGATCCACTCAAGAGGGAACGAAGTTTCAACTACAGGGTTGTTACCTTCTTTGACGGGCCTTTCCAGACCTCTTCGTCTACTTCATTCCTTTGTAACTCCGTATAGAGTGTCCTACAACCCCAGAAGGCAAGCCTTCTGGTTTGGGCTAATCCCGTTTCGCTCGCCGCTACTCAGGGAATCGCATTTGCTTTCTCTTCCTCCGGGTACTTAGATGTTTCAGTTCCCCGGGTCTGCCTTCCATA
>NZ_WOFU01000032.1 GCF_016879755.1 Bacillus sp. B15-48
ATTAAATCTGAAGAATGAAGCTATAAGACTTCTAACCGCAGGAACTGTGGGGTTCGCCTAATCAATTAGAAGCCAATAGGTTTCTGTACTTAGGAATCTCGTGGCTTTAGCCATGAGAGTGTTCAATTAATTCTGCAACAACATCTTGAATCAAAGCTTCCACACTTTGTTTTTTAGCTAGCCGTGGACTTTGTCCGGACCAAAGCGACATATATTCACGGTTTCTTTGTGCAGAAGCGGCTTTTCTTATTCCTTGCGTTAAGCTGTTTTGTATTGGAAACGGTGGGAAAGAGTCTTCAAATTTCTGCATATTTGAAATGAATTTGTTTTTAATTCCTCTTGCCCATTTTCCTGAAAATGAACGAGTGAGAACAACTTGGTCTTCGTGAGTATGCAGGATTGATTCTTTATATATATCATTTGCGCCACTTTCCATACAAATTAGAAAGGCGGTGCCCATTTGTACACCCTGTGCTCCTAAACAAAGAGATGCTGTTAACCCTCGACCGTCCATAATTCCTCCTGCAGCGACAATAGGAATTCTTACATGATCGGCCACTTGGGGGATAAGGGACATTAGACCAACTAAACTCTCCTGATGACCGTCTAAAAAGTTTCCGCGATGCCCACCAGCTTCACTGCCCTGGACAACGACAAGGTCCATTCCACTGTTTTCAATTTCGATGGCTTCGTTCACTGTCGTAGCCGTTCCAATAACAATCACACCATGTTGTTTCAAATCCTTAATAATCTCTATAAAAGGAATCCCAAATGTAAATGAACAAACCGGAACCTGTTCTTCGATGACCACTTTTATTTGTTCATGGAAGGTCGCGCGCATTTGATTGAAATCAGGAATTTCTACCGACTCTTTATCTTGTACATTCAATTGCTCTCGGATAGGCTTTAGGTATTGGTTCGCAATTCCAACTTCCGTCTCATTCACTTGAAATTCGTTCGGAACAAATAAATTGATCCCGAATGGGTTGGATGTTAACTGCTTAATTTCTCTAATTTGGTCTCGTATTTGATTAGGTGTCATATAGCCTGCTGCTATCATTCCAAGAGCACCACTTTTCGAAACTTCAGCCACTAACTTTGAAGTGGTGATTCCTCCTGCCATCGGTGCTTGAATAATCGGATACTGAATACGCAAAAGTTTCGTCATTTCATTTTTAAACATCATTACACCTCTATCTTTTTCTGTGAAAATAAAAGTCCCTCGGGTTTCCTGTATATCATTGATCAAAGTAGGAAACCCTATAAATAACTTAAAAAAGCCAATAAGAAAGCAGAGGTACCTGTTGGAGGGTAACTTTGAAT